>NZ_JBFAYF010000017.1:0-154058 GCF_040681165.1 Actinoplanes sp. NPDC051851 | reverse complement strand
GCGGCCACCGCCCCCACCCCCCCCACCGCACCCACCCCCACATCGCATGAGCCCGAATTAACCGGCTGGCGCCCCCCGCCCCCCCACGGCGCGCCCCGCCGACCGGCGGCCCGCCCGTGCGGGACTGACATCGCTGGCACGGCCGATTCCGGCCGTGCCAGCGCCGTGTGCGCCCCGTACCAGCGGCATCCCGCACTCTCAGAGTCGCAACAGACCTGAGGGGGAGATCCGGTGGAGGACTTGGTGGTGCGCGCCGAGGGGCTGCGCAAACGATTCGGGACGACCCAGGCGCTGGACGGCGTCGACCTGGCGATGCGCCGGGGCACCGTCCTGGGCGTGCTGGGCCCCAACGGCGCCGGCAAGACGACCGCGGTACGGGTGCTCGCCACGCTGCTGCGCCCCGACGAGGGAAGCGCGTTCGTCGCCGGCGTCGACGTGCTCCGCGACCCGCAGAAGGTGCGCCGGCGCATCGGGCTGACCGGCCAGTACGCCTCCGTCGACGAGGACCTGACCGGCACGCAGAACCTGGTGCTGATCGGCCAGCTGCTGGACCTGACGACACGGGACGCCAAGAAGCGCGCCGCCGAACTGCTGGCCTGGTTCGACCTGACCGAGGCCGCCGGCCGGATGGCGAAGACGTACTCGGGTGGCATGCGGCGCCGCCTCGACCTGGCGGCCAGCCTGGTCGGTCACCCCGAGGTGATCTTCCTGGACGAGCCGACCACCGGACTGGACCCGGCCAAGCGCGAGGACATGTGGGGCGTCGTCCGCACCCAGGTCGCGCAGGGCTCCAGCGTGCTGCTGACCACGCAGTACCTCGAGGAGGCGGACGCGCTCGCCGACGAGATCGTGGTGGTCGACCACGGCCGGGTGATCGCCCAGGACACCCCGGACGGGCTCAAGCGGCGCGTCGGCGGGCAGACCCTGCGGATCCGGCCGGCCGACCCGGAACGGCTGCCCGACGTGATCAAGGTGCTCGACGTCGTCGCGGCGCCCGGCACCACCGCGGCGCCGGACGAGTCGGCCGGCGCCCGTCCCGGCGCCGCCTCGGTGCCGGTCACCGCCGACACCGCCCTGGACGAGGTGCTCCCCGCGCTGCGGCAGGCCGGCGTCGAGGTGACCGAGCTCGCCCTGCACCTGCCCAGCCTCGACGAGGTGTTCCACACGCTGACCGACAACCACACCCGCAAGGAGTCGCCGGCATGACCGCGATGACGATGCCCGTACGCGTGGACCACCCTCGCGGCGGAAGCCTGCTCGCCCTGATCAGGCACAGCGGTGCGCTGATGAGACGCAGCCTGATCAAGACGATCCGGACGCCCGAGGCGCTGATCGACGTCACGCTGCAGCCGGTGATCTTCCTGCTGATCTTCACCTACCTGTTCGGCGGCGCGATCGCGGGCGGCGACCGGCACGCCTACCTGCAGTACCTGCTGCCCGGCCTGCTCGGACAGTCGCTGGCCATGGGCGGCATCGCGCTCGGCCAGAACCTCAACGCCGACATCGAGAAGGGCGTCTTCGACCGGTTCCGGTCACTACCGGTGGCCCGGTCGGCACCCCTGATCGGCGCGGTCATGGCGGACGTCGTCCGCTACCTGACGGTCTGCGTGGTGATGCTGGGGTTCGGCACCGTGATGGGTTTCCGGATCCAGACGGGGGCGGTGCCGACGCTGGCCGCGGTCGGCCTGGCGATCGCCTTCGGCCTCTGCTTCTGCTGGATCTCGGTCTGGGTCGGCATGCTGGTCCGCAGCTCGGGCGCGGTCCAGGGCGTGATGTTCCTGCTGGTCTTCCCGCTCTCCTTCGGCAGCAACGTCTTCGTGCAGACCAGCACGCTGCCGGGCTGGCTGCAGGGCTTCGTCCACGTCAACCCGATCACCTCGATCGTCGCGGCGGAACGCGGCCTCCTCATCGGCGGCCCGGTCGCCCACCACCTGATGATCACCCTGGCCTGGATGGCGGGCCTGCTGGTCGTCTTCGTCCCCCTGGCCCTGCGCGCCTACAACCGCCGAGCCTGAATCCGATCCGCGCAGCCGATCACCTGCCCGACGAATCCGATCAATCGGATTCGTCGGGCACAGGCCGTCACCGACCACTGCGAGCCTGCGCGAGCGGTCGTCACGCCCGTCGATCGCGCGCCGCGGTCAGACCCCGTCGATCGCGAGCTGGCCCGGATTCACCCGGGCCAGTGCCGTGCCCGGGTCCAGCGCCCACCCGCTCTGATACGACTCCTGGAACTCCGCCGCGCCGAGCGCCTCCTGCCCCCGCCGGGTCAGCCACGACACCGTCATGTCGGTCGGGTCGTGCGCGCCGCGCAGCCTCGCCGCCGCGCCGAGCAGCATCGCCGCCTCCCGCGGGCGCCCGAGCAGGTCGGCGAGCCCCGCCGCGCCGACCGCCACCATCGACATGACCGGCATGTCCCGGGTCTCGATCGCCGCGGCGTACGCCCGGATCAGCGCCCGCTCGGCCCGCGGCGAATCGTTGCGCTTCAGGGCGAGCGCCGCGTCCACCGTGCCGACGATGGCCAGCCCGTGATCGCCGGTCATGATCTCGGCGCCGTCCACCGACAGTCCCCGCGACGCGCGTTCCAGCAACGCCTCGGCCCGCTCCAGCTCGTCGAGGCTGACCATCAGCCCCGCCTCCAGGGCATCGATCAGCACGCTCATCTCCAGTGACATGGCGCGTTCCGCCCGCCGCCGGGCCGAGGCGACCGCGTCCCGTGCCTTGTCCGGCTCGCCGCGCCGCATGTGCAGGTCGGCCCAGCGCAGATCGATGAAGATCTCGTCACCCAGGTCCAGCGACCCGAACTGCCCGGCCAGCGACTTCGCCGCGAGCAGATCGGCGAGCGCACCGTCCAGATCGCCCTCGTACTGCCGGAGCATCGCCCGCATCGGCAGCACGGTGGCCTGGCCCCAGCGGTCGCCGGCCGCCCGGAACCCGGCCAGCGCCAGGTCCACGTCGGTACCCACCCGCGCCACGTCGCCTTTGTTCTCCGCCACCTGGGCCCGGAAGAGGTGGGCGAGAGCGGCCACCCACGGATCCGCGTCCTCGCAGAGCCGCACCAGCCGGGCCTCCGCCTCGGCCGTCTCCTCCGCCATGAAGAGGACGATCGAGATCATCGCGCCGAACTTCCCGGGCGGTGCCGGCGCCGCACTCAGCCGTGCGGCCAGCTCCCGGGTACGCCGTCGCCGCTGCTCCGCCGTCTCGGTGATCATCGCGGTCTCCGAGCCGGCCCGGTTGAGCATCAGCATCGCCTCGGCCGCGTCGCTCGTCAGCGGATCCCGCTCCCCCGGCACGGCCAGCGACTCCCGCAGCCAGAACGCCGCGTCGGCGTGCCGCCCGAACATCTGCCAGTACCAGGACAGATCCATGGCGAGCCGGATCGCCGCGCCGGCCTCCCCCGCATCGCAGTAGTACCGCAGCGCGGCGAGCGCGTTGTCGTACTCCGCCCGCACCACCCGCAGCGCGTCGAGCTGGGCACCGGTCCGGAGCAGCGGATCATATTCGGACATCAGCGCCAGCAGGAAACCCGCCGCGAGCTCCCGAACCCGGGCCAGCACACCCTGCTCCGCGAGCCGGTCGATGCCGTACTCACGGAGCGTCTCCAGCATCCGGTGACGCCCGGTGTCCCCCACCAGCTGCAGCATCGACTTGTCGACCAGGGCCGCGAGCAGCTCGGGGATCTCCGCGACCGCGACCGTCGTCCCGGCGCAGACCGCGGCCGCCGACGCCGGGGTGACGCCGCCGGGCAGCACCGACACCCGCTCGGCCACGATCCGCTCATCCTCGGCGAGCAGCTCCCAGCTCCAGGCGATCACCGCGCGCAGCGTCCGGTGCCGGGGCAGTGCCGTACGGCTGCCGGTGGTCAGCAGCCGGAACCGGTCGTCCAGCCCGGCCGCCAGGTCACCCAGCGCCAGCGTGCGCAGCCGGGCCGCCGCGAGCTCCAGCGCCAGCGGCAGGCCGTCGAGACGGCGCACCACCTGAACGATGTCGGACACCGTCGCCTCATCGACCGTGAAGCCGGGCCGGACCGCGGCGGCGCGCTCGGCGAACAGCCGCACGGCCGGAGCGGCCCGCGCCTCGTCCAGGTGATCGGAATCGGGCATGGCCAGCGGACCGAGCGGCACCAGCGCCTCCCCGTCCACCGCGAGCGGCTCCCGGCTCGTCGCCAGGATCCGCAGCCCGGGACAGCGCACCAGCAGCGTCGTCGTCAGATGCGCGACCGCGTCGATCAGATGCTCGCAGTTGTCCACCAGCAGGAGGTAGTCCCGCCCGGCGAACTGCTCCACCAGCATGTCCAGCTCACCGCGCTCCAGCCGGGCCTTCGCGCTCTCGAAGATCGTGGTCGACCGCGGCCCGGTCGCGTTCAGCACGGTCGCGGGCAGCTCCGACGGCACGGTCACCGACGCCAGGTCGATCATCCACACGCCGTCCGCGTAGTCACCGCGCCGCCGCCGGCTCGCCTCCGTCGCCAGCCGCGTCTTCCCGGCGCCACCGGGCCCGAGCACCGTCACCAGCCGCCCGGCCACGAGCAGCGCGTCCACCCGCGCGAGATCATCCTCCCGCCCCACGAAACTCGTCAGTGGCTCAGGCAGGTTCCCCGCTTCCGCTTCCCTTTCCCGTACGACCTCGGCCGGCGCCCGCAACAGCGTGAGATGCCGCTCTCGCAGGGCCCTGCCGGGATCGGCGCCCAGTCGATCGGCGAGATCCTCGCGCACCCGCTCGAACAGCGCGAGCGCGTCCGCCTGCCGTCCCTGCGCCGCGAGCGCGTCCATCAGCAGCACCGCGACCCGCTCGTCCAGCGGATGCTCGGCCAGCAACGGCACCAGCCTCGCCTCGGCCACGTCCTGCCGCCCGAGCAGCAGATCCGTCTCGGCCAGATCGACCTGTGCCCCGGCCACCGCCCGCGCCAGCCGCACCACGACACCCTCGGCCACCACGCCCACTTCGCCCGCGACCACCACGCCCAGGTCGCCCGCGACCGCCCCACCCACGGCATCCGGACCACCCGCGGCACCCGGACCACCGGCGGCACCCGGACCACGGCCGGCACCCGGACCACGGCCGGCACCCGGACCACCGCCGGCCGCGCCCGTCACGCCCCGCCCGGCGGCCAGCGAGAGCGCCTCGCTCAGCGCCTCGGACGCCTCCGCCGCGTCCCCGGCTCGCAACCGCTCCCGCCCGAACGCCGCCAGCCTCTCGAACCGGACCACGTCCACGTCGTCCGCGTTCACCCCGAGGCGGTAGCCGCCCACCTCCTGCACCACCGCGTCCGCATCCCCGAGCACCCGGCGCAGCCGCGAGACCAGCGACTGCAGCGCGTTCGCCGGATCACCCGGCCGCTCCTCCGGCCAGAGCGCGTCGACGAGCACCCCCACCCCGACCGGCCGGCCGGCGGCGAGCGCCAGCCGGGCCAGCAGCCCGCGCAGCCGCGCACCGGGCACGACCAGGTCGCCGCCGTCCCGATGCGCCCGCAGCGCCCCGAACAGCTGGACCCGAAGCCCGTCGGCTCGCTCTCCGCGTTCCTCCACGCTGCGATCCTCTCGCGCCCGGGCAACCGCCCACAAACCGGTTCTCCGGAGACTTTCCTTACCGGCTCACCCACTCGAGAAGCCCGGCTCGCCGGTCCGGGAAACCCGGCCCACTCGGCCGAGAAACCCACCCGATCAGCCCGGAGAACCCGGCCCACCCCTCTCGAAAGCCCGATTCCCCTCGATCCGGCCCGCCACTACCGCTCTGGGCTTCCTAGGAGGCTAGCCAGAATCCGTGCGCAGACAGCAGGGCGGGCCGCAACCGGTACCCCGGCGGCGGCCCGCATGTCCCACTGACGAACTCACTCCGAGGCTTCGGCCTGCTCCCGATAGGAGGCCTCACCAGCGCCGGCCGAAGCGGACGAGGCAGACGCGGGGGACGCGGTGGGCGAGACGGACGCGGTGGGCGAGACGGAAGCCGCGGAGGAGGAAGCGGAAGCGGTGGTCAGGACCGCCGCCGGACGCGGGCGGATGTTCCCGTTGCGCTGGGCGTTGCGCAGGAAGAGGTACGTCGCGACCAGCCCGATCAGGATCGCCGCGATGCTGGCCTCCGGCCCGAAGCTGCCGCCGGTCAGCGCCGCCCCACCGTCGAACACCCCGTGCAGCAGGCCCTCCCGGCCACCCTCCGAACCCGACACCGTGACACCGAACAGACCGCCCTCGGCCCAGTTCCAGCCGAGGTGCATCCCGATCGGCACCCAGAGGGAGCGGGTCGCCACGTACGCCGAGGCCACCATCGCACCCGCCGCCACGATCCCGATCACGCCGCCGAAGCTGCGGCCCGGGTTCAGCAGGTGCAGCACGCTGAAGATGACCGCCGAGATCGCCAGGGCCCGCCAGGTGCCGGCCTTCTCCTCGATGATCCGGAACAGCACGCCACGGAAGAGCACCTCTTCGACGGCCGCCACCGCCGTCATCAGGCCGAAGATCGAGATCATCCCGCCGAAGGAGCCCCAGCCCGCAATCGAGAAGCCGCCGAAGATCGCGATCAGCAGCACGGTGAGCGTGAACAGGCCGACGCCGAGCAGGGTGCCGTTGCGAACCCCGGCCGCCGCCCTGGACCAGGGTACGTCGACCGCCTCCTTCTTCTCGATCTTCCGCACGCTGAACTCGTACAGCAGAAGCGTGGCACCCGCCGCCAGGAAGCCCAGCAGAAGGCTCACGATCGCGATGCCGGAGGCGGCGTTGAGAAGTCCGACCACCGCGGCGTCGGTGACGATGAAGATCACCATCAGCATGATCAAAGGCAGCCAGCGTTTCATCGCGATCCCTCTTCCACCAGGAGCGGCCCCTCGCCGCCCTCACAGGAAGAACGCTATGCGGACAGCCATCGAGGATCGTCACCTCACGGTGGACAGTCCGCGGTCGCTCCCACAGGGGATGGTCTAGCGACTAGGGGATGACGAGACCGGTCCGGTACGCGTACACCACGGCCTGCACCCGATCCCGCAGATCGAGTTTGGCCAGGATGCGCGAGACGTACGTCTTGACCGTCTCCCCGCTGAGCACCAGGCTCGCCGCGATCTCGGTGTTCGAGAGCCCGGAGGCGATCAGCCGGAGCACCTCCAGCTCCCGGGGCGTCAGCCCGCCCGGCGCTCCACCGGACGGCTCACCCGGCCGGACCCGCTCGGCGTACCGGCCGATCAGCTGGCGGGTCACCTCGGGCGCGAGCAACTGGTCACCTCGCGCCACCGTACGGACCCCGGAGACCAGCTGCAGGGGCGAGACGTCCTTGAGCAGGAAGCCGCTCGCCCCGGCCTGGAGCGCCCGGTACACGTACTCGTCGATGTTGA
This sequence comes from Actinoplanes sp. NPDC051851, assembly GCF_040681165.1. Classification (NCBI taxonomy): domain Bacteria; kingdom Bacillati; phylum Actinomycetota; class Actinomycetes; order Micromonosporales; family Micromonosporaceae; genus Actinoplanes; species Actinoplanes sp. NPDC051851. The sequence continues at coordinate 146,737 of NZ_JBFAYF010000017.1, read as the reverse complement.
ACGTGGTCACCACGAGCACCTTGACCGGGTCGGCGACCCCGGCGCCGGCCAGCCTCCGGGTGGCCTCGATGCCGTCCATGATCGGCATGCGGACGTCCATCACCAGGACGTCGGGCCGCAGGCGGGTGGCCATCTCGACCGCGGCCGCGCCGTCCTCCGCCTCGCCCACGACGGTCATGTCGGGCTGGGCGCTGAAGATGGTCGCGAACCCGGTCCGCACCAGGGCCTGGTCGTCGCAGACCAGCACCCGGATCGGTTCGTCGCTCATCCCCGGCATCCTGCACGAGTGCGCGGGGTGACGGCCCGCTCGATCAGGCGTGACGGCGGCGAGGCCAGGCGTGACAACCGCGAGGCCAGGCGTGACGGCGGCGAGATCAGGCGTGACAACCGCGAGGCCAGGCGTGACGGCGGCGAGATCAGGCGTGACAACCGCGAGGCCAGGCGTGACGGCGGCGAGATCAGGGGTGATCGGCGACCGGGATGTGCGCGCGGACCGCGAAGCCGCCGTTCGCCTGTACGCCCGCCGAGAACTCGCCGCCGAAGACCTCGACCCGTTCGCGCAGCCCGGCCAGCCCTCGCCCGGATCCCCCGGTGCCCGGCGACGGGCCGGCCGCCTTCGCCGTGACGATCTCCAGGCGCAGCCCCTCCCGGCGGTAGTCGACCTCCACCCGGGTGTCGCTGCCGGCCGCGTACTTGAGCGCGTTGGTGAGCGACTCCTGCACCACCCGGAACGCGGCCAGTTCCCGGGCCGCGCCCAGCTCCCGCGGGCTGCCCTGGCGGACCAGGTCGATCGGCTGGCCCGCGTCCCGGGTCTGCCCGACCAGTTCGTCGAGCTGGCTCAGGCTGGGCAGCCGGCCCATCGGCGCGTCCCGCGACGGGTCCAGGACGCCGAGCAGGTCGCGCAGCTCCGAGAGGGCCCGCCGCCCGGTGTCGTTGATCGACTCGAGGCTCTCCAGCACCCGCTCCGGCTGCGCGGTCAGGAACTGGGCGGCACCGGCCTGCACCACCATCGCCGTGACGTGGTGGGTGACCACGTCGTGCAGCTCCCGGGCGATCTTCACGCGCTCGTCGGTACGCGCGCTCTCGGCGGTCAGCCGCCGGTTCTCCGCCTCGTCGGCCCGGGTCTTGCGCAGCCAGGCGCCGAGCAGCCAGTCCGCGGCCAGCGCGCCGTAGAAGACCGCCATGTCGGCCGGGCCGTTCGGCGAGCCGCTCGCGATCAGCGCCGCGGCGAGCCCGGCGTACGCCACCGTCGCGCCGAGGCCCCACCAGCGGCGCGACGACGGCTGATGTGCCCCCGCGCTGAAGATCGCCACCAGCAGTCCCACGCTCGCGAACGAACTGTGGCCACCCAGCTCCTGCAGCGCGAAGCCGGCCGCGACCACGGTCAGGCACCAGGCGGGCCACCGGCGGCGTACGACGAGCGGCAGCGACATGGCGAGCGACGCGACCACGGCGAACGCGTCCACCGGCCGGGGCGGCAGGTCGCCGAGCTGGGTGCCGTGGTGCTGCAGCGCCGGGAGGAACGAGATCGCGGCGAGGACCACCGCGAGCAGACCGTCCCGGACCGGCTCGCCGAGCCGGTGCCATCGTCGTACCGCATCCCTGAGGAACATCCGGGCAGCGTAACGACCAGGATCACGGGCCGGGTCACCGTACGGGGGACAGTCCCCGGTAGCTCGCACGGGGGATGCCGCCCGCTCTCCGGCTGGCTCACAGGGGTGTCTCGCGGTCCTTGAGACACCCCTGTGAGCCAGCCGAGACCCGGCGGCGCGCTACGGCCGGGTGTGGGTCGCGGAGTCGGCGCCGTGCCAGGAGCTCCAGAGGGCGGCGTAGCGGCCGTTCGCGGTCAGCAGCTCGTCGTGGGTGCCGAGCTCGACGATGCGGCCGTCGTCCATCACCGCCACCCGGTCGGCGTCGTGGGCGGTCTGCAGGCGGTGCGCGATCGCGATCACCGTGCGCTCGTGCAGGACCGCGGCGAGGGCCCGTTCGGCGGTCCGCGCGGCGGTCGGGTCGAGCAGGGCGGTCGCCTCGTCGAGGATGATCGTGTGCGGGTCGGCGAGCAGCACCCGGGCCAGCGCGAGCTGCTGGGCCTGCGCGCCGTCGAGTGGCCGTTCGCCGAGGTCGCGGTCCAGGTCGGTGGCCCAGTCGGCGCCGACCGTGGCCAGCGCGCGGCGCAGCGTCTCGTCCGGCGCCGGGATCATCAGGTTCTCCCGGAGCGTCTCCCGGAACACGTGGTGCTCCTGGGTGACCAGCACGACCTGGCGGCGGAGCAGGTCCGGGGGCAGGTCGGCGACCGGGACGCCGCCGGCCGTCACGCTGCCCGCGGAGGGGCGGTCGACGCCGGCGATCAGGCGGCCCAGGGTGGACTTGCCGGCGCCGGAGAGCCCGACGACGGCGAGCCGCTCGCCGGGCCGGACGGTCAGGTCGACGTCGTGCAGCACGTCCCGGCCGGTGTCGTACGCGTACCGGACGCCCCGGACCTCGATCCGGTCGTCGCGGGGCGCCTCGGTGGCCGGCGGGGGCGGGGCGGGCACCGCGGCGAGCCCCTCGACCCGGGCGAACGAGGCGGCGCTGCTCTGCAACATCTCGATCCGGATCAGCAGGGTGTCCACCGGCCCGACGAGCTGCCGCAGGTAGAGCACGGCCGCGCCGACCGTGCCGAGGCTGATCCGGCCGTCGATGTAGAGCAGGCCGCCGACGGCGAGCACGAAGACCGTCGGGATCGCGTACGACGTCTCGACCACCGGGAAGAACACGCTGCGCAGGGCGAGGGTGGCCATCCGGGTGCGCCGGGTCTCCGCCAGGGCCGCCGACCCGGCCGCCATCCGGCGCTCGGCCAGCCGGAACGCCTCGACCGTACGGGCGCCCTCGGTGGTGGCCGCCAGCTCCTCGGCCAGCCAGGAGTTCGCCTCGCCCTCCCGCAGGTACGCGTCCCGGGCCCGTTTCAGGTACCACCGGGTGACCACCACGATCCCGGTCAGCCCGAGCACGCCGACCACGCCGAGCAGCGGGTCGAGCAGCAGCACCGCGGCCACGATGAAGACGACCTCGACCAGGCCGATGAAGACCCGGGGCAGGATGTCGCGGAGCGTGGTGGCGACCGCGTCCACGTCGGTGGTGCCTCGGGCGGCCAGGTCACCGGCGGGCACCCGCTCAACCACGGCGGCGGGCAGGTTCAGCGCCCGGCGCAGGTAGTTCTCCCGGATCCGGGCCGCGGTGCGCTCCCCGAAGCGGTACCCGATCGCCAGCGCGTACCGGCTCAGCAGCATCTGGGCGAGCGCGCAGCCGAGCACGGCCAGGGCCAGCCGGTCCACCGCGCCGGTACCGCCGCCCGCGGTGACCGTGTCGATCACCCGCCCGAGCAGCCAGGGCGCGCCCAGGGCGGCGAGCGCGGCGAGCGCGTTCAGCCCGAGCATCGCCGCCACCGAGCGCCGGTCCGCGAGGATCAGCCGCCACGCGGCCCGGTAGACGGTCCGCTGATCGGCGATCGGCAGTGTGGTGCTCACGCGTTCTCCCCTTCCGCGACGAACCCGGGATCGGCGTCGGGCGACTCCCCGAAGACCCGGCTGACCAGGGCCCGGTAGCCCGGCTCGGTACCGAGCAGCGCCCGGTGGGTGCCGGTGGCCGCCACCCGGCCGGAGACCAGGTAGTGCACCGTGTCGGCCCGGTCCAGCAGCACCGGCGAGGTGGTGGCGACCACGGTGGTACGCCCGGTCCGGGCCGCCGCCAGCCGCTCGGCGATGGCGGACTCGGTGTGGGCGTCGACCGCCGAGGTGGGCTCGGCGAGCAGCAGGGTCTCCGGGTCGTCGTGGACCGCGCGGGCCAGGCGGAGGCGTTGCCGCTGGCCGCCGGAGAGGTTCCCGCCGCCGGCGTCGACCGGGCGGCCCAGGTCTGCCGCGACGTCGTGGGCGGCGGCGGTGTCGACGGCCGCGCGGACCCGGTCGTCGTCCGGCTCGTGCCGCCCGGCGACCACCTCGCGCAGCGGACCGGCGAAGAGGTGGGCGTCGTTCTCGGCGACCAGCAGCCGGGCCCGGACCTCGTCCCGGGCCACCCCGGCGAGCCGGTGACCGCCCCAGGACACCTCGCCGAGCGCGTACCGGCCCAGCCGGTCGAGGACCTCGGTGGCGTCCGCGGGGCGGCGCCCGGCGAGCGCGGTCAGCCGTCCCGGCTCGGCGGTCACCCCGGAGTCCGGGTCGTGCAGGACCGCCGGGGTGGGCGGCCCCGCACCGCCGTCCGGGTCGTCCACCCGCAGCCGCAGGAAGTCGACCACCCGGCGGGCGGCGACCAGGCCGTTGGTGATGTCGAAGCCGCAGAAGATCAGCACGGTCACCGGGATGACCAGCATCGCGGTGTACCCGTAGACCGCGACCAGCTCGCCGATGCTGATCCGGCCGGCCACCGCCATCCGGGCGGCCAGCCAGATCACCGCGGCCAGGAAGATCACCGGGAGCCCCTCGCCGAGCGTGCCGATCCAGCTCGACGGGCGGCCGACCAGGTAGCCCTGGTCACGCAGCCGGGCGGACTCCCGCTCGTAGCGGGCCAGCTGCGCGTCGGCGCCGCCCAGCCCGTTGAGGATGCGCAGGCCGCCGGTCACGTCGACGAGCCGGGCGTTGAGACGGCCCTGGCGTTCCCGGTACCGCGATCCGGCCCGCTGGGTACGCCGCAGCAGCGGGGTGACGATCGCGGCGATCGCCGGGACGCCGACCAGCACCACCGCGGCGAGCAGCCCGGACGTACGGAACAGCAGGGTGGCGATGATGATGCAGCCGAGCACGGCGGCCACCCCGACCCCGCCGACGTTCATCGCCCGGCTGATCGTCCAGACGTCGGAGATGCCGATGGTGACCACCTCGCCCGCGGTGACCTGGCGGGGCAGGGCGGCACCGAGCCGGACGGCGTGCGCCATCACCAGCTCGGCGGTGGTCAGGGCGGCCTCGGTACGCAGCTTGGTCATGCTCCGGTGCCGGGAGATGCCGAGGCCCGCGTTGGCGAGGCCGAGCAGCAGGACGCCGCCGGTCCAGAGCGCCAGCGCGCCGCGGCTGCGCGGGCCGAGGCCGTGGTCGATGGCCTGCGAGATGAAGTACGGCATCCCGGCCAGACTGAGGAACCAGAGCGACCCGAACACCGCGCCGAGTGCGACCCGCCCCTTCAGTTCCCGCGTGAGCCACCACAGATATCGACCGGGTCCCCATGTCTCCACACCGGACATCCTGCCCCGAACCACCCCGTTCCAGCACCGGGTTATCCGGCCGGGCGGGACGGGAACCGGGACGCCCCGGCGGACCACCACGCCGCCGCGGGGGCGGCCCGCGGATCACGTGACTAATCTTGCCCTCGTGCCAGGATCATCGTTGACCGCCGTTGTCCGTCAAGCCACCGAAGCCGACGTGACCAGCATCGCCGAGGTATGTACCAAGGCCTACCAGGTCGCGTACGCCGACATCCTCCCGGAGGGCTTCATCGATCGCATGATCGCCGTGTACTACACGGAGGAGCGGACGGCGAGGGAGATCCCGCCGTCCGAGCCCGCGTGGCTCGGCTACCAGGTGGCCGAGGAGGACGGCAGGATCGTCGGCGTCACCGGGGGCGGGATGAAGGATCCGACCACCGGCGAGGTGTTCGTGCTCTACCTCGAGCCGGGCCAGCGCGGCCGGGGCCTGGGCACCCTGCTGCTGGACGCGGTCACCGACCGGCTCCGCGAGGCGGGCGCCAAGGAGCAGTGGGTGTCGGTCTTCCTCGGCAACCAGAAGGGCATCGCGTTCTACCGGGCCCGGGGTTTCCGCCCGGTCGAGACGGTCCAGGCGTACGGCTCGCGCACCGACGACCACGTCCGCAGCCTGCGCATGCACCGCGTGCTGGATTGACACACCGTCCGACAAGCTTTCACCGATCGGCGCGGTCAGGACTGGTCGCGGTCAGGGCTGGTCGCGGTCAGGGCTCGTCGAGGACGGCGCGCAGGGTCGCGACGTCCTTGACCCGCTCGGCCCGGGTCGCGGCGAGCGGGGAGACCAGGACGGTGGTCACGCCGAACGCGGCGAGGGCGGCCAGCCGGTCGCGGATCACGGACGGCGGGCCGACCAGGGAGGTACCGGTCAGCACCGCGTCCGGGACGGCCCCGGCGGCCTCGGCGCGGCGGCCGGCCAGGAACAGGTCCTGGATCAGCGCCGCCTCGCCCGGGTAGCCGTACCGGCGGAGCAGGTCGTTGCTGAAGTTGCGGGTGCGGGCGCCCATCCCGCCGAAGTAGAGCGCGAGCTGGGCCCGGTGCCCGGCGAGCAGCTCCGGCGTGGGATCGGCGATCGCGAACGGGAGCGGGACGCTGATGTCGAGCGGGCCCAGCGACGGGTCGCGGCGGGACAGCCCCTCGCGCAGCGCCGCGGCGTAGACCGGGGCCGCCGCGTGCGGGTCCAGGAACAGCGCCTGCCAGCCCTCGGCGATCTCGGCGGCGAGCGCCACGTTCCGCGGGCCCATGGCGGCCAGCATGATCGGGATCCGGTCGCGGACCGGGTGGTTGATCAGCTTCAGCGGCTTGCCGAGCCCGGTGCCCTCGCCGGGTGGGAGTGGGATGCGGTGATGCTTCCCGTCGTACCGTAAGGGCTCCCGGCGCCAGACGGCCCGGCAGATGGCGACGGTCTCGCGCATGCGGCCGAGCGGCGAGCCGAAGGCGATGCCGTGGAATCCCTCGATCACCTGCGGTCCGGACGCGCCGAGCCCGAGCGTGAAGCGGCCCCCGGAGACGTGATCGAGTCCGGCCGCGGTCATCGCGGTGAGCGTGGGTGTCCTGGTCTGCAACTGCATGACCCCGGACATCAAACCCATTCTCCGGGTACGCGCGGCGAGGAAGCCGAGTCGGCTGACCGCGTCGAAGCTGTACGCCTCCGGCACCACGACCAGTTCCGCGCCGGCCGACTCGTACTCGGCGACCTCGTCGGCCGCCGCGGCGAACCCGGAGCCGTGGTAGCCGAGCTGGATGCCGAGGCGCATCACGAGCCGTCCACGATCACCTGCCGGACCACGTCGCCCCGGCCCAGCGCGCCGAGCGCGTCACCGAGCTGCTCCAGGCGCAGCCGGCGGCTGATCATGCCCTCGATGTCGAGCAGGCCGGCCCGCCAGAGCGCCAGCAGCCGGCCGAAGTCACGCGGCGGATCGGCCGAGCCGTAGAGCGACGGGAGGATCCGCTTGCTCTCGAAGAGCAGCTCGAACGGGCTGAACTCGACCTTGGGATGGTCCCGGCCGGCGCCGACCACCACGATCGTGCCGCCGCGCCGGGCCGCGGTCCACGCCGTGCGCAGCGTCTGCGGCGCCGCGACCACGTCGAACGCGTAGTCGAAGCCCTCGCCGCCGGTCAGCTCCGCGGAGAGATCGCCCAGCTCGGCCGGGGTGACCGCGTGGGTGGCCCCGAACCGGCGGGCGACGTCGTGCTTGGCCGGCACGGTGTCGACGGCCACGATCACCGGCGCGCCGCTGAGCCGGGCGCCCTGGATCGCCGCGATGCCGACCCCGCCGCAGCCGATCACCACCACCGACTCGCCGGGCCGGACACCCGCCGTGTTGATCACCGCGCCGACGCCGGTGGTCACGCCGCACCCGACCAGCGCGGCCACCTCGTACGGCACGTCGGCGTCGATCTTCACCGCGCCCTGCCGGGGCACCACCATCTCCTCGGCGAACGCGCCGACCCCGGCCATCCCGAAGACCGGCAGGTCACCGGCGAGGAAGCGGGGCATCACGTACCCGGTCATCACGTGCGTCAGGCAGAGGTACGGCTCACCACGGCGGCAGTGCGCGCAGACGCCGCAGGCGGGTGTCCAGTTGACCGCCACCCGGTCGCCGGGCCGCAGGTCGTCGACGCCCTCGCCGACCCCGATCACGTCGCCGGCCGCCTCGTGCCCGAGCACCGCGGGCACCGGCTGCGGCAGGCCGCCGTCGCGGGCGGAGAGGTCGGAGTGGCAGACACCCGCGGCGCGGACCCGCAGGTGCACCTCGCCGGGACCGGGCCCGACGACCGTGACGTCGTCGCGCAGATCGAACTTGTCGTCCCCGATGGTGTGGAGAACCGCCGCCCGCATCCGCGCCTCACTCTCTCGGCTGGCGCTCAGGGGTGTCTCACGATCCCGGACACACCCCTGAGCGCCAGCCAGGACCAGAACTAGAACACGTTCTAAGCTATCCGCGCGGGGGTCTACCAAGCAAGCGATTGGCCGGGCGGGATAATGGGCGGGTGACGACCCCGAACAGCAGGAAGACGGACCGGCGCACCGACCTGGTCCGGCTCGCCGGTGACCTCTTCGCCGAGAAGGGATTCCGGGCCACCACGGTGCGCGAGATCGCCGACGCGGCCGGCATCCTCTCCGGCAGCCTGTACCACCACTTCGACTCCAAGGAGTCGATCGGCGACGAGCTGCTCAGCGCGTTCCTGGAGGACGTGCTGGCCGGCTACCGCGCGGCGACCGCGGACGGCGGCGACCCGCGGACGGCGATCGAGAGGATCGTCCGGTCCAGCACCGAAACCCTCGCCCGGCACCGCGCGGCGCTGACCATGCTGCAGAACGACTGGTCGTACTTCAGCGCGCAGCCGCGGTTCGGCTACCTGCGCACCGCGATGAAGGAGATCGAGCAGACCTGGATCGACCAGCTGGAGCGCGGCAAGGAGACCGGCCAGTTCCGCGCCGACCTGGACGCCCGCCTGGTCTACCGGCTGCTCCGCGACATCCTCTGGATCCCGACGTCGTGGCGGCAGGGCGCGGGCTGGACCACCGACCAGATCGTCGAGGGCTTCCTGAGCCTGCTCTTCGACGGCATCACCACCCACCCCGCCACCTGAACCGCGCACTGGAGCGACCGGCCGGACCGGCGTAGGGTCTACCAAGCAAGCGCTTGGTAGAGGCGTACCGGGAGGCTCCGTGGGCAGGCTCGAGGGCAAGGTCGCGCTGATCACCGGCGGGGCGCGCGGGATGGGCAAGGCGCACGCGCGGCACTTCGTCGCCGAGGGGGCGCGGGTGGTGATCGGCGACGTGCTCGACGCGAAGGGCGAGGCGGTCGCCGCGAAACTGGACGGCTGCCGGTACGTCCACCACGACGTGACCAGCGAGGACGACTGGACGGCCGCGGTCGGCGCCACGATCGCGGCGTTCGGGCGGGTCGATGTGCTGGTCAACAACGCCGGCATCCTGCGGCACGCCCCGATCGCCGAGATGGAGCCGGCCGCGTTCCGCGAGGTGCTCGAGGTCAACCTGGTCGGCTGCTGGCTCGGCATCCGGGCGGTGGCCGGGCCGATGACCACCGCGGGAGGCGGGTCGATCGTCAACATCTCGTCGGTGGAGGGCATCGCGGGCGCGTCCGGGCTGGCCGCCTACAGCGCCAGCAAGTTCGGGGTCCGCGGTCTCACCCGCTCGGCCGCGCAGGAGCTCGGCCCGGCCGGGATCCGGGTCAACTCGGTGCACCCGGGCGGCGTCCTGACCTCGATGTCGCTCGGCGCCGCCGACACGCTGACCCGGGTCGACCCGCTCGCGTTCCTCAAGGCGCTGCCGCTGCCCCGCTTCGCCGAACCGGTCGAGATCTCCCGGCTGGTCGCGTTCCTCGCCTCCGACGAGGCCTCGTACACGACCGGCGCCGAGTTCCTCGCCGACGGCGGCCTCCTCAGCGGCCCGGGCTACTGACATGGCCGCTTCCGATCAGACCAGGGCCGCCGCCGTGAACACGCTGGAGGGCCTCGTCGCGGTGGTGACCGGGGCGGGCCGGGGACTCGGTGCGGCGGAGGCGGTCGCCCTCGCCGGGGCCGGGGCGCGGGTGGTGCTCAACGACCTGCCCGGGCCCGGCCTGGAGGCGGTCGCCGACCGGATCAGGTCGGCCGGGGGCGAGGCGGTGACCTGCCCCGGCGACGTGGCCGAGTGGTCCACCGGCGCCGCGCTGCTCGACCGGGCCGTGCGGGCGTTCGGCGGCGTGCACGTGCTGGTCAACAACGCCGGTGTGCTGCGTGACCGGATGGTGTTCTCGATGTCCGAGCAGGAGTGGGACACCGTGATCCGGGTCCACCTGCGCGGGCATTTCGTGACGACGCGCTTCTTCACGGCGTACTGGAGAAAGCTTTCCAAGAACGACGGACGGCCGGTGACCGCGCGCATCGTCAACACCGCGTCCGAGGCCTATCTGCTGGGCTCCGCCGGGCAGCCGAACTACGCCGCGGCCAAGGGCGGCATCGTGAGCCTGACGCTGGCGACCGCACGTGGTTGCGCCGCCTACGGGGTACGCGCGAACGCCATCTGCCCCCGCGCCCGCACCGCGATGACCGATGCGCTGATGGGCCCGGCACCGGACGGCCCCGACCCGCTCGACCCGGATCGCGTGACACCGCTCGTCGTCCACCTCGCCGGGCCGCACGGCGACCGGATCACCGGCGAGGTCCTCGTGGTGCACGGCGACGTGATCGCCCTGCTCGGCCCGCCGACGGTCCGCTCGGTCCTGCACGCGGCCGGTGACCGCTGGACGCCCGGCGAGCTGGACGCCGCCCTCGCCCCGCTCTTCACCGCCGATCCCCCGCGCCCCGGTTACGTGTGCGAGGAGACGCTGCCGCTGGCCGCGTCCACGCTCGGCGAGGCCCCGTGAAGCAGCGCGAGACGGTGGCGATGACCGGGGACGAGGTACGCGCCTTCCTCGCCGGGGGCCGCAAGACGCACCTCGCCACGATCAACCCGGACGGCACGCCGCACCTGGTGACGATGTTCTACGGACTGCGCGGCGACCGGATCGTCTTCTGGACCTACCGCGCCGCGCAGAAGGCCCGCAACCTGGCCCGCGATCCCCGGGTGACCTGCCTGGTCGAGGCCGGCGAGGAGTACTTCGCGCTGCGCGGCGTCCAGGTGACCGGCACCGTCGTCCCGATCGCCGACCTGCCCGGCGTGACCGAGATCGGCCGTCTGATCGCCGCCCGCCTGCCGGACGTGCCCGCCGAGGCACTGGACGCCTACGTCGCCCAGGCCGCCCCGAAGCGCACCGCCTACGTGGTGGTCCCCGCCCGCGTCACGAGCTGGGACCACCGCAAGCTCCTGCCGTGACCCCGGGTTTCAGCTGGTGCTCAGGGTCTGCTTCTGCGGAGGCTACGCCCCGCCCCGCCACTCCGCCAGATACGCCGGCCACTCGCCGCCTCCGTGCACGGCGAGGGCCGCGCCGCTGATGTAGCCGGCCATCGGCGAGGCGAGGAAGAGGCAGGCCCCGGCGACGTCCTCGGTGCTGGCCGGGCGGCCGAGCGGGACCGTCCTGGCGAGCGCGGCGTGGTCGACCGCGTCCCCGACCGGGCCGACGACCAGCGAGTTCACCCGCACCTTCGGGCCCCACTCGGCGGCCAGGCTGGTCGCGAGGTGGTGCAGGCCCGCCTTGGCCGCGCCGTACGCCGCCGTACCGGGCGACGGCCGGGTACCGCTGACGCTGCCGATCATCAGGATCACCCCGCCGGAGGGCTGCTCCCGCATCACCGTGTTGGCGGCCTGCGAGACGTGCAGCGGCGCGATCAGATTGAGCTCGATCACCTTGGCGTGCAGGCGGGGCGAGGCGTTCGCCGCGTCCGCGTGCGGCCCGCCACCGGCGTTGTTGACCAGCACGTCGAGCCGCCCGAAGCGCCCGACCGCGGCCCGGATCAGCGCCGAGGCCTGGTACGGATCGCGGACGTCGGCCTGGAAGAAGTCGTTGTAGTCGGCCGGGGTGTGCCGCCCGCAGACCAGCACACCGGCCCCGGCGGCACGGAAGGCCCGGGCGATCGCCGCGCCGATTCCCCGGGTCCCACCGGTCACGACCACGGCACGGCCGGAGAAGTCGAGGGGGTCCATGCGCCGATGCTAGCTAACCAAGCAAGCGCTAGGTTAGCCTGCGAGGCGTGGCCGTTCATCTGCGCCCCGGCCCGATCGCCGAGGTCGTCATCGATTTCCCGCCGGTCAACGCGCTCCCCGCGGCCGGCTGGCTCACCCTGGCCGAGACCCTGACCACGGCCGGCGCCGACCCCGCGACCCGGGTCGTGGTGCTCTCCGCCGAGGGGCGCGGCTTCTGCGCCGGCGTCGACATCAAGGAGATGCGGCGTACGCCCGGGCACACCGCCCTGCTCGCGGCGAACCACGGATGCGCGGCCGCCTTCGCCGCGGTCTACGACTGCCCGGTCCCGGTGATCGCGGCGATCCACGGCTTCTGCCTCGGCGGCGGGATCGGCCTGGCCGGCAACGCCGACCTGATCGTGGCGACGGCGGACGCGACCTTCGGCCTCCCGGAGGTGGATCGCGGCGCGCTCGGCGCGGCCACCCATCTCTCCCGCCTGGTCCCGCAGCACCTGATGCGCACGATGGTCTACACCTGCCGCGCCCTGACAGCAGAGCAGCTGCATGCCTGGGGTTCCATAACCGAGATTTCGGAGACCAGCCGCCTCCGGCAGACCGCACTACGCCTCGCCGAGGAGATCGCGGCCAAGGACCCCGTGGTCATCCGGCGGGCCAAGGAGTCGCTCAACGCGATCGACCCGGTGGACGTCAAGCGCTCCTACCGCCTGGAACAGGGCTTCACCTTCGAACTCAACCTGAACGGCGCCGGCGACCGGGCCCGGGAGAGGTTCGGCGCATGAAGGACATGACCCTCGACGAGGTCGTCGGCGAGATCCGGGACGGGATGACCGTCGGCGTCGGCGGCTGGGGCTCCCGGCGCAAACCGATGGCCCTGGTCCGCGCGCTCGCCCGCTCCGGCGCCCGCGACCTGACCCTGGTCACCTACGGCGGCCCGGACGTCGGCCTGCTGCTCGCCGCCGGCTGCGTGCGCCGGGTGGTCACCGGCTTCGTCTCGCTCGACTCGATCCCGCTCGAACCGCACTTCCGCCAGGCACGCCGGGCCGGGACCGTCGAGCTGACCGAGTACGACGAGGGGATGCTCTACTGGGGCCTGCTCGCCGCCGCGAACCGCCTCCCGTTCCTGCCGATCCGCGCCGGGCTCGGCTCCGACGTGCTGCGCGTCAACCCCGACCTGCGCACCGTCCGGTCCCCGTACCCGGGCGGCGAGGAACTGGTCGCCATGCCCGCGCTCCCCCTCGACGTCGCGCTGATCCACCTGAACCGTGCCGACGCGCACGGCAACGGCCGCTACCTGGGCCCGGACCCGTACTTCGACGATCTGTTCTGCCTCGCCGCCCGCCGCCGCTTCGTCTCCTGCGAGCGGATCCTGAGCACCGCCGAGCTGACGGCCGCCGGCCCGCCGCAGGGCCTGCTGGTCAACCGGGCGATGGTGGACGGCGTGGTGGAGACCCCGAACGGCGCCCACTTCACCAGCTGCGTCCCGGACTACGACCGCGACGAGGCGTTCCAGCGGTCGTACGCGGAGGCCGCCGCGAACCCCGGCGACTGGGCGACGTTCCGCAAGCGCTACCTCGACGGCGACGAGTCCGACTATCAGAGGGCGATCGATGACGGACCCGGCTAGCGACGTGACCAGGGACGATGTGACCAGGGACGACGTGTGCGTGGCCGCCTGCGCCGACGCGTGGCGGGGCGACGGCGCGATCCTGGCCAGCCCGACCGGCGCGATCCCCCGGCTCGGCGCGCGGCTGGCCCAGCTCACCTTCGCGCCCGATCTGCTGCTCACCGACGGCGAGGCCACCCTGGAGTACCGCGGCGCCGGCGAGGGCTGGCTCCCGTACCGGGCGGTCTTCCAGCTGGTCGCGGCCGGCCGGCGGCACGTGATGATGGGCGCCAGCCAGCTCGACCGGTACGGCAACCAGAACATCTCCTGCGTCGGGGACTGGGCCCGCCCGCACCGCCAGCTGCTCGGGGTGCGCGGCGCGCCCGGCAACACCGTCAACCACGCGACCAGCTACTGGGTGCCGAAGCACACGCCGCGCGTCTTCGTCGAACACGTCGACATGGTCTGCGGCGTCGGCTACGACCGCCCGGCCGGGCCGTTCCACGAGCTCCGGGTGGTCGTCACCGACCTGGCCGTCCTCGACTTCGCCACGCCCGACCACCGGATGCGCCTCCGCTCGGTCCACCCCGGCGTCACCGTCGACGAGGTCCGCGCCGCGACCGGTTTCGATCTGACCGTTCCGGCCCGGGTCCCGGTCACCCGTGAGCCGTCCGCCGCGGAGCTGGCGCTGATCGGCGGGCTACGGCGGTGAGGACCGCGCTCACCGGCCTCCTCGGTTGCCGGCACCCGATCGTGCAGACCGGCATGGGGTACGTCGCGGGCGCCCGCCTGGTCGCCGCCACCAGCGCGGCGGGCGGCTTCGGCATCGTCGCCTCCGCGACGATGACCCTCGAGGAGCTGCGGGAGACCATCCGGGCGATCCGGCGCGAGACCGATGCTCCCTTCGGGGTCAACGTACGGTCGGACGCGCCGGACGCCGGCGAGCGCATCGATCTCCTGATCCGCGAGCGGGTCCGGCTCGCCTCGTTCGCGCTGGCGCCCAGCCGGGACCTGATCCGCCGGTGCGCCGACGGCGGGGTGCTGACCATGCCCTCGGTCGGCGCCCGCCGGCACGCCGAGAAGGTGGCCTCCTGGGGCGTGGACGCGGTGCTCGTCCAGGGCGGCGAGGGCGGCGGGCACACCGGGCCGGTCCCGACCTCGCTGCTGTTGCCGCAGGTGGTGGACGCGGTGGAGGTGCCGGTGGTCGCGGCGGGCGGCTTCTTCGACGGGCGGGGGCTGGTGGCCGCCCTGGCGTACGGCGCCGCCGGGATCGCGATGGGCACCCGCTTCCTGCTCACCTCGGACAGCCCGGTCGCCGGGCGGGTCAAGCGGCTCTACCTGGACGCCCCGGTCACCGGCACGGTGGTCACCACCCGCGTCGACGGGGTGCCGCACCGGGTGCTGCGGACGGCGTACATCGACCGGCTGGAACGCTCCGGCCGGCTGACCGGGCTGGTCCGCGCGCTGCGGAACGCGGCCGTCTTCCGCCGCCTCGCGGGCCTCTCCTGGCCGGAGGCGGTCGGCGCCGGGCGCGCCGCACGGCACGGCCGGGGCCTGAGCTGGCAGCAGACCCTGCACGCCGCGAGCACCCCGGTCCTGCTGCGTACGGCCATGGTCGAGGGCCGGCCCGACTACGGCGTGATGTCCGCCGGCCAGGTCACCGGGGTGATCGACGACCTGCCGTCCTGCGCCGAGCTGATCGACCGGATCATGGCGTCCGCCGAGGAGACCCTGGCCCGGCTCAGAGACGTTCGATGACGGTGACGTTCGCCTGCCCGCCACCCTCGCACATGGTCACCAGCCCGTACCGCCCGCCGGACCGCGCCAGCTCGTGCACCATGCCGGTGATCAGCCGCGCGCCGGTCGCCCCGAGCGGATGACCGAGAGCGATCGCCCCGCCGTTGACATTGACCCGCTCCGGGTCCGCCCCGGTCTCCCGCATCCAGGCCAGCACCACGCTCGCGAACGCCTCGTTCACCTCGAACCGGTCGATCTCGTCCACGCTCAACCCGCACCGGCGCAGCGCGTGCCGGGTCGCCTCGATCGGCGCGGTCAGCATCAGCACCGGGTCGTCCCCGCGCGCCGAGACGTGGTGGATCCGGGCCAGCGGCCGCAGACTGTGCTCCCCGATCGCCCGCGACGAGGCCACGAGCAGCATCGCGGCTCCGTCCGCGAGCTGACTCGACGTCGCCGCCGTGGTGACTCCGCCCTCTCGCAGCGGCGCCAGCGCCGCCATCCGCTCGGCCGAGGTGTCCGCCCGCGGGCACTCGTCAGCGGTGCACCGTCCGATGGAGACGACCTCTCCCGCGCCTGCATCCGTTTCTTCGTGACTTCTCTGGTCCGGGGAAGGGGCATGGGCCCGCAGGGCTCGCTCGTGACTGCGCAGCGCGAAATCCTCCAGCTCCGGCCGGGTCAGGGACCACTTGGCGGCGATCTCGTCGGCGCTGCGGAACTGGTTGACCTCCTGGTCGCCGTAGCGGGCGGTCCAGCCCAGCGACCCCGCGTAGGGACCCACCGCGCCCATCGCGCTGCCGATCGGGACCTGGGACATGCTCTGCACGCCGCCGGCCACCACCAGGTCGGCCGTGCCGCTCGCCACCGCCTGGGCCGCGAAGTGCACCGCCTGCTGGCCCGAGCCGCACTGCCGGTCCACCGTCACGCCGGGCACGTGCTCCGGGAGGCCGACCGCGAGCCACGCCGTCCGCGCGACGTCACCGGACTGCGGCCCCAGGGTGTCCACGCAGCCGAGGATCACGTCGTCCACCGCGGCCGGGTCGACGCCGGTCCGCCGCAGCAGCTCCGCGATCACGATCCCGCCCAGGTCGGCGGGGTGCACCTCGGACAGTCCGCCGCCGCGCCGCCCGACCGGACTGCGGACCGCACCCACCAGATAGGCCTCCACCGTTGACGCCCTTCCGGATAGCCGAGTAGAACAGGTTCTAAATCTACCGCGATCGGGGCGACCGATGCACGTGGGATACACGCCGGATCAGGAGGCGCTGCGCGACCGGCTGCGCGCCTACTTCGCCGCGCTGATGACGCCGTCGCTCCGCGCCGAGCTGGACGGCGGCGATCACGGCGACTACGGCGACGGGGACGCGTACCGGGAGGTCGTCCGGCGGCTGGGCGAGGACGGCTGGCTCGCGCTGGGCTGGCCGGCCGAGTTCGGCGGCGGCGGGCGCTCCCGGATGGACCAGCTGATCTTCGCGGACGAGGCGGCCCTGGCCGGAGTGCCGGTGCCGTTCCTGACGCTCTACACGATCGCGCCGACGATCATGCGGCACGGCACCGCCGCGCAGAAGGCCGGGCTGCTGCCCCGGATCGCGTCCGGCGAGGCGCACTTCGCGATCGGCTACTCGGAGCCCGAGGCCGGCACCGACCTGGCCGCGCTGCGCACCCGGGCGGTCCGCGACGGCGACCACTACGTGATCACCGGGCAGAAGATGTGGACCAGCCTGATCCGGTACGCCGACTACGTCTGGCTGGCCTGCCGGACCGACCCGGACGCGCCGCGGCACCACGGCATCTCGGTGCTGATCGTCCCCACCGACTCCCCCGGGTTCTCCTGGACGCCGGTGCGGACCCTGGCCGGGCCGACCACCAGCGCCACCTACTTCGAGGACGTCCGGGTGCCGGTCTCCGCCCTGGTCGGCGCGGAGAACCAGGGCTGGCGCCTGATCACCGACCAGCTGAACCACGAGCGCGTGGCGCTGACCTCGGCCGCCCCGCTGCAACGGGCCCTCGCCGAGGTCACCGCGTGGGCACGCGCTCAGGGCGTACGGGAGAAGGAGTGGGTGCGGCTGCACCTGGCCCGCGCGCACGCCGGGATCGAGGTGCTGAAGCTGTTGAACTGGCAGGTGGCGGCGGCCGCCGGCAGCGGACCCGGGCCGGTGCGGGCGTCGGCGAGCAAGGTCTACGGCACCGAGCTGGCGATCGAGGTCTACCGGCTGCTGATGGAGGTGCTCGGGCCGGCGGCGCTGGACGGCCGGATCGAGCGGATGCACCGGGCGGCCCTGATCCTCACGTTCGGCGGCGGCGCCAACGAGGTGCAGCGGGACATCATCGCGGCCGGCGCGCTCGGCCTCCCGATCCGGAGGTGACCGAAATGGACTTCGATCTGACCGAGGCGGCGCGGGATCTCGCCGCGCTCACCCGGGAGCTGGCGCAATCGGGACGACCGCTCTGGCCCGCCCTGGACGAGGCCGGGGTGCTCGCCGCGACGCTGCCGAAGGACGCCGGAGGGGAGGGACTCGGGCTGATCGAACAGTGCGCGATCCTGACCGAACTGGGCCGGCACGCCGAAGCCGAACGGTTCCTCGACACGATCGCGCCGGCCGGGACGCCGGCGCACACCACGGTCGGGATCGCCGCGGCCCAGCTCGGCGTGGTCGAGCGTGCCCTCGAGATGACCGCGGCGTACGCGCGCACCCGGGTGCAGTTCGGCCGTCCGATCGGGTCGTTCCAGGCGGTGTCGCAGCGGCTCGCCGACGCGTGGATCGACGTGGAGGCGCTGCGGCTGGCGACCTGGCAGGCGGCGTACCGGCCGGAGCCGGACACCGTGGCGACCGCCGGGTTCTGGGCCGCCGAGGCCGGTCACCGGGTGCTGCACACCGCGGTCCACGTGCACGGCGGCGCCGGGCTCGACCTGGAGCACCCGCTGCACCGCTACTACCTGGCCGCCGAGCGCCTGGAGTTCCGGCTCGGCGGCGCCACCGCCCAACTGCTGGCACTCGGAGAGGCCCTCCCGTGAAATTCACCCTCGGCATCGCCCTCAGCCCGCTCGACCAGCTCACCGCGCTCGCCCGGACGGCCGAGGAGTGCGGGTTCGACGCGATCGCGCTGCCCGACTCGATCTTCTTCGCCGAACAGGTCGACGCGGCGTACCCGTACACGCCGGACGGCAGCCGGTTCTGGAACGCCGAGACGCCCTGGCCGGACCCGATGGTCGCGGCGGCCGCGATGGGCGCGGTGACCAGCCGGATCCGGTTCTACACCCAGGTGCTCAAGCTCGGCCCGCGCAGCCCGGTGCTGCTCGCCCGCCAGATCGGCACGGTCGCCGCGCTCACCGGCGACCGCTTCGGCCTCGGCGTCGGGCTGGGCTGGTCCCCCGAGGAGTCCCGCTGGTGCGGCGCGCCCTTCGCCGACCGGGGCGCCCGGGCCGACGAGTCGATCGAGATCCTCCGGCTGATCCTGGGCGGCGGGATGGTCGAGTACCACGGCCGGCACTTCGACTTCGGCCGCCTGCGGATGAGCCCGGCGCCCGCCGTACCGGTCCCGCTCTACGTCGGTGGGCACACCGGGGCCGCCCTGCGCCGCGCGGCCCGGGTGGGCGACGGCTGGTCCTCGGCGATGATGCGCTTCGACGACCTGCGGGCCACCGTCGCCCGCCTCGGCGCGCTGCGCAAGGAGTACGGCACCGACGACCGGCCGTTCGAGATCCAGGCCGTCTGCGTGGACCGGCACGGCCTCGACGGGTACCGGCAGCAGGCCGAGGCCGGGGTGACCGACGCGATCGTGGTGCCCTGGCGCTCCTTCGCGGCCGACCTCGGGTCCAAGCAGGACGCGCTGCGCCGATTCGCCGACACGGTCATCCATCGACTCCCATGATCCGTCCAGATTAACCTAGGTTAGCCTGCACGGCGTGTACCTCGACATCCTGATCCTGACCCATCTCCGGGGCAGGCCGGCGCACGGCTACGAGATCAAGCGGAGGGTCTCCGACACCACCGACCGGGCGCTGAACAACAACATGCTCTACCCCGCGCTGCGCCGTTTCGAGGCGGCCGGCGCGGTGACCAAGACGGCCGAGGAACTGCCCGGGCGGCCGCTCCGGCACGTCTACGTGCTCACCGATCTCGGCCACGAGATGCTGCACGACATGCTCACCGAGTTGCCCGCCGAACTGGCCGGCAGCGACGACGAGTTCCTGGCCCGGCTCGGCCTCTTCGACGAGCTCACCCGGGACGAGCGGCGCGAGGTGCTGGCCGCCCGCGACCGCGCGCTCCAGGGCCGCCTCCGGCATCTGAAGGGGCAGGCCGCCCGGGCCGCGAGCAGCCGGCAGAACCGGGACTGGGGCATCCGGGTGACCGCCGAGCTGATCGGCCGGGTGGAGCGCGAACGGGCCTGGCTGACCGAGCTCGACCGGTAGCGCTCACGGGAGCGTACGGGGACGGACGGTGACCTCCTTAGGATCCAGAGGTCGCCCGGCCCCCACCGGGTGGCGTCCCCGTACATCCCCAAGCACGAGGAGCAAGAACCGGTGAGTATCCGGAAGAGAGTGCGGAACACCGCGCTCGTCTCCGCCCTGGCGGCCAGCGCCGTCGCGGCGATCATCATCCTCCCCTCGATGGGCCACGCCGCCTCCGCCTACTACGTCTCCCCCACGGGTAGTGACAGTGCGGCCGGCACCGCGTCGGCGCCGTTCCAGACGATCGCGAAGGCGCAGACCGCGGCGGCCGCCGGCGACACGGTCTACCTGCGCGGCGGCACGTACGCCTACACCACGGCGACGAAGACCTGCTCCAGCCAGACGGCCGTGGTCGACGCGATCACGCTGAGCAAGAGCGGCACCGCGGGCAGCCCGATCAGCTACGTGAACTACCCTGGCGAGAAGCCGGTCTTCACGTTCTCCGGGATGACCGGCGTGGACTGCCGGATCAAGGGCTTCGACGTCACCGGCAGCTATCTCTACCTGCGCGGCATCGGGGTCAGCGGCGTGCCGCAGAACAACAGCCTCAACCACGAGTCGTGGGGCATCTGGATCTCGGGAAGCAACAACACCTTCGAGAAGATCAACACACACGGCAACATGGGTCCGGGTCTCTTCATCGCCAAGGGCGGGAACAACCTGGTGCTCAACTCGGACTCGTACGACAACTACGACCCGTACAGCTCGAACGGGGCCGGGGAGAACGGCGACGGGTTCGGCGCGCACATCGCGGCCGGGAACTCCGGCAACGTGTTCCGCGGCTGCCGGGCCTGGTGGAACTCGGACGACGGCTTCGACCTGATCAACGCGTACTCGTCGGTGACGATCGAGGACTCGTGGTCGTGGCGGAACGGGTACCTGCCCGAGACGACCACCGCGATCGGCAACGGGACGGGGTTCAAGATGGGTGGCTACGGCGGCGTCTACGTCGCCACGGCCGTCAAGCACACCGTGACGAACTCGGTGGCGTTCCTCAACCGGGGGCCGGGCTTCTACAGCAACCACCACCCGGTCGCCAACGACTACGTCAACAACACCAGCTACAGCAACGGCACCGACTACAACATGCTGGGGATCAGCTCCAGCGGCGCGGCGGTCGGCCTCGGCAACCTCAAGAACAACATTGCGTACGGTGGAACGCTCACCGCCAACATGACGGGGACGACCGCGACCACCAACTCGTGGAACCTGGGCGTGACGATGTCCGACGCGCAGTTCCAGAGCGTGACGACGACCGGCTGGAACGTCTCCCGGCAGTCGAACGGCAGCCTCCCCGTGCTGACCGCGCTGCACCTGGCCTCGGCCAGCACCCTGATCGACAAGGGCACCGACGTGGGCATCGCCTACAACGGGTCCGCTCCTGATCTGGGTGCCTTCGAGACCAGCTGATCAGCGGTGACACGGCGGCCGCGGTGGTCACTCCATCGCGGCCGCCACATCGGTATCGGTCAGGCCGAACGACGCCAGGTCGTATTCGTGGGCGGGCTTGGGCGTACCCGAGAGGTGTTTCTCCATCGCCGCCCGGGCCGTGCCGCTCAGCGGTGTCCCGAGGCGGTCGTAGATCCGGCCGACGACGCGCAGCGGATCGGCCGCGAAGTCCCGGTAGTCCACGTCGATGAACCGGCCGGCGTCGTGCCGGGCGCGGGCGGCCCGGAAGGCCCGCTCGCCCCGGGACCAGAGCGCGAGCTGCGACCGCCCCAGCAGAGCGCCCCGGAAGCCCGCCGACCAGCCCTCGGCGGCCCGGGCGTTGAGGCTGCAGACCGACGCGATCGCCGCCGCCGGGTCCCGGTGGGTCCGGACCACCACCGCGTCGGGGTAGACCGCCAGGAGCGCGTCGAGTGCGAAGAGATGGCTCGGGTTCTTCAGGATCCACCGGCGGCCCCGGTCCGCCATGCCGATCAGCCGCAGGTTCCGCCGGTGACGCCGGTAGGCCGCGGTCCAATCGTTTCCGGCCAGCCAGTCGGCGTAGTCCGGGATGTACGCGGTGCACTCGAAGGAGACCGAGGTCATCGACTGGCAGAGCAGCCGCCAGCACTCCTCGATCTGGTCCGGGCCGAGATGGTGGACGCCGTCCAGCGCGGTGTGCCGCCGATAGGCCGCGCTGAGCACCGCATACACGGGGTGATCGGCCCACTCCCAGCGCGGCGGGCGGGGCTGCGGCGCCTCGGTGAGCCACAGCTCCAGACCCTGGTGCGCGGGGTCGGCGGTGAGCAGCCGGTGCAGCGTGGTCGTGCCGGTACGCGGCAGCCCGGTGATGAAGACCGGACGCTCGATCCGGACGCCGGCGTGTTCCGGGTACTGCCGCCAGGCCGCCTCGCTGAGCAGCCGGGAGACCAGGGCGCCGCGTACCAGGCCCCGCGTCGCCTTGCTTCCCACCGGGGTGAGGGCGGCGGTCTCCGCGTACGCGAGAAGCAGTTTCCGTAATCCCTGCCGGTAGTCCTCGTCGCCGAAGTCGTCGAGCCCGGTGATCCTGGTGGCGGAGGCGTGCAGGTCCTCGACCGTCCCGACGTCGGTGCGCGGGCCGGCGGTCATGCGTGGAACTCCCCGCAGTTGACGTCGAGGCACTGTCCGGTGATGCCGCGGGCCAGCCCCGAGGCGAGGAAGACCACCGCGTCGGCGACCTCGTCCGGCTCGGGCAGCCGCCGCAGATCGATACCCGCGGCCGTCTCGTCGTAGATCTGCCGCGCCGGGACGCCCCGCTCCGCGGCCAGATGGTCGAACCACATCCGCAGCGTGTCCGCCCAGATCCAGCCCGGCGCCACCGAGTTGACCCTGACCCCTTTCGGACCCAGCTCGCTCGCCAGGTTCTGCGCCGCGGCCAGCAGCGCCGCCTTCGCCAGCCGGTACGGACCGAACGGCTTCCGCGAGTGCCGCAGCACCGCCGAGTTCACCACGACGACGTTCCCGCCGTTCCTGATCAGCGCCGGGGTGACCGCCTGGATCGTCCGGAGCGCGGCGAGCAGGTTCACGTCCAGGCTCTCCCGCAGCTCGCCGACGTCGACCCGCCCGAGCCCGCGCATCGGCGGCATCGTGAACGCGTTCTGCACCAGCACGTCCACCTCGGCGAGCGCGGCCAGCTCCCGGCAGTCGCCGGTGAGGTCGACCGGCAGGGGGCGGGCCCGCGGGCCGATCTCACCGGCGACCTCCTTGAGGAACGCCGCCGTCCGCGCGACCAGCACCACCTCGGCCGCGCCCTGTTCGGCGGCGCGCAGCGCGATCGCCCGCCCGAGACCCGGCCCCACCCCGGCGACCAGCACGACCTTGCCGTCGAGGAGCCCGCCGCCGCTGATGCCGCCGCCGCTGATGCCGCCGCCACTGATGCCGCCGCCGGTGTGCATCAGCTCTCGCCTCCGCCGTGCATCAGCCGAGCATCCGGTCCGCGACCGCCGCCTGCCGGGCCGCGATCCGCTGCCGCCACTGCTCCGGTGTGATCGTCTCGTGGTACGGCAGCACCTTCGGCAGGTCGTCCACCGCGACGATCTCCACGGCCGGGCCGTCCTCGGCGGTCAGCGCGCGGGACAGCCGTTGCCAGCGCAACTGGACGTAGCCACGGCGATGCCCGGTCCGTTCCAGCCAGTTGGCGACGCCTGGGTCACGCTCGCTGATCACGTACCGGATCAGCCCGTCCGGGTCGGCCTTCGCCTGCGCGGTGGTGAGGCTGGTCTGGTGGTTGATGTAGTCGAGCGACACGTACCACATGCTGCCCAGCTGAATGCCCTGGTAGGGCGCGTCCGACCGGGGCACGGTGACCACCATGGCCTGGTCGTCGTCCAGCTCGTAGTGCCCGACCGAGGAATACTGCGTGCTCAGCCCGCCCGGCGTCGGCCGCGGCGGCGTCAGCGTGTTCACCGGCAGCCCCAGATAGAAGCGCTCGGCGAAGGCGAGGAACGTCCGCAGCCGTCCGATCAGCATCTTCCCGGCGACGCCGTAGCGTTTGGTGAGCGCGTCCAGCGTGGGCGGTGGCGGGGCCGCGCCGATCCGGTCCACACGCTGGATGCGCAGCCTGCCCGGGCGCTCACCGGCCCAGTCGCTGAAAACCTCACGAACGACGAGCATCGCTTTCGGTACGCCCTCCGCGAGCCGCACCGTGTACGCCCCGTCCTCGGCGACCGCCAGCTCCCGGTCGTCGAAGGCGCTGAGACTCCCCGGCACCCGCACCGGCGAATACTCGCCGTCGAGGATCTGGAAGCTGAGATCCGCCGTGCTGCCGCGCTCGCCGGTGACCACGTACTCCGCGTCGTTCCGCAACCAGGCGTGGAAGTACAGCGTGTCCGGGTTGTCCAGACCCATCTTCGTGTACGGCCCGGTGGAGCGGACGAAGTACGGGAAGTCCCGCTGGTAGGCCCACGCCATCTGCACCGAGGCCCGGATGCTCCCGGCGAGATAGTCGTGCCCCTCGGCGAGGTCCCGCTCATCCCGGCAGTGCGGGGCGGCCTCGATGATCCGCTCGGCTTCCCGGATCGCATCCGCAAACGACGTCGTCAGCACACCCTCGACATTAGAACGTGTTCTATAAATCAGGCAACAGTGCTTGACCTTCGACGAGAACGCGTTCCACCCTGTGACCCATGCTGGCGTACCGCCTCCCGGGCTGGGGCATGCCCCCGATCCTCACCGACGTGCCCGTGCCGACACCCGCCCCGGGCGAATTCCTGATCCGGGTGGCGGGCTGCGGCCTGTGCCGCTCCGACCTGACCATGCGCGCCATGCCCCGCACCTACGGCGAGAAGCTCGGCTGGCAGATCCCTTTCACCCTCGGCCACGAGACCGCCGGCTGGATCGCCGCCGCCCCCGCCCTCGTCCCCGCCGCCATTCCCGCCCGCACCTCGCCCTCGCACCCCCGCGCGCCCTCGCCCTCCACCGTGGGCGACATTTCCGATATAAGCTCTTTATCCGTCACTGTCGATCCGGTGGTCCGTGATCTGGCCGTGGGTGACGCGGTGGCTCTCGTGGCGGCGGCCTCCTGCGGCACGTGCCCGCTCTGCCTCCGGGGCCTCGACAACGCCTGCCCGAGCGGCGTGACCGGCCGGGGTTTCGGGCGCGACGGCGGCCTGGCCGAGTTCGTGCTGGCCGGATCCCGCCGCGAGCTCATCCCGCTCGGCCCGCTGGACCCCCGGCACGCCGGCCCGCTCACCGACGCCGGAGCGACCGCCTACCACGCCGTACGCCGGGCCCTCCCCCACATCCTCCCCGACGGCACCGCCGTGGTGATCGGCGCCGGCGGCCTGGGCGCCTTCGCGGTGCAGTTCCTCCGCGTCCTCACCACCGCCCACGTGATCGCCGTCGACACCAACCCGGCACGCCTCGACTACGCCACCACGCTGGGCGCCCACTCCGCCCTGCCCGCGCTCACCACCACCGGAGCCGACGCCGTCCTGGACTTCGTCGGCACCGACGAGACCATCGCCGCCGGTCTCGGCGCCCTGCGTCCCGGCGGCGCCTACGCCCTGATCGGCTCCTCCGGCGGCCGCCTGAACCGCCCGTGGTTCGGCACGCTCCCTCGCGACGCCGAGATCTTCACCTTCCAGGGCGGCACCATCGCCGACGCCCACGAGGTCATCGCCCTGGCCGCCGCCGGCCGGATCCGCAACGAGATCGAGGAGTTCCCGCACACCGCCATCGACAAGGCCTACACCCACTTGACCACCGGCACCCTGACCGGCCGCGCCGTCATCACCTTCCCGGCCTCAGCCCCGCCGGGACACCCATGACCACCAGCCGCCGGCCCGGGGTGGTCAGGAAGCGGAGAGGACGTCGACGATGAAGCGCAGGGCGCCCGCGGGCTGGCCGCCGGACGGGCTGTCGCCGTACGCCAGGTCGGACGGGATGTCCAGCTGGACGCGGCTGCCGACCTTGACGCCGATCAGGCCCTGGTCCCAGCCCTTGATGACGCTGCCGCCGCCGATCCGGAAGCTGAAGGCCTCGGAGCGGCTCCACGACGAGTCGAACTCGGTGCCGTCCGCGTAGGTGACGCCCACGTAGTTCACGTCGATGGTCTGCCCGGACTCGACCGCCGCGCCGGTGCCCTGGATGAGCGTCGTCACCTTCAGCTCGGTGAGGGTGCCGGTGCCGGCGGTCGCGGCCGGCTTCGTGCTCAGGGCCGCATCGGCGCCGGCCGGCAGCGACGGGAAACCCGCGCTCGCCGACGCGGTGGGATCACCGGTGGCGGTGTCCGACGACGACGTGGTGATCCACCCGATCAGGCCGACGAGCAGTGCCAGCACGACCGCCGCGACGCAGGCCGCGGTCACCACGCGGCGGCGCTTCTCCCGGGCTCGGGCGCGCGCCTTGGCGGCCTTCGCCTCGGCCCGCTTCTCCGCCTTGGTCTTGAGCGGCTGTCCGGCGCCGGTGCGCGGCTGGCCGGGGGCGGCACGTCGGGTGGCCGTGGTGTTGCGGCTCGTCACAGATTCGGGCACCGCCCGACGATACCGTGAACGGCCGGTACCCGGCCGCCACCGGGTGCGGGATCCGCCGACGGCGTCAGGCGTGGGCGGCGATGAAACGGTCCATCAAGCGCTCGGCGTTG
Organism: Actinoplanes sp. NPDC051851; assembly: GCF_040681165.1. Classification (NCBI taxonomy): domain Bacteria; kingdom Bacillati; phylum Actinomycetota; class Actinomycetes; order Micromonosporales; family Micromonosporaceae; genus Actinoplanes; species Actinoplanes sp. NPDC051851. The sequence goes on along the minus strand of NZ_JBFAYF010000017.1, from coordinate 120,581 downwards.
GCCGTGATGGTCAGGGACGGGTTGGCCAGGCAGGTGGAGCCCGGTAGCAGGGCGCCGTCCACGCAGTACAGGTTGGTGTATCCGGTGACCAGGCCGGCGTAGTCGGTGGCCTTGCCCATCACCAGGCCGCCCAGCGGGTGGTAGGTATTCTTCGAGCCCAGGCCCATCCCGGTGCCGCGGTCGTAGCTGGGCAGGCCGGTCAGCAGGTTGCCGGTCTTCCCCTCGGTCTCCCACCAGAGGCGGGTGACCAGGTCGCGGCCGGCCTTGTCGGAGGAGGTGGCCATCTCCGCGTACGGCCAGTAGACCTTCCCGGCACCGGTCGCCGCGTCGTAGCGGATCTCGCCGCGCTCGGACGACAGGCTGGTGACCAGGTGCGCGGTGGTCGGCGGCACCCAGGACGGGACCGGGGCGGCCTCCCACGCCATCGCGGCCGGGGCGTACGGGTTCGCGTCGTCGTAGAACTTCACGTTGCCGGGGCCGCCCTGCGCCGAGCCGACGTCCTTGCGCAGGTTGATCCGGGCGACCAGGAAGTCGCCGTTGTTGGCCCAGCCCTTGCCGACCTGGGTGCTGGTCAGCTTCGGCAGCCTTCCCTTCGCCCGCGAGGTGAGCAGGAGTGACGTGCTGCCCACCGAACCGGCGGCGAGGAAGAGGTAATCGCAGGTCAGCGTCTTGGTGGCGAGCACCGAGCCGGTCTCGTCGATCTGCTTGGCGGCGACCTCGAACGTGGTCACCCCGGAGACCTCGCGGATCTCGGTGACCTCGTGCAGCGGCAGGACCGTGGTGTTGCCGGTCGCCTCGGCCCACTTCAGGTAGTTGCGGTCGACGCTGTTCTTGGCGCCGGAGTTGCTGCCGAACGGGCCCTCGCCGATGGTGTGGCAGGCCACCGCGCGCCCGGCCAGCTCGTCCCGGATCACGTCCCAGTTCACCCCGAACGGCACCGAGACCGGGGTCTGCCCGAACTCGGCGATGTACTCCAGCCAGGCCCGGGCGCCCTTGTACTGTGCCGCGTTCTGGACGTCGGTGGGGATCGTCGCGGCGCCCAGGTTCTGCCGGGCGCGCGGCCAGTACGTGCCGTTGAAGTCGGCCCACGGCAGGTCGGAGGGGTAGACCTTGCCCCAGTCGGCCTCCCGGGGCTGCGGCAGGAACATGCCGATGACCAGCGAGCCGCCGCCGACCCCGGAGCCGCAGAGCACGTTGATCCCGTCCCCGGCGTGGGTGGCGATCAGCCCGGCCTTCTTCTCGATCACCGTGCTGACGTCCAGGCCGAGCGGCGGGTGGTCGTTGAACCAGGCGCAGCGCCAGTCCGGTTTCGTGATGGTGCAGAACGTGCTGCCGGAGCCGTCGACCGTCCAGCGGCGACCGCGTTCGATCACCGTCACCAGCATCCCGGCCTGGGCGAGGCGGTACGCCGTCACGGCGCCGCCGAACCCGCTGCCGATCACGATCGCGGTCTTCCCGGCCAGGGCGGGTACCGCGCCGTACGCGGCGAGCGGCCCCTCCCAGCCCAGGATCCCGGTGGCGACCGCGGCGCCCGCGCCGAGCGCACCGATCCTCAGAACCTGCCGTCTTTTCATGGCCGCCTCCCGACAACCCACATGGAGAAGAACTGGGATCCGCCCCCGTACGCGTGCCCGAGCGCGGTCGTCGCACCCGGCACCTGATGGGCACCGGCCCGCCCCATCACCTGCATGGCCGCCTCGGCGAACCGCAGGAGTCCCGAGGCGCCGATCGGGTTCGAGCAGAGCACCCCGCCCGACGGGTTGACCGGCAGCCGCCCGCCGATCGCGGTCTCCCCGGCCTCGGTCAGCTTCCAGCCCTGGCCGGGGGCCGCGAAGCCGAGGTTCTCCAGCCACATCGGCTCGTACCAGGAGAACGGGACGTAGAGCTCGGCCACGTCGATCTCGTCGATCGGTGCGGTGATCCCGGCCGCCCGCCACAGCGCGCGCGCCGCTTCGGCGCCGGCACGTGGGTCCACATGATCTTTTCCCGAGTACGACGTGGGCTCCGAACGCATCGCCGTCGCCTTGATCCACGCGACGTGCCCGGTCGACGCCTCGGCGGCGGCCTGATCGCCGATCACCACGGCGCACGCCCCGTCCGACGAGGGACAGGTCTCGTCGTAGCGGATCGGGTCCCAGAGCATCACCGACGACCGCACCGACTCGCACGTGATCTCGGGCTGCCGCAGGTGGGCGTAGGGATTCAGCGCCCCGTTCCGCCGGTCCTTGACCGCGACCAGGGCCCCGACGTGCGGCGGCGCCCCGGCCCGCCGGATGTACGCCCGGACGTGCGGCGCGAAGTACCCGCCCGCCCCGGCCCCGATCGGCGCGGTGAACGGCGGCTGGATGGAGAGCGCCCACATCGCGTTCGACTCGGACTGCTTCTCGAACGCCACGGCCAGCACCCGCCGGTGCACCCCGGCCCGGATCAGCGTGGTCGCCACGATCGCGGTCGCGCCGCCCACCGACCCGGCCGTGTGCACCCGGAGCAGGGGTTTCCCCACCGCGCCGAGCGCGTCGGCGAGGAACAGCTCGGGCATCATCACGCCCTCGAAGAGGTCCGGCGCCTTGCCCAGCACCACCGCGTCGATCTGCTCCCAGGTGGTCCCCGCGTCCGCCAGGGCCCGGTCGATCGCCTCGCGGCAGAGTCCGGCCATCGAGACGTCGAGCCGCTTGCTGCGGTGCTCGGTCTGCCCCGTGCCCAGCACGGCCGCCCTGATCACGGCTCGGCCCGCATCACGCAGACCAGGTTCTGCTGCAGGGCCGGTCCGCTGGTCGCGTGACCCAGGGTGACCGTCGACCGCCCGGTGAGGATCTCCTCGGCCGCGGTGCCGATCCGGGCCAGCCCGGCCGCGAACATCGGGGCGGGGCGGCGGGTGACCCGGGTCTTCGCCCCGAGCCCCATCGCGCGCCGCAGCAGCAACCCCTGATGGAGGTAGGGAGCGTGCAGCTCGGCCACCTCGACGCCCGCGACATCGGCTTCGGCCGCGGCCGCGGTGGCGGACGGAACCGTGGTGAGATCCCGCTCGCCGAGCCCCTGCGGATCGATCCGGTGTGCGAACCCGGTGATCCAGGCCGGTCTCTCGCGCAGTTGCCGGGCCCGTTCGGTGGCGGCGAGGACCACCGCCGCGGCGCCGTCGGGGACGGGAGCGCAGTGGTTCACGCGAATCGGCGGGGCCACCCAGTCCGACTCATCGGATAGATCCACGTCGCTGAGCACGCCCGCGTCGATCGCCGCCCGGGCCTGCAGCGCCGCGATGCTGACCGCGTCCGGCCAGAGCGGCGCCACCGTGTACGGGTCCAGCTGCAGCGCCAGGATCCGCCGGATGTCGCCCGCGGACGCCGCGCCGAACCCGTACACCAGGGCGGTCTCCGCCTCCCCGGCGAGGATCTTCACGTACGCCTCGTAGAGCGCCCACGCCGCGTCCATCTCCACGTGCGACTCGCAGATCGGCGGGCTGGCCCCGATCGCGTCGACCGCGCTGACGAACGAGAAGGCCCGCCCGACCACGTAGTCCGACGACCCGGAGCACCAGAAGTCCACCTCCCGGCGCTCCAGCCCGGCATTCGCCAGGGCGCGCTGGAACACGGGTACCAGGTCCACCGAGCCGATGGACTGTGCGAATCCGACGACGGCGACGCTCACAGGTGCTCCGCATACGTCTCGTAGGGCGCGTCCGGCTCCCCGGACGGTTCGAAGTGCGCGATGTTCTCCGGGGTGGTGGACCACTCCGCGGGGTCGCGCCAGGAGGCGGCCACCCGCATGCCCATCCGGACCTCGGCGGCGTCGATCCCGGTCACCAGGTGCGGGATGGGGATGTCCGCGCCGTCCAGCAGCACCTGCGCGACGACGTACGGCGGGGTCAGGCGCTGCCCGGCGAACGGCACGTTCACCACACAGAACGTGGTGATCGTGCCGTGGTCGGCGACCTCGACGATCTCCTCGGTGTGCACCCCGTCGACCGGGCAGATCCGCGGCGGGACGTAGACCTTGCGGCAGACCGGGCAGCGCCGGCCGGTGATCCGCCCCTCCTGGAGCGCGCGCAGGTACCGTCCCTCGCCGGGCGACGTGGTGTGCGTGTACTCGAGCGTGATGGGCGTGACGATCCCGGTGACATCCTCGCTCGGCGCTTGCGGGACGCCGGAGGTCCCGGAGACGTCGCCGGGCTCGAAGCCCTCGATGTCGGTGATGTGCCCCCGCCGCACCGCGGCCCACCGGATCCGCACCCGCACACCGGTGGACACCCCCGCCGCCGCGCGGTGCAGCAGCGCCGTGTCCGCCCCGTCCAGCCGCACCAGCGCCCACCCCGTCGTCCCGCTCACCACGGTCCCCACCGGCGCCACCTCGACGAGATCGGTCACCGGCTCGTGGGTCACCGGGTCGTACTCCAGTGGCGGCACGTGCACCCGTCCGTCCGACGTCCGCGCACCGAGCACCCGCCGCGCCCGCAGCCCGCTCATGAACCGGCTCAGCACCGGGCCGAGCGACCGGGTGTAGTCGAAACTGATCGTCATCGGCGCGGTGAGCGAATCCACGTCCATGAGTGAAACACGTTCCAATCTTCAGCGGCAAGCGCGCTCGCCAACCGTCTCTGAACGCATGGAACACGTTACAGAGACCCCGCCGAGCCGGCGTACATCCGCACCGACAGCGGGCGACCTAACGGCCCTCGTAGACCGGGCGCCGCTTCTCCAGGAAGGCGCGCGGGCCCTCCTTCGCGTCCCGGCTGGCGAAGACGGCCGTACCCCAGCGGGTCTCGGCCGGAAAAGCCTCGTCCTCGGGCATCCCCTCGGTCTCCCGGATCGTGCGCAGGATGGCCTGGACGGCGAGCGGGCCGTTCGCGGCGACCAGGGCCGCGAGCTCCAGCGCCTTCGCCAGGGCCTCGCCGTCCGGCACCACGTGACCGATCAGCCCGGCGGCGAGCGCCTCGGCGGCGGTCAGGTGGCGCCCGGTCAGCAGCATCTCGGCGGCGATCGTGTACGGGATCTGCCGGGGCAGCCGGACCGCCGAGCCGCCGAGCGGGAAGAGACCCCAGCGGGCCTCGGAGACCCCGAAGCGCGCACTCTCACCGGCCACCCTGATGTCGGTGGCCTGCAGGATCTCGGTGCCCCCGGCGACCGCGGCACCCTCCACCGCGGCGATCAGCGGCTTGGTCAGCCGGCGCCCTTTGAGCAGCGCGTCGATCCGGGTGAGATCGGGGCCGCCGCCTCCGGCGCGCATGCCGTCGCCGGGGTGCGACGCGGTCATCGCCCTGAGGTCGGCGCCCGCGCAGAACGCGCCGCCCGCCCCGGTCAGCACCGCCACCCGGATCTCCGGATCGGCGTCCACCCGGTCCCAGGCCTCCCGCATGATCGCGAGCATCTCGGCGGAGAGGGCGTTCCGCACCCCGGGCCGGTTCATCGTGACGATCAGGATCGGTCCGCGCTGTTCGACGAGGGCGTCCACCGGGCTCCTTCCACATCATCGGGTCTTGCCCTGGAACGATAACAGGTTCTATTTTCCGATGATGGCGGCCAACATAGCGGACCTTTTCGAGCACGCGGTCGACGCCTTCCCCGACCGTGTCGCGGTGGCCTGCGGGGAGCGGACGAGCACCTACGCCGAACTGGAGTCGAGCGCCAACCGACTCGCCCACGTCCTGCGCGATCACGGTCTCGGGCCGGGTGATCACATCGGGCTGCTCGCGGGCAACTCGATCGAGGCGGTGGCCGCCCTGCTCGCGGTGTACAAGCTGCGCGCGGTGGCCGTCAACATCAACTACCGGTACGTCGAGAACGAGTTACAGTATCTGTTCACCGACGCCGAGCTGACCGCGCTCCTGCACGACCCGGAGTTCGCCGGCCGGGTCGCGAACGTCCGGCCCGCGGTACCCGCCCTGCGCGTCGTCGTACCCCTGGTGGCGGGCGAGTGGGCGGACGCCGACCCGGGCCGCGACTTCGGCACCCGGTCCGGTGACGACGTCTACCTGCTCTACACCGGCGGCACCACCGGATACCCGAAGGGCGTGATCTGGCGCCAGGAGGACGTCTGGCGCGCCCTCGGCGGCGGCATCGACTTCATGTCCGGCATCCCGCTCGCCGACGAGTGGGCGCAGACCGCGCTCGGCGCCGAGTCCGGCGGGATGGTCCGGCTCTGCCTCGCGCCGCTGATCCACGGGAACGCCCAGTGGGCCGCCCTCGCCGCCCTCTTCGCCGGGGACACCGTGGTCATGCTCCCCCGGTTCGACCCCGGCGCGACCTGGCAGGCCGTCGAACGGCACCGGGTGAACGCCGTCGTGCTGATCGGGGACGCGATGGCGCGGCCGTTGATCGACGCGTACCGGAAAGGCTCCTATGACGCCTCGTCCCTGGCGGCGGTCACGTCGAGTGCGGCGCTCTTCTCACCGGTGGTGAAACGCGAGTACATGGAGACCTTCCCGACCATCATGATCACCGACGCGATCGGCTCCTCGGAGACCGGATTCGCCGGCATCGGGGTGGTCGCCGACGTGGCCGGCGGCGCGGTCGACGGCCCGCGCGTGATGCCCGGCCGCGACACCATCGTGATCGACGAGTACGGCCACCGGGCGCCACCGGGCGTGATCGGCAGGCTGGCCCGCGGCGGACACCTCCCGCTCGGCTACTTCAAGGACGAGGCCAAGACGAAAGCGCTGTTCACCCAGGTCGACGGGGTGCGGTACGCGGTGCCCGGCGACTTCGCCAGACTCGAGGACGACGGCACGATCACCCTGCTCGGCCGGGGCAACACGTGCGTCAACACCGGCGGCGAGAAGGTCTTCCCCGAGGAGGTGGAGGGCGCGCTGAAGGCCCACCCCGGCGTCTTCGACGTCCTGGTCATCGGTGCCGCCGACGATCTCCTGGGCCAGCGGGTGGCCGCCCTGATCCAGACCAGGTCCGGGGTACGCGTCGATCCCGCCGACCTGGACGCACACGTGCGCGCCCGGCTGGCCGGCTACAAGGCTCCCCGCTCCGTCTGGTTCGTCGACCGGATCGAGCGCACCATCAGCGGCAAGGCCGACTACCGATGGGCACACGAGTACGCCCGTACACACACCCCCGAGGACCGGCATGCGGACTGACCTGTGTGACACGCTCGACATCGAGTATCCGATCGTGGGCTTCAGCCCGTCGGAGCACGTGGTGGCCGCGATCAGCCGGGCCGGTGGACTCGGCGTCCTCGGCTGCGTCCGCTTCAACGACGCCGCCGACCTCGACGCCGTCCTCGACTGGCTCGACACCGCCACCGGCGGCCGCCCCTACGGCGTCGACGTGGTGATGCCGAGCCGTTCCCCGGCCGAGGGCGCCCCCGCCGACCTCGGCACCCTGATCCCGGACGGCCACCGCGAGTTCGTCGAGCGCACCCTGCTGCGCCTCGGCGTCCCCCCGCTCGACGTCGCCGGCCCCCGCCGCGACGGCGTCCTCGGCTGGCTCCACTCGGTGGCCCGCTCGCACGTCGAGGTCGCCCTCACCCACCCGGTACGCCTGATCGCCAACGCGCTGGGCCCGCCCCCACCCGACGTCATCGACCGGGCCCACTCCCGGGGGGTGGCGGTCGCGGCCCTCGCCGGGCGCGCCGACCACGCCCGCAGCCACCTGGCCGGCGGCGTCGACATCGTGGTCGCCCAGGGCTACGAGGCCGGCGGCCACACCGGCGAGATCGCCGGCATGGTCCTGATCCCGGAGATCGTCGACGCGGTCGGTGCGGAGATCCCGGTCCTCGCGGCCGGCGGCATCGGCAGCGGCCGACAGATCGCCGCGGCCCTGGCCCTGGGCGCCCAGGGCGTCTGGACGGGTTCCATCTGGCTCGGCACCACGGAGTACGACAGCTCCCCGGCCCTGCGCGAGGCCCTGCTCCGGGCGCGCTCCTGCGACACGGTCCGCAGCCGCATCTACTCCGGCAAGCCGGCCCGCCTGCTCCGCAACCGCTGGACCGACGCCTGGTCGGCCGACGGCGCACCCGTCCCGCTCCCGATGCCACTGCAGAACCTGCTGGTCGCCGAGGCCCACGACCGCCTGATGTCCTCCAGCGACCCCACGGTCGTCCCGATGCCGGTCGGTCAGATAGTCGGCCGCATGAACGAGGTCCGCCCGGTCGCCGAGCTCCTCGCCGCCCTGGTCACCGAGACCGACACGACCCTGACCCGCTTGACCAAGCTCACCTGACCACCCCGCACCCCACCCCGCGCACCCGAACTGACCACCGATCGGCCACACTGACCAGCCGCGCTGACCGGCCACACTGACCAGCCGCGCTGACCGCTGGCTGGCGCCGAGGGGTGTCTCAGGCGCTCCGAGAGACCCCTGAACGCCCAGCCGCGCCGGAAAAGCTGGCGCACAGAGGTCACTCGAGCCCGCCGACACACCCCTGAACACCAGCCGGGAACGGGCCCGGCGGAGAGGTCAGCAGGTCGCGCTGTAGGAGTCGCCGGCGGCGGAGAGCCAGACGTGGCCGTTCTGGAAGCTCTGGGTACGGCCACCGTCGGCCGCCGGGCCCTCGTCGGCGAGCGGGTACCCGATGCAGCGCCGGTCGGCGTACCAGTGGTCGTGGATGGCGCCCTTGACGATGACGGCGCCGGTGTCCGGGGACCAGTATATGGAGCCGCCCGCGAAGTCCTCGTACCTGCCGCCGTTCCAGGCCGCGCGTTCGCTGGCCAGGGGACAGCCGAGCGGGCCCGACTCCGCCCCGGAGGCGAGGTACCTGTCCTCGATCGTGCCGTGCACCCGGACCCGGCAGTGGTAGCTCCCGCCCAGGTCGGCGCGGGCCGGGGTGGCGGCCGTGACGACGGTGAGGGCGGCCACGGCCAGGGTGCACAGAGAGCGGTCCAGAGTCATAGATATAGGTCCTACCACCTCATAAGTGGAGGAAACGCATTATCGGCGCGATGTCCACCGGCCCCGCACGAAGGACTCAGCGGTACCGGACCGGCAGGTGCTTGATGCCGTTGAGCCAGCCGGAGCGGAGGCGTTCCGGGGAGCCGTTCAGGGCGATGTCCGGCATGTGGTCGGCGATGGCGTTGAAGATCAGGTCGATCTCCAGGCGGGCCAGGTTGGCGCCGAGGCAGAAGTGGGCGCCGCTGCCGCCGAAGCCGAGGTGCGGGTTGGGGCTGCGCAGAATGTCGAAGGTGAGCGGTTCGGTGAAGACCTCGTCGTCGTAGTTGGCCGAACCGTAGAACATGGCGACGCGCTGACCGGCGGCGATCGGCTGCCCGCCGAGCGTGGTGTCGTGCAGGGCCGTGCGCTGGAAGGCGTTGACGGGCGTACCCCACCGGACGATCTCGTCGACGGCCGTACGCGGACGGGAGCTCTTGAAGTGCGCCCAGGCCTCGGGGTGTTCGAGGAAGGCGAGCATGCCGTGTGAGATCGCGTTGCGGGTGGTCTCGTTGCCGGCGACCGCGAGCATGAGCACGAAGAAGCCGAACTCGTCCGTGGAGAGGCTCTCGCCGTCGATCCGCGCGTGGACCAGGGTGGAGACGATGTCGTCGCGGGGGCAGGACTGGCGCTCCTCGGCCATCTTCATCGCGTAGCCGAGCAGCTCCATCGCGGGGGTGAGCGGATCGTCGACGCCGCGGTACTCCGGGTCCTCGTACCCGATCATCGCGTTGGACCAGTCGAAGACGTCGCGACGGTCGGCCTGCGGCACGCCGAGCAGCTCGGCGATCGCCTGGAGCGGCAGCTCACAGGCGACCTCGGTGACGAAGTCCCCGGTCTCCCGGGCCTCGGTGACGATCCGCTCGGCCCGGGTGGTCAGCGCGGTGCGCAGGCTGTTGATCGCGCGCGGGGTGAAGCCGCGGGAGACGATGGCGCGCTGCTTGGTGTGCTGCGGCGGGTCCATGTTGAGCAGGACGTACCGCTGCATCTCGATCCGTTCGCGGGGCATGTCCGGCTGGAAGCGGACGATCGCGGTCTTCTCCCAGCTGGAGTAGGTGTCGCTGTCGCGGGACACCGCCATCACGTCGGCGTGCCGGGTGACCGCCCAGTAGCCGTCATCGTCGAATCCGGCGCTGCCCCGCGCCTGCGGGATCCAGCTCACCGGTTCGGTGGCGCGCAGGCGGGCGAACGCGGCCTGCGGGATGCCCTGCACATAGATCTGCGGGTCGGTCGGGTCGAAGGCGCCGGCCGGATCGAAGGCGTGGGTCGGGTCGAAGGGCACTTCATCCACCCCCTGCGGGAACAAGTTCTACCGATTGAAACATGTCGCGCTTCACTGGTGTGATGCTTGTGCAGAACACGTTCTAATTCCTGGGAGGTCGCGGTGGGTGATCCGGTCATCGTGGAGGCGGTCCGCACCCCGGTCGGGCGGCGCGGCGGATGGCTGGCCGGGGTGCACCCGGCGGAGCTGCTCGGCACCGCGCAGCGGGCCCTGGTCGACCGGGCCGGCGTCGATCCGGGCCTGGTGGAGCAGGCGATCGGCGGGTGCGTCACCCAGGACGGCGAGCAGGCCGGGAACGTCACGCGTACGGCCTGGCTGCACGCGGGTCTGCCGTACACGACGGGCTGCGTGACGATCGACGCCCAGTGCGGGTCGGCGCAGCACGCGGCGCACCTGATCGCGGGCCTGATCGCGGCGGACGCGATCGAGGCGGGGGTGGCCTGCGGGGTGGAGTCGATGAGCCGGGTTCCGCTGCGGACCCGCCCGGCCCGCCCGGACACCTGGGCGGTCGACATGCCGAACCAGTTCCTGGCCGCGGAGCGGATCGCCCGGCGCCGCGGTCTCACCCGGGAGGATCTGGACACGTGGGGAGTGCGCTCGCAGACCTCGGCGATCAGGGCGCACACATCGGGACATCTCCGGCGCGAGATCGTCCCGGTCGGCGAGGTGGGCACCGATCAAGGGCTCCGGACGACCACGATGCACGGGCTCGCCGCGCTGAAGCCGGTGCTCCCGGACGGCCTGCACACGGCGGGCACCAGCTCGCAGATCTCGGACGGCGCGGCGGCGGTCCTCCTGATGGACGCCGGGCGGGCACGGGAGCTGGGACTGCGCCCGCGGGCCCGGATCATGGCGCAGTGCCTGACCGGGGCGGAGCCGTACTACCACCTGGACGGCCCGATCGCGGCCACCTCGCACGTACTGGGCCGGACCGGGATGAAGATCGAGGACCTCGACGTGATCGAGGTGAACGAGGCGTTCGCCAGTGTGGTGCTCTCCTGGCTCGCGGTGCACCGCGCCGACCCGGACCGGGTCAACCCGAACGGCGGCGCGATCGCTCTCGGACATCCGGTGGGCAGCACCGGCGCCCGGCTGATCACCGCGGCGCTGCACGAGCTGGAGCGCACGGACGGGGAGACGGCCCTGGTGACGATGTGCGCGGGTGGCGCCATGTCGACCGCGAGCATCATCGAGCGGCTGTGATCCGGGTGGCCGCCGGGAGAGCGGTGAGCAGGGCACTCAGCACCGCGGCGGCGACGGCGAGGACCAGGATCCCGCCGATGGTCGAGGGCCGCAGCACGATCGCGGCTGTCGCCAGGAGGACGGCGGCCGTCCACACTCCGGCCGACGGGAACCGGGAGCCGACCGCGATACGCGCATTGACCAGGAAGAACGTCATGGCGTACGCCGCTCCGGCCAGGGCGAAGCCGTACGCCAGGCGCGCAGTGCCGGGGTATCCGGGCCCGCCGATCAACCGGACCAGCGGGCCACCCGCCACGGCCACCAGGGTGACCAGCAGCAGACCCGACCCGGCGAGCAGTGCCAGCCCGGCGATCAGCGCGGAGGTGGCCCGGTCCGGCGCGCCCGCGGCATCGGGGTGGGCCGCGGGCGTTCCCGGGGCGGGACGGGCCGGGCCGCGCGCCAGGCGGGGCAGGGCTACCACGGTGACCGCCTGCGGGGCCCAGATCGCGATGCGGGTGAGGACGGCGCCGACCGCGTACGCCCCCGACTCGCGCGGCGGCAGCAGGAGCCGTGCCAGCAGGACGTCGGCGTAGGAGGCCACCAGGATGGCCAGCGACGCACCCGCCGAGGAGAGCACGAGCCGTCCCCGCAGCACGCCCGCGGACACGGACGGCACGCCCACGGGCGTGGAGGGCGCGGGCGTGGAGGGCGCGGGCGTGGAGGGCGCGGGCGGGCGGGCGAGCCACCAGAGCGCGGGCAGGATCAGCCAGCAGGTCAGCGCCGTCGCGGCGGTCGCGGGTGCCGGGCCGGAGCCGGCGGCGACCGCGGCGAGCGCGCCCGCGTACCGCCCGGCGGCCAGCAGCACGGTACCGGCGGCGAGCCGGCCGAACCGTTCCGTGCCCTGCAGCACGCCGAGCGGCCGGCCGGCCAGCACCGCGGCCACCACCAGCGCGGCGAGCAGCGGCGGGACCGCCGGGGGCAGCCGCAGCGCGGACCACAGCACCGGAGTGAGCACCAGAGGTAGCGCGCCGCAGGCCACCGCGATCCCCCGGGACCAGCCCACGGCGCGCTCGGGCGGCACGCCGGAGCGCGCGGTCACCACGGCGATCGCGGTCTGCAACCCGACGCCGGGCACGGTCAGGATCGCGGCCAGCGCCAGCACGGTGGCGAGCGCGCCCACGTCGTCCGGGCCGAGGCGGTGGGCGGCGAGGACCGGGACGAGGTACGCTGGCAGGTTGGCGAGCACGGTGGACGCGGTGATCAGCAGACCGGACCGCGCCGGTGACGATGCCACGGCGCCTCCCCGAGCCGGCCGAGCACCCCTCATCGTATCGGCGACCGTCGCTGCCGTGGTGCTCGCGCCGCTGGTCCGTCCCGGTTATGTACTCCGGTACGACATGGTCTTCACCCCGCGCCAGCCACTCCGGGCGGACCTGTTCGCGCCGGCCGACGGCGCGCCCCGGGCCGTACCGCTGGACGCCCTGGTGTCGTTGGCCACCGTGGTGATGCCGGGCTGGCTGCTCCAGCGTGTGGTCCTCGCCGCGATCCTGGCCGGGGCGGCCCTCGGCGCGGCCCGCCTGGTCCCGGCCACCCGAACCGGAACCCGGGTGGTGGCCGCCCTCTGCTACGCGTGGACACCCTTCGTCGCGGAACGCCTGCTGCTCGGCCAGTGGGGCCTGCTCTGCGCCTACGCCGCCCTGCCCTGGCTGGTCCGCGCCCTCCGAGAAGAGCAACTCCGTACAGAGCGACTCCAAAGAGAGCGATTCCGAAGAGAGCGACTCCGAAGAAAGCGACTCCGAAGAGAGCGACTCCGGCGAGGGCGCCCGGCGCTGGTGGTCGCCGCCGCCGCGGCCTGTGTGACGCCGACCGGCGGGCTGGTCGCGCTCGCCGTCACGGCGGTTCTGGCCCGCGGTCGCGGGTGGGCCGTCGCCGCGGTGGCCGGCCTGAACGCGCCCTGGCTGGTGGCGGCCGCGACGGCGCCGGCCGGTTCGGATCCCGCCGGGGTGGGCGCGTTCGCCGCCCGCGCGGAGAACTGGGGCGGCACGCTGGTGGCGCTGGCCGGCACCGGTGGCGTCTGGAACGCGCGGGCCGTCCCGGCGAGCCGCGGCTCGGTGCTGCTGCCGGTCTTCACCGCCGGTCTGCTGGTGGTGGCGGGCTACGGCCTCGGCGTCCTGCGGCGGCGCCGGCCCGGGGGCACCGGCACCCGGCTGGCCCTGCTCGGCGCCGGTTCGCTACTGCTGGCCGCGGCGGGCGCGCTGCCCGGAACGGCCGGCCTGCTCCGCCTGGCGATCGTGCACGTGCCCGGAGCCGGTCTGCTGCGCGACGGTCAGAAACTCCTTCTCCCGTACGCCCTCTGCCTGGCACTGTGCGTGGCCCTCGGCGCCGAACGCCTCGCCGGGACGCTCGCCGGGCGAACCAGGCGAACCGCGGGCGGGCGAACCGGGGAACCCCCGGACGGGCGAACCGAGCGGACCCCGGGCGGGCGAACCGGGCGGCTGGTGCTCGCCGGGTTCGCGCTGCTCCCGGTGGCGCTCCTGCCCGATCTGGCCTGGGGCGCCGGCGGACGGCTGCGCCCGGTCGCCTACCCCGCGGAGTGGACGCTGGTGGCCCGCACGGTGGCCGCCGACCCGGGACCGGTGGTGTCGCTGCCGCTCTCGGCCTACCGGGACTACCCGTGGAACCCCGGCGCCGTGGTGCTCGACCCGGCGGGCCGGTACCTGGCGGCACCGGTGATCGCGGACGACCGGCTGCGGGTCGGCGCGGTGACCGTGGCCGGGGAGAGCCGGGCCGCCGCCGAGGTGCGCGACCGGCTCGCCGCCGGGCGCAGCGCCGCCGGGCCGGACGTCCGCTGGGTGCTGGTGCAGCGCGGGGTGAGCGGCGCGGTGCCCGCGACGGCGACCGCCGGCCTGGTGCCCGTGCACGCCGGGACGCAGCTGGTGCTCTACCGCAATCCACGCTTCCGGGCGGCGCGGGACGGCACACCGCTGTTCGCGCTGGCCGGATACCCGGTGGCCGCGGCCGTACTGCTGACCGCGCTGACGATGCGAACGACGAGACCGAGAGGATGAGGAGGAACGAGATGGGAACGTTTCGAGTGCTGGTGATCGGTGCCGTGGTCGGGGCCCTGGTCGCGATCGGCGGGATCGCCGCGGCGATGCGGGCGCTCAGCCCGAGCGCCGCCGAGGTCGCCACCGAGATGGCGCGGACCACCGGCTCGGGTGGCGGGAACGATCCGCTGGAGCCGCCGGTGTTCTACGGCGACCGCTGAGCACCCCGGCGACCAGCGCGGCCCACGTCCGGCCCGCGCCGGTCCAGGTGAAGCCGGACGCATACGCCCGGGCACCGGCACCCATCCGGTCCCGGGCCGTCGCGTCGGTGAGCAGCAGGCGGGTCTTGGCGACGAAGTCGGCGAGGTCGTCGGCGAGCAGCCCGGTCCGCCCGTCGAGGATCGCGTCGCGGACCCCGCCGGCGGACCGGAACGCCACCGCGGGGGTACCCCGTGCACCCGCCTCCAGGATGGTCAGGCCCCAGCCCTCCTTCAGCGACGGCACCAGGACCACCCATCCGGCGGCGAGCAGGCGGTGCTTCTCCGCCTCGCTGACGTGCCCGGCGAACGCGGTCCGGCCGGTCACCCCGAGCTCGGCCGCCCGGCGCCGGAGCTGCGGCTCCCACCAGCCGCGACCGGCCACCACCAGCCGGGCCAGGGGCAGTTCGGCGAGGGCGTGCAGCGCGTACTCGACCCGCTTGTGCGGAACCAGGCGACCGAGAACGACCAGGCAGGGGTACGGCGACCGGGCCACCGGTTCGGGATCGGGATCGGTCAGACCGTTGTGGATCAGCAGCACCCGGGAGGGCGGGACACCCAGCGAGGCCAGCTCGTCGCGGGTGGCGGTGGAGACGGTGACGTACCGGCAGCGGCGGTAGACCCGGGGCGCCAGCCGGGACTCCAGCCACCAGCCGATCCGGCCGCGCCGACCGCCGAGGACCACCGGCCACTGCTCCCGGTGCACGTGGTGGACCACCACCACCGTCGGGCAGCGGGCGTAGAGCGGGGAGAGGAACGGCACCCCGTTGCAGACGTCCACGATCAGGTCGGGCCGGCCCCGGCGGGCCGGGGCGAGCGGACCGAGCCGGACCGCGCCGACCAGGTACGCCAGGGCGGCCCGCAGATAGACGGTGTGCCGCCCGCCCCGGCGCAGCACGTGCACCCCGCTCGGCAGCACCTGCGCGGCCGGGCCGGACGGGTGCGCCGCGCAGAGCAGGGTGACCCGGTGCCCGTGCGTCACCAGCTCCGCCGCGATCCGCTCGGTGTAGACCTCGGAGCCCCCGCCCTCCGGGTTGCGGGTGTCCCGCCAGTTGAGGAAGAGGATGTGGGGCACGGCGGGTGCCGGACGTTCAGCCCCGGAGCACGGCCGTCGGTTCCGGTTCCGGTTCCGGTGCGGCCGGGCGCGGCGGGGGTACGGCGGCCCGCCGGGCGAGCAGCACCCCGAGCAGCAGGAGCACGAGTCCCGCCACCGCCAGGCCCAGCGGCAGGTAGCGCCCGAGCAGCAGGAGCTGGTCCCGCCCGTTCCCGGTCTCCTTCAGCACGGTCGCCCGGGTGGCGGCGTCGTACTGGAAGTCGGCGTCGAAGAGGACGATCGTCAGACCGGTGTCCGGCACGATCTCGCGGTGCTGCTGCTCCCGGTACCCGACGATCGCCCCGGTGGCCGGTTCCACCCAGAGGGTCCGGGTGGCCTGGTAGTACGCCGTACCGCCGGTGGCACCCGGGGCGAGCTCGCCGAGCAGCCCGCCGATCGCCGCGTCGTCCATCGCCAGCCGCTGCCGGGGGATCTCCTGCCGGAACCGGTACGTGTCCAGCCCGCCGATCTCCTCCTCGCCGGTGTACGCGATCGGCAGCGCCTCGCCGAGCGTCCCGTCCCAGTACCGGTAGTCGCGGCGCTCGGTGCCGAACGGGAAGAGGTAGAGCTGGCCGGAGAAGGTGACGTTCCCGGCCACGCAGCCGTCGTTCGCGGCGCTGTCCTGCTTGACGTCGTTGTAGCACTGCCCGCTCCACGCCACCGCCGCGCCGGTGTCCCGGTCGAGGGCGATCCGGCTCTCCGCCCGGTTGATCGGGTCACCGGTGTCGGCCCGGTCAGTAGCCTGATACACGTTCCATATCAGCGTACGGTCGGCGAGCTTCCCGGTCAGCTTCGCGGCGGCCTCGAAGTCCGGCTTGACGCCCGTACGGGACCGGAGCGGACCCTTCTGCACGCCCACCTCGACCGAGCCGTCCGACTGCTCGACGGCCTGCACGAAGGTGGCGTTCGGCGCCTCGACCACGATGTCCGGCGGCTCCAGGTCGAGCGGATAGCGACTCAGGCCGGGAACGATCACCCAGGCCAGGGCCGCAGCAAGGATCAGGCAGAGCAGTCCGGCTCCGAAGAGCGCCGCGCCCGAGATCCGCCGTATCATGGCCGCCTCCAAGACTAGAACGCGTTACAATTTACTGCCCCGTAACCTCGGAGGAAAGACCCTCGACGATGTCTCGTCTCCCGGCTCTGGACGTACTGCGCGCCCTCGGCGCCGCCGCGGTCGTCGCCGTGCACGCCGGCTTCGCCACCGGGGCGAGCGCGAACCCCCGGTGGGGCGGCCTGACGGCCCGGATGGACGTGGGCGTCGCGGTCTTCTTCGTGCTCTCCGGATTCCTGCTCTTCCGGCCATGGGCGCTGGCCGCCGCGGCGAGGACGGGTGCGGTGGACGCGGCGGCTGCGGCCGGACCGGGTGCGGTGGAGGCACGGCCGCCGGCGATCGGGCGGTACCTGTGGCGGCGGGCGCTGCGGATCCTCCCGGCGTACTGGCTGACCATGACCGTCTGCCTGCTCCTGCTCTCCGGCGACCGGCACATCCCGCCCGGCGAGTGGCTGCGGATGGCCACCCTGACCCAGATCTATGCGCGCGGTCACCTGCACGACGGGCTCGGGCACACCTGGAGCCTCGCCACCGAGGTGGCCTTCTACCTGCTCCTGCCGCTGCTGGCCGGGCCGGTGCTGGGCGCTCGCTGGCGGCCCGGCCGGACGCTCGCGCTGCTCGCCGCCGGCGGGGTGGCCGTCACCGGCGGCTGGGTGGCGCTGATGGCGGCGGGCCGGCTCGACATGGGCCTGCACACCATGTGGCTGCCCGCGTTCGCCTCCTGGTTCGCCGCCGGGATGGGCCTGGCCACCGCACACGTCGCGGTCGAGTCGGGTGCGGGCGGACGGTGGCGGTTGCCGGTCGAGGCCGGTCGCGCACCGCTGACCTGCTGGGCGATCGCGGCCGGGCTCTTCGCGGTGGCCGGCACGCCGCTGACCGGGCCGTGGGATCTGAGCGAGCCGTCGCCGGGCGCGTTCGGGGCCCGGATGGCGCTGTTCCTGATGATCGCGGTCGCGCTGGTGCTGCCGGTGGCGTTCGCCCCGCCGGGGCGCTTCCGGGAGACGCTCGCCCACCCGGTCGCGCGGTGGCTGGGCACGGTGTCGTTCGGGCTGTTCCTCTGGCACCCGTTCGTGCTGGCGGTGCTCCGGGCCCGGACGACCGACGGCGGGTTCGCCGAGGTCTACGCCGCGACCCTGGCCGGCGGTCTGCTGCTCGGCACCGCGAGCTGGTACGCCCTGGAACGCCCGCTGCACCGCCTGGCCCGGGGATTCCGGCCGGTCAGGGTCGCCGCCACCGCCACCGGCGGAGAGCCCGCAGGCGTGCGCGGGGGAGGCTGAGCAGCCACAGGACGGTCAGGGCGGCGACGGCGGCCAGCTGCGGGGCGGCCGCGACGTGGGGTTCCGCGACGGCCCGGGAGAGCAGGGCGCCGAGGCCGAGGAGCACCGCCGGGGCCCAGGGGGCCAGGGCCACGACCGTGCGGCGCCGGCTGGCGGGGATCCGGGCGTACCCCGCGAGCAGGGCACCGAGAAGGAGGAGCACCACGCCCGCGCCGCCGATCAGGAGCAGGGCCACCCCGCCGGTCGCGGCGGTCAGCCCGGTGCGCGGCACCGGGACGGCCCGGACCGGACGGCGCACCGGAACCAGCAGAGCCACCAGGAGCAGCACGACGGCGAGCACGGCGCCGGCCACCAGGCCCACCCGGTACGGCAGATCCGGCGTGTAGCGGAGGACGACCGTGCCGCCGAGACCGGGCGGGATGATCCAGCCCTGCTGCCAACCGTCGATCACCATCGGTCGCAGCGTCCGGCCGGCGAGGGTCGCCCGCCACCCCTCGCCGGCGTTCTCCCGCAGCACCAGGACCCGCTCGGCGCTGCGGTGGCCGAGGGTGAGACGGCGTTCGGTGGCGGTCCAGCGGGTGATCGACAGGACGCTGTCGACGGGTGCGGCGGCCGGGGTGGGCGACCCGGACGGCAGCAGGGTGAGGCGGGCCGGCTCGGCGAGGCGGGAGGCGGTCACCATCACCCGGGTGGGCGCCTCGGCGGCGAGCGTCACGGTACCGGAACCGCAGATCCGCACCGGCAACTCGCGGCGTTCGAGCAGGTCACCGACGGTGGCGGTGACGGCGGTCGGCAGCTTGCGTCCGCCGATCTCGATCGTCGGGCCGCTGCCGCAGGGCATCCGGACCCCGGCGGTCCGGTCGGCCGGGGAGACCGCGCCGTCCGGCAGCACGGTCAGCTCGGCCACGCCGATCGGCAGCCGTTCGAAGCGGTTCGCGTACGGCACGAAGGAGACCGCGCCGGTGCTGTCGGTGAAGAGGACGGTGAGGTCGTCGGTCCGCACCTCATCGCCGAACATCAGCACGCCGTCCTCGTCCAGGGTGCCGGTACGCGTGCCGGAATCGGTCAGCACGGTGACCGACCACGGGCGGGACGCGGCCGCCGTCCCGGTGCTGACCCGGATCCCGGTGAGCACCCGCGGGGTCAGCCAGGAGAGCCGCAGCCACGGCGCCCGGTCCTCGTCGGCGGCGTACCAGACGGTCCCCGGATCGCCGTCGGCCACCGCTCCGGGGCGCGCGGCGGGCTCGGCCACCCCGGTCGTGGAGGCGGTCACCCGGGGGCGGACCAGGTCGCCGAGGGCATCGTCGATCGCGGTGGCGAGGTCCTGCCCGACCCGGGGGCGCGCGGTCAGCCGTACCGCGTACTCCCCGCCCAGGGCCGGAACCGTCCGGTCCAGCACCACCCCGTCCTCACCGGAGCGCCCGGCGTCCGGCGAGCAGAGCGGCCGCCCGGCGAGGAAGAGGCAGGACGGCGCGGAGGGCGACTGGCTGAGCACCGCGCCCGGCGCCGACGTCCCGGTCGCGGCGCCGGGCGCGGGCACGGCCAGGGTCCGCTCCGGGTGAAGACCGGGAACGGTCACCTCGGTCAGCCCGACCCCGCCGTAGCCGAGGCGCACGCCCCAGACCGCGCCGACGGTGACCCGGACCGCGCCGACCGCGAGCCAGCCCTCCAGCGGCACGGTCACCGACGTGCCGGTGACCGGGACGGTGCGCTCCTCGTTCCCGGCCCGCACGGTGATCCGGGTGGGTATCGCGTCGGCGCCCCGGTCCACCTCGACGGTCACCTCGGGCACCCGCCGGGGCCGGTCGAACTCCACCTCCAGCCACTGCCCCGCGGCGGTGGTGCCGGGCGCGGACCGCCACGAGGTCGACCGGTCGCCGTCCAGGGCCGCGTACGGCTGGAACTCCGGCCGGTTCCCGGTGAGCGGCAGCGCCTGGGCGTACGAGCTGGAGGCGCGCACCGCCCGCAGCCCCGGGTACCGGGCCACGGTCTGACGGGCCGCGCTCTGATCGGCCGCCGCCCACGCCGGGAGGTAGTCGTGGGCGGGCTGGTCCAGGCGCCACGGCTCGGCGGCGGTCAGGGTGGCCGACGCGTTGTCCCGGGCCCGTCCGAAGGTGACCTCGCGCCGCCGCAGCCCGTCGGTGAGCACGGTGCCGCCGGTGGTGAGCCCGGCGGGCAGGTCACCGGCGAGCACGGTCGGCGCCGCGCCGAGCAGGCCCGCGCCGGCCAGGTCGAGCAGTGACTCGGGGCCGCCGACCACGGTCCGCACGTCCGCGGTGGCGTACGCCCCGACCGGGTCGGCCGCCCCGGCGACCTGGAACACCTGGAGGGCGGGCATCGCCACGTCGAGCCCCCGGTCGAGGTACGCGCCGTCCGCGCCCTGGCCGCCGACGTACGGCCCGAACGCGGCGACCGGGACGATCCCGGGGGTGGCGGCGAGGGTGGCCCGGACCGCGGCCGGCCGGGTCGAGCCGGAGCGCCCGGTGTCCAGGTCGGCGCGGAGCAGCAGGTAGCGCACCCCGGAGCGGGCGAGCACCGCGGCCAGTCCCGGTGCGGCCCGGCCCGCGGCGAGGGCGGACTCGACGGCGTCCAGGAGGCGTACGGTGGCCGGCGGCACCAGCGGGATCGAGTTGCGGACCGCCCACCCGGCGTCCAGCAGCGGCTGAACCATCTCGTCGCCGGGCGCACCCCAGAGGTAGTCCGGGAAACGGGCGCCCGGCACCACCAGGACCCGCCCGCCGCCGAGGTGCTGGTCGAGCCAGGCCGCCGCGGCACGCCAGTAGCCGGGCACCGCCGCGAAGCTCCCCCCGCCGGGGAGCCCACCGGCGAGCGCCGGGGTGGCCGTCACCGCGACGGCGGCCAGCCCGGCGACGGCGACCAGGACGGCACGGCGTACCGGAAGCAGGTTTCCGGCCGGCGGAAGCGGGCGTGCCGGAAGCGGGCGTGCCGGAAGCGGGCGGAACGCCGGGCCGAGCAGATGGATCAGGCCCAGTACCAGCGGCAGGCGCAGCACCGGGTCGAACTTGTGCAGGTTGCGCAGCGGCGCGCCGGACGCGTCCAGCCAGGCGTGCGCCGGACCGGCCACCAGCCCCGGCAGGTCGCCGAGGTGGCCGAGGCCGACGATCGCCACGCCGGCCAGTACCCCGGTGGTCAGGAACCGCCGGTGCGGCATCCCCGGGCGGGCCAGCCCGGCGAGACCCAGGGCGGCCACCACCGTGGTGGCCAGCACCAGCGGGACCGCCGTGGCCAGCGCCCAGCCGGCCGGCCAGCCGGGGCCGTACGCGCCGGCGAGGTAGGCGAGCCAGTGCGACGCGCCGCGCAGGGTACCGACCGCGTCGGTGGGCCGGGTGGTGGTGTCCGCGGTCTCGATGTAGTCCAGGAACGGCGGGCTGTACCGGCCCAGCACCAGCAGCGGCACCACCCACCACGCGGTCGCGCCGGCCACCGCCGCACCCCAGGCGAGCAGGCGGCGCGGCGGGTGGTGGCAGAGCAGCCAGAGCGCGGGCAGCACCAGCACCGCGAGCACCGCCGTGGCGTTCACCCCGCCCGCGGCGGCCACCGCCAGCGCCGAGAGCAGCAGCGGGCGCCGCCGGGCCGGGGCGACCAGCGGCACCAGCACCCAGGGCGCGATCGCCATCGGCCACGCCTCCACCGAGACCGCGCCGAGTTCGGTGAGGATCCGCGGGGTGAGCGCGTACGCCAGACCACCGGCCAGCCGCGCGCCCGGCGTACCCAGAGCGAGCCGCCCGGCGAGCACCACCACACCGGTGCAGGCCAGGCAGAGCAGCAGCGCCCACCAGAGCCGCTGCACCACCCACGCGGGCACCCCGAGCAGCTGCCCCGCGGCGAAGAACGGGCCCATCGGGAAGAGATAGCCGTACGCCTGATTCTGCATCTGACCGAAGTTGCCCGCCGGATCCCAGGCGTGCAGCGCGCGGGCCAGCCAGGCGGCCGGCGACACCGCGAGGTCCACCTTGGTGTCGGCGACCACCAGGCCCGGCTGCTGGCGGAAGGCGAGGCCGGTGAGGAGCGCGCAGCAGGCGGCGATCCGCAGCCGCCGGACCGTGGCGCTCACGGGTGCTGGCTGCTCACGGAGATCACCTCGCCGGTCAGGTACGACGCGTAGTCGCTGGCCAGGAACGCGACCACGGTGGCCACCTCCCACGGCTGGGCGGCCCGGCCGAACGCCTCCCGCCCGGCCAGCACGGCCAGCTCCTCCTCGCTGATCACCCGGGAGAGGAACGGGTGCGCCGCCAGGCTGGGCGCCACCGCGTTGACCCGGATGCCGTGCCCGGCCACCTCCAGGGCCGTACACCGGGTCAGGGCCATCACGCCCGCCTTGGCCGCGGCGTAGTGGGCCTGTCCCGCCTGCGCCCGCCAGCCCAGCACCGAGGCGTTGTTCACCACCGCTCCCCCGCCACCCTGGGCGATCATCCGGCGCAGCGCGGCGCGGGTGCAGCGGAACGTCCCGGTCAGCGTGACGTCCAGAACCAGCGCCCACTCGTCGTCGCTCATCTCGGCGACCGGCCGGTCACCGCCCAGGCCCGCGTTGTTGACCAGCACGTCGACCCGTCCGCAGCGTTCGGCCGCCCCGTCGATCAGCGCCTGCACGGCCGCCTCGTCGGTCACGTCACAGATCAACGGCCAGACCCTTCCCGGGTACGCCGCCGCGAGCAGATCACCGGTCTCCGCGAGGCGGCGCTGGTGGCTGTCGCTGACCACGACGCGCGCGCCCTCGGCGAGGCAGCGACGGGCCACCGCCGACCCGATCCCGGCGCCGGCCGCCGCGGTCACCACGACCGCCTTGCCGTCGAGCAGGCCGCGCCCGTCCGGCGGCGCGATCATCCCCGGTCCTGACGCGGCAGGCCCAGCACCCGCTCGGCGACGATGCCCCGCTGGATCTCGCTGGACCCGCCGTAGATGGTGTCCGCCCGGCTGAACAGGAAGTACCGTCGCCAGCGTTCGGACGCGGCGGCCGCGGGCACCTCCATCGCCAGCTCGCCGACGCCCTGCCGCCAGCGGCTCCAGAGCAGCTTGACGATCGAGGACGAGTACGGCCGGTCGAGCGAGCGCAGCGTGTAGGAGCGCAGCGCGCAGAGGTCGATCCAGGCCCGGGTGAGCCGTTCCCGTAGCCGCGGGTCGGCGGTCGCACCGGTGCTCCGGGCCAGCGCGATCAGGTCCTCCAGGTCCCGCTGGAAGCCGACCTGCTGGCCGACGGTGGCCGCGCCGCGCTCGAAGGCCAGGGTCGCCATCGCCACCCGCCAGCCGCCGCCCGGCTCGCCGACGACCATGTCCCGGCCGGTCCGGGCCTCGTCGAAGAAGACCTCGTTGAACTCGCTGTCCCCGGTCAGCTGCCGGATCGGCCGCACGGTCACCCCCGGCTGCCGCATCGGCACGAGCAGGTAGGAGAGCCCGTCATGCCGGCTCCTCCGGGGCTCTCCGGTACGCACCAGCGCGAAGCACCAGTCGGCCACGTGGGCCAGCGACGTCCAGACCTTCTGTCCGGTGATCACCCACCGGTCGCCGTCGAGACGGGCGCGCGTGGTGACACCGGCCAGGTCGGAGCCGGCGCCGGGCTCGGAGTAGCCCTGACACCAGAGCTCACCGGCGTCCGCGATCCGCGGGAGGAACCGGTCGAGCTGGGCCCGCGTGCCGAAGGACATCAGCGTCGGGCCGACCATGGTCACCCCGATGTGGTCGACGCGGCTGGGCGCGCCGGAGGTCGCGTACTCCTCATGGAAGATCACCTGCCGGGCCGGCGAGGCGCCGCGACCGCCGTGCTCCTCGGGCCAGGCGAGCGTGGTCCAGCCCGCCGCGGCCAGCCGCCGGGTGAACGCCAGCCGCTGCGGGAACGCCTCGTTCTCCCGGCCGGGCCCACCGGCGCCGCGCAGGTCATCGGTGAGATGGGCGGCCAGCCAGGCCCGGATCTCCCGCCGGAACGCCTCGTCATCATCCACTGGCGTGACCTCCCGGCGTCCGGCTAGCATCACCCTACCAAGCACTTGCTTGGTTGACCATCCACACGGTCGTGTTCCGAAGGAGACCCGGGTGGGCCAGACGATTCCGGCCGCACTGCGGACCGCTTCCCTCACGTACGGCGGCAATCCCGCCCTCGTCGATCCCGGCGGCACCCGCTGGACCTTCGCCGAGCTGCACACCGCGGTCCGCGACGTGGCGCGTGCCCTGATCGCGTCGGGTGTCGAGCCCGGCGACCGGATCGCGCTCTGGGCGCCGAACACGGCCCGCTGGGTCGTCGCCGCGCTCGGGGCGCACTACGCGGGCGGAATCCTGGTGCCGGTCAACACCCGCTTCACCGGCGCCGAAGCCCTCGACGTGATCACCCGCAGCGGGGCCCGCGCGCTCTTCGTGACCGGCCCGTTCCTGGGTGTGGACCGGCTCGCCGCGCTGCGGGAGGCCGCCGGCTCCGGGCCGCTGCCGCCGCTGGTCGTGCCGCTCACCGATCCGTCCTGGACCGGCTTCCTCGATCGCGCCGGCGACGTCCCGATCGGGGCGGCCGAGCGGCGGGCGGCCGGGGTGCGGCCCGACGACGTCGGCGACATCCTGTTCACCAGCGGGACCACCGGGCGCAGCAAGGGGGCGATGAGCGCGCACCGGCAGTCCCTCGCGGTCGCCACCGCGTGGGCGGAGATCGGCGGGCTGACCGGAAGCGATCGCTACCTGGTGGTCAACCCGTTCTTCAACAGCTTCGGGCTCAAGGCGGGGATCCTCGCCTGCCTGGTCAGCGGGGCGGCGATCGTGCCGCAGGCGGTCTTCGACGTGCCGCAGGCGCTGGACCGGATCACCGCCGAGCGGATCACCGTGCTGCCCGGGCCGCCGACGCTCTACCTCGGGCTGCTCGACCACCCGGAGCGCGACCGGCACGACCTGTCCAGCCTGCGCCTCGCGGTGACCGGGGCGGCGACGGTGCCGCCGGCGCTGGTCGAGCGGATCCGGGCCGAGCTCGGGTTCGACCACGTGCTGACGGCGTACGGGCTGACCGAGGCGGTGGTGGCGACGATGTGCCGGCCCGGGGACGACACCCGGACGATCGCGTACACCAGCGGCCGGGCCGCGGCCGGTTTCGAGGTGCGGATCGGCGAGAAGACCCTGCCCGATTCACACCGGGGTCTCGATTCACACCGGGGTCTCGATTCACACCAGGGTGAGGTGCTGCTGCGCGGCCCGAACCTGATGCTCGGCTACCTCGACGACCCGGAGGCCACCGCCGAGGCGATCGACGCCGACGGCTGGCTGCACACCGGCGACGTCGGGCGGCTCGACGAGCACGGCAACCTGACCATCACCGACCGGCTCACGGACATGTACGTGACCGGCGGCTTCAACGTCTACCCGGCCGAGGTGGAGCGCGCGCTGGCCGCGATGCCCGGGATCGCCGAGTGCGCGGTGATCGGGGTACCGGACGCGCGGCTCGGCGAGGTCGGGCGGGCGTTCGTGGTGCCCCGCCCGGGCCACGAGCTCCGCGAGACCGACGTGCTCGGCTTCTGCCGGTCCCACCTGGCCGGGTACAAGGTGCCGCACAGCGTGGAGCTCCGCGACGTCCTGCCGCACAACGCCTCCGGCAAGGTCCTCAAGTTCCGGCTGCGGAGCGGCTCATGAGCGACGACGTGGTGCGCTACGAGACCCGGGACCGGATCGCCCTGGTCACCATGGACCGCCCCCGGTACCGGAACGCGCAGAACTCGGCGATGACGTACGCCCTGGACACCGCGTTCACCCGGGCGGTCGACGACCCCGGGGTGGCGGTGATCGTGCTGGCCGGTGCGGGCGACCACTTCTCCGCCGGGCACGACATCGGCACCCCGGAGCGGGACGCCGACACCTCGTTCCCACGCCGGGCGGTGCCGTGGTGGGACCACACCGGCCGGGACGGCGCGGACCGGCGGTTCGCCCGGGAGATGGAGGTCTACCTGGGGATGTGCCGCCGCTGGCGGGAGCTGCCGAAACCGGTCGTGGCGATGGTGCAGGGCGCGTGCGTGGCGGGCGGGCTGATGCTGGCCTGGGTGTGCGACCTGATCGTGGCGGCCGAGGACGCGTTCTTCGCCGACCCGGTGCTGCGGATGGGCATCCCCGGGGTGGAGTACTTCGCCCATCCCTGGGTGCTCGGGCCGCGGTTCGCCCGGGAGGTCCTCTTCACCGGGGAGCGGTTCGGGGCGCGGCGGGCGTACGAGATCGGCATGGTGAACCGCGTCGTGCCGCGCGACGCGCTGGAGAGCGCGACCCTCGACCTGGCCGCGCGGGTCGCCGGGATGCCGCCGTTCGGCCTGGCGCTGGCGAAACGCGCGGTGAACCTCTGCGAGGACCAGATGGGCCTGCGCGCCGGCATGGACTCGGTCTTCAACCTGCACCACCTCGCCCACGCCCACAACGCCGAGGTGAGCGCCGATCCGCTGGCGGGATTCGACGCCCGTGCCATGAAACGGGCCGCGGAATGAAGCGGGCCGCGGAATGAACCTCGACCTGGACGAGGCGGCGCTCGCCTTCCGGGCGGAGGTGCGGGACTGGCTCGCCGAGCATGTTCCGGAACGGTCGCTGGAGGGCCACGCGGAACACCGGGAATGGGAGCGTCTGCTGGCCGGGGCCCGGCTCGCCGCGGTCGGCTGGCCCGCCGAGTACGGCGGACGGGACGCGCCGCCGCTGCACCAGCTGCTCTTCGAGGAGGAGTACCACGCGGCCGGGGCGCCGATGCGGATCGGGCAGAACGGCCTGTTCCTGCTCGCGCCGACCCTGCTGGCCCACGGAACCGGCGAGCAGAAGGCGCGGATCCTGCCGCCGATGGGCCGCGCCGAGACCGTCTGGGCGCAGGCCTGGTCGGAGCCGGAGGCGGGCAGCGACCTGGCCGCGATCCACTCCCGGGCACGGCGGGTGGACGGCGGCTGGCGGATCTCCGGCCAGAAGACCTGGAGTTCCCGGGCGGTGGTCGCGGACCGGGCGTTCGGCCTGTTCCGCAGCGGCGAGTCGCGCCATCGGGGCCTGACCTACCTGATGTTCGACCTGCGCGCGCCCGGCGTGAGCGTACGCCCGATCCGCCAGATCGACGGCCGGCACGGCTTCGCGGAGATCTTCCTCGACGAGGTCTTCGTGCCGGACGCGGACGTGCTCGGCGAACCCGGCGACGGCTGGCGGGTGGCGATGGGCACCGCCGGGCACGAGCGCGGGGTGACCCTGCGCAGCCCCGGCCGTTTCCTGGCCGCGGCCGACCGGCTCGTCGCCGCCTGGAACGACGCGCCGGACCCGGCCCTGCACGACCGGGTGGCCGACGCGTGGATCGGCGCGCGGGCCTATCGGATGCACTCCTACGGCCCGCCCGCGTCGCCGAGCGCCACCAAGCTGTTCTGGTCGGCACTCGACGTCGCGCTGCACGAGACGGCTCTGGACCTGCGGGGCCCGTACGCGGAGATCGATCCGGAGTGGACGGCGGGCTACCTCTTCGCGCTGGCCGGCCCGATCTACGCCGGCACCGATCAGATCCAGCGGGACATCCTGGCGCAGCGCGTCCTCGGGCTGCCCCGGAGCACGCGATGAACCTGACCCCGTCACCCGAGCAGGCGCAGTTCGCGGCCGCGCTGCACGATCTCCTCACCGAGTCCCCGGTCGGGGTGGGCCCGAACCGGGTGGGCTCGGAACGGGCCGGGGTGTGGGCCCGGCTGGCCGGGGTGGGGGTGACCGGGCTGCTGGTGCCGGAGCGCTGGGGCGGGTCCGGCGGCGACCCGTCCGACCTGGTGGTGGCCGCGGAGGAGCTGGGCCACCACGCGGTACCCGGCCCGCTCGCCGAGTCGGTGGCGGCGGTCCCGGCCCTGCTCCGGGCGATCGGGGGCGGCGCCGCCGACGAGTGGCTCCCCGAACTCGCCGCCGGCCGTCTGATCGCCACCCTCGCCGCGCCGCCGTGGCTGCCGCTCGCCGCCGACGCCGACCTCGCCGGCCTGGTCCTGCACGTCACCCCGGCCTCGGTCCGCCTGGCCCGCCCCGGATCCTGCCACCCGTCGATGGACGCGTCCCGGCAGCTCTTCGAGGTCTCCCCCGGTGAGCTCGTCGCCACCGGGGTACCGGCCGCGCACGCCCTGGACCTGGGCGTGCTGACCTGCTCGGCCCAGCTGCTCGGCGCGGCCCGGGCCCTGCTGGAGGCCTCGATCCGGCACGCCGTGAACCGCGTCCAGTTCGGCCACCCGATCGGCACGTTCCAGGCCGTCCAGCACCTGCTCGCCGACGTCGCGGTCGCCATCGAGTTCGCCCGCCCCCTCCTGCACGCCGCCGCCGTCTCCCTCACCCCACCCGCCACCACCGCCGCGGGTGACGGTCCGGCATCCGGCGCGGCGGCGGGGCGGGCGGGCGTCGACGTCTGCCCGCCGCGGGACGTCTCCGCCGCGAAGGTGGCCTGCGGCGACGCCGCCGTACTCGCCGCGCGCACCGCCCTGCAGATCCACGGGGCGATCGGCTACACCGAGGAGCACGGGCTGGGCCGCTGGCTCACCAAGGTCCGCGTCCTGGCCCTGGCCTGGGGCACCCCGTCCCAGCACCGCGCCCGCATCATGACCGAGTTGGCGAGGCACCGATGACCGAGGAACGCGAACTCCTGCGCGAGGCGGTGCGCGGCCTCGTCGCCACCCACCCCACCCCGGCCACGCTCTGGTCCCGGCTCTGCAAGGAGATCGGCGTCGCGGGCCTCACCCTCCCCCCGGCGTACGACGGTTCCGGCGCCACCCTGCTCGAGTCCTTCGCCGTCCTGGAGGAACTGGGCCGCACGCTCACCCCCACCCCGATGCTCCCCTGCCTGCTCGCCGCCGAGGCCCTCCTGCTCGCCGGCGACGCCGGTTCACACCTGCTCCCCGCGCTCTGTTCCGGCGATCTCGTCGCCACCGTCGCCTTCCTCCCGGACGCCACCGTTCTTCCGGACGCCATCGTTCTGCCGGACGCCACCGCCACCGCTGAGGGCGACCGGCTCACCGGGACGGCCACCTCCGTGCCGAACCTGGAGGAGGCCGGCACCCTGCTGGTCCTGACCGGTGAGGCCCTCTTCGAGGTGCCCCCCGAGGGCGTGCCCGAGGAGTCCCTTGACCTGTCCCGCCCGCTGAGCACCGTCCACCTGGCGAACACCCCGGCCCGCCGGCTGGGCACGGTCTCCGCCGCCACCGTGCGGGACATCGCCGCCGTGGCCCTCGGCGCCGAGCAGATCGGCGCCGCCGCTCGCGCCCTGGAACTCACCGTCGACTACGCGAAGACCCGGCACCAGTTCGCCCGCCCGATCGGTTCCTTCCAGGCCGTGCAACACCGGCTCGCCGATTCCCACGTACGACTCCAGGCCGCCCGCGCCACTCATGAGGCCGCCGCCGAGGCCCTGGTCGCCCACGCCCCCGACGCTCCGGTCCTGGCCGCCGTCGCCAAGGTCACCTGCTCCGAGGCCTTCCAGTCGATCGCCGCCGACATGACCCAGGTCCACGGCGGCATCGCCATCACCTGGGAGCACGAGGCCCACCGCTACCTGCGCCGCGCGTGGTCCTCAGCCCACCTCTTCGGCTCCCCGGCGGACCACATCACCCGCTTGTCCGACGTTCTGCTCGGGCAGGGAACCGATCATCCGGGGGCGCCTACTACATCCGTTCGACCTCAGTGAGGTCGATGACAATCTTGAACGGAACGTCGAGTTCCACCCGATCGTGGAAGATCCCGGTCGGCAGATACTGCCTTGTAGCCGACTCAAGCTCGAAGACGTATAGGACGATCTTTCCAGAGACCTTCTCCACCCGCCAATAATGCGGAATTCCGGCATCGGCGTATAGCTGCGGCTTGCGCTTCCGATCGCGCTCCTCGGAATCCGGTGAGACGACTTCGACTGCCAATACCACCGCATCCGCCGGGTACCACGTGACGTCATCATCGACCTCAGCGTCCGCGTGCACGACCAGAACGTCGGGCTCCAGGCGCTGACGCGGCCCCAGTACCACGGACATCTCCCGGCTCACCCGAAAGAAATCCCATGGCACCAGCGTCACGAGGGCACTCTCCAGCAACCTCAGCGCTTTCATGTGAAAACGTTTCTGCGGGCTCATCAGGACGAGGGACCCATCGATGAGTTCCGTGTGAGCCGGGAGTCCGGGAATCCGATCGAGATCATCGGCGAAATAACCCTCCGCCGGAGGCCGGTGCCATTCGTCTATCGGTTCAGCGCTCATGGACCCTACCCCCCTCCGGAGACGGTCTATCCCTCCGCAGACTACCCGGCAAGGCACGGAAAGCGGACTCACCAGCCCGACAGCCGGGGCGCTCTCGCGCCGTGTGGGCCGCGGCTGCCGGCACAGGCCTTCCGGCGGGCTTCGACCGCGCCGCGACCCCCTCCCCACCAGCGAGATCCGGACAGCCGACACACAAGGTACGCATAGAGATCCGCCACATTCCGGGCACCGCTTCAATGGACCGATGGCAATCTCATGGGATTTGCCGGACATTTCGGCAGGTATACGGGTGGTCTTCGGCACGGATGAGGCGAAGTGAGGTAGGCGGGAGAGGAGGTACGCCACTAACATGATCCGGTGCTTGTCCCCGGAGTCGTGCTCAACGGCCGCTATCAGCTGACCCAGCGGATCGCGGCTGGCGGCATGGGTGAGGTGTGGCGCGGGACTGACCTGCTGCTGCACCGGGAGATCGCCGTCAAGGTGCTGCTCGAGGCGCTGATGTCGGATGCCGAGTTCATGAAGCGGTTCCGGGCCGAGGCCCGGATGATGGCGGCGCTGAAGCATCCGGGGATCGTGCAGGTCTACGACTACGGCGAGAACGCGGCGGTGGACGGGCAGCAGCTCGACTACCTGGTGATGGAGTTCATCGACGGTACGCCGCTCTCCAAGAGGCTGCAGCAGGCCGGGCGGATGAGCGCGGCCGAGACGATGCAGATGATGGCCCAGGTCGCCGACGCGCTGCAGGTCGCGCACGAGGCCGGGATCGTGCACCGGGACGTCAAGCCGAGCAATCTTCTGGTACGGGCGAACGGCTCCCTGGTACTCGTCGACTTCGGGGTGGCCCGGTCGGCCGGAGTCACCGGCATCACCAGCACGAACGTGGTGATGGGATCGGCGCACTACATGGCGCCCGAGCAGGCCGAGGGTCTGCCGGTCACCGGTGCCACCGACCAGTACGCCCTCGGCGCGGTCGCGTTCACCTGTCTCGCCGGGCGCCCACCGTACGTCGGCGACAGCCCGCTCGCGGTCCTCGGCCAGCTGGTACACGGCAAACCCCCCGTGCTGCCGGAGGGCGTGCCGGGGGTGGCCGGCTCGGTTGTCCTGCGGGCTCTGGCGCGGGATCCTAGAGACCGGTTCCCGAGCGCGGCGGCGCTCGCCGAGGCGTCCCGTCAGGCCGCCCGGATCGACGCGGGTGTGCCACCGGCGCCGTCCAGCCCTGCCGGTCCGTCCTCGCGCGGCTACGGCGCGACGGGCCCGGGCGGCGGCGGTTCGGGTGGCTACCGGACGGCGGGCGCGGGCAACGGCGGCACGGACGGCTACAGCTCCGGCGGCTACAGCTCCGGCGGCTACAGCTCCGCCGGCCACAGCTCCGCCGGCCACAGCTCCGTCGGCCACAGCTCCGGTGGCCACAGCTCCGGTGGCCACAGCTCCGGCGGTTACGGTTCGGGCGGCTACGACACGGTCGGCGGCTCCCACTCGGGCGGCTACGGCACGACCGGTGCGGGCGGCGCGGGCGGCTACAGCACGGCTGGCGCGGGCGGTGCCGGTGCCAACGGCGGCTACGGCACGACCGGGATGGGCGCGGGCGGCTACAGCGCGACCAGCGGCGCCGGGGGCTACGGCCCGACCGGCGGCGCGGGCACGGGCGGCTACGGCACGACCGGGATGGGCGCGGGCGGAGCGGCCGGGACCGCGGCGGCGAAACGGCGGCGGAACATCACCATCGGGCTGGTGGCGGCGGGTGTCGTGCTCGTCGCGTCGGCGGCCTGGACCGTTGCGCGGATCACGGCCGGGCCCGGCGATCAGGGGCAGCCGCCGGCCGGGGCCGGGCCGAACGGCGGCGGGCCGCAGGGCGGGAACGACCCGGCGCCGGACAAGACCGGGAAGCGGGATCAGCCGGGGACGCCGACGGCCACCTCGACGCAGACCGGGAGCGGCGGCGGGAACGGGGAGGCGACCGGGTCCACGCTTCCGGAGACGGTCGAGCCGGGTGTGACGGTGACCGACGCGCCCGCCGCGACCGCGACCCCGACCGCCACCGACGACGAGAGCACGACCACCAGCCCGTACGATCCGCGGACGATCTGCGGGGACGGGTACCGGGTGCTCGACCAGGCGGCGCTGAAGAACGCGGCGGGCACCCTGAAGGGGCGGGTCTACCTGCTCTACCAGTCGGCGAGCGGCGACAACTGCGTGGTCACCGTCAAACTGGCCGGGCTGAACAAGAAGTCGGCGGTCTCGGCCTCGTTGCAGGCCGAGGGGCAGGACGGGACCACGGACAGCGGGGCGTACCAGTACTACGCCGGTCCGGTGATCGCCGCGGCGGGCGGGACCTGCGTGCAGTGGGGCGGCTCGATCGGCACGCTGAGCTACCAGAGCGACTTCGAGCACTGCGACTGACGACCGGGACGCGGTCCAACCCACGGCGGTCCAACTGACAGCGGGCCAACTGACAGCGGTCCAACCGACGGCGGGCTAACCGACGGCGGACATCGGGCGCAGGTAGGAGCGGTCCGTGAGGATCGTGTCGACCCGGGTGGCGACCGCGGCCTCGGTGGCCTCCGGGGACTTCTGGCGGGCCAGGACGGCGTCGATGTTGGTGCTGTTCACGGCCAGGCCGGGGATGTAGTACCAGCCCTTCGGGAGCGCCTTGCCGGACTTGGCGTGCCCGGCCTGGAGGCGGCCGGCCACCTCGCCCTTGACGAAGTGCTCCGGGGAGACCAGCAGCAGCTCGCCGGCCTTGACCGCGGCGAGCGAGCGGTCGTCCAGGTCGAACGCGCCGGCCAGCCACGTCCCGCCGGTCTCGGCACGGAGCGCGGCCAGGTTCCAGCCGTCCGCGTCGCCGGTGCCGAGGAAGGCGAGCGCGTCCGGGTTGGCCCTGATCAGGGTCTTCCAGGCGGCCTTGTTGGCGTCGGTGTCCTGCTTCGAGTCGAACGGGCCGAGGACCGTGACGCCGGGCAGCTCGGCCCTGATCCCGTCGCGTATCCCGGCGGCCCGGCGGTCCAGCACGCCCACCCCGGGCGACGAGGTGCCCAGGATGACGGTGCCGGTGGCGCCGGACGGCAGCGCCGCCACCACCTCGGCGGCGAGGAGCCGGCCCAGTTCGTGGTTGTCGTTGCCGACGTAGAGGCCGACGTCCGCCTCGTCCAGCGGCGGGTTGTCCACCGCGATGATCGGGAGCCCCCGGTCGACGGCGTCGGCGAGCGGCTGGGCGAAGATCTCCGGGGAGAGCGTGAAGACCGAGACTCCGTCGTCCGCGGTCTTCGCCAGCTCCTCGAACATCTCCAGCTCGCGCGGGCCGTCGACGATGTCCGGGCCGGTGACCTCGGCGTTCACCCCGCCCACGTGGGCGACGCCGGCCCGGAAGCCGTCGGCCATCTCGATCGAGAAGTTGAGCTGGGCGTTCGCCACGACCAGGGCCACGTCGAGCGAGCCGTCCACGGTGGCGGAGGAACCGCACGCCGTGACGCCGAGCAGCAGGGTGGCGAGCAGCGCGCCGTACCGGGATCCCATCGCCGTGCCAGTATGAATCCTTCACCCCGCCGCCGTCCGGCCGATCAGGCACCCATGAGCGCCCGCAGGTTCCGTGGACGGGCCGCGGCGCGCGCCGCGGTGGCCGCCCTCTCCCTCGGTGTCGTCGCGCTGGCCGGGCTCTCGGTCTTCAGCATGGCCGCCAACGCCGCGACCACCGCGCACATCCGGGTGCTGGGTAAGCAGAGCGACCAGTGGGGCCGGCTCACCCTCAACGTGAACATCGAGTACGAGGCGCTCACCGACTACGTCCGGGACAGCAGCGTCACCGGGCGGGAGCCGTTGCTGACCGCGATCGGCTCGGCCGACGAGAACCTGACCTGGCTGGCCGAGCAAGGCGACCCGACCGACGTGGCGCGGGCGGCCGA
Source organism: Actinoplanes sp. NPDC051851 (assembly GCF_040681165.1). Taxonomy (NCBI): domain Bacteria; kingdom Bacillati; phylum Actinomycetota; class Actinomycetes; order Micromonosporales; family Micromonosporaceae; genus Actinoplanes; species Actinoplanes sp. NPDC051851. The sequence goes on along the minus strand of NZ_JBFAYF010000017.1, from coordinate 86,438 downwards.
CGTCGGCAACAGCTACGCGGCGTACACCTCGACGCTCTGGGAGCTGATCGCGGCGGACGGGCGCGACGACACCGAGGCGGCCGACGTCCTGTACGGCCAGGCCACCCTCGCCGCCTCGACGCTGCGGAAGTCGGCGATGGCCCAGGTCGCGCGGAAGCGGCTGGAGACCGACCGGTACCTGAGCGCCGCCGACGACCGGAACCGGAACCTGATGCTCGCCGCGACCGGGATCTTCGTCGTCGACCTGATCCTGCTCGCGCTCTGCGCCCGGGTGCTGCTCAGCTACCAGCGCCGGGTGGAGGGCGAGGCGATCGAGCACCAGCACCGGGCGCTGCACGACGGGCTGACCGGGCTGGCCAACCGGATCATGCTGACCGCGCAGGTCGAGGACGCGCTGCGGCAGGCGGACCTGGCGCGTACGCCGGTGGCCCTGCTCCTGCTCGACCTGAACAAGTTCAAGGAGGTCAACGACACGCTCGGGCACCACACCGGCGATCTGCTGCTGCAGGAGGTCGCCGCCCGGCTCTCCGCGGCGGTCCGGGACGGCGACACGGTGGCCCGGCTCGGCGGCGACGAGTTCGCGGTGCTGGTCCCGCAGGTCGCCTCGGCGGGTGCCGCCCTGGAGACCGCGAAGCGGCTGCTCGACGCGGTGCAGGGCCCGGCCGAGCTGGACGGGCACCCGGTGATGATCAGTGGGAGCATCGGCGCGGCGGTCTACCCGGTGCACGCGGCGAGCCCGGGGATGCTGTTCCAGCGGGCCGACGTGGCGATGTACACCGCGAAGCGCACCGGGTCGGGCGCCGCGCTCTACCAGGTCGGCATGGAGGGCGACCTGGCGAGCCGGCCGGCCGCCCCGGATCCAGTCGCCTCAGATCCAGTCGTCGGGAGCCGGCCAGTCGAACCGGTGGGGGAGGCCGCCGGCTGAGTCGGCCGTGGTCCGGTAGCGGCCGCGGTGGAAGAGCAGCGGCCGTGCCGGGAGGCCGTCGCCGAGCGTGGTCACCCGGCCGATCACCACGTCGTGGTCGCCGCCCGGGTGGACCGCCTCGATCCGGCAGTCGGCCCAGGCCAGGACGCCGTCCAGGATCGGCGCGCCGGACGGCGCGGGTGTCCAGCCGACGCCGGTGAACCGATCGGCGCCGTGGGTGCCGAAGAGCCGGGACAGGGGCCGCTGCGCCTCGGCCAGGACGTTGACCGCGAACGCGCCGGCCTGCCGGATGCGCTCGCCGGTGGCTGATTCCGATCGTACGCAGAAAAGCACCAGAGGCGGATCGAGGGAGAGCGGTGCGAAGGCCTGGCACGCGAATCCGGCCGGGCCCTCGCGGTCGGCGGTGGTGATCACCGTGACGCCGGTGCAGAAGTGACCGAACACCCGGCGGAAACCGGCGGTGTCCACGGGCGCGGGCGCGACGCTCAACGCCCGCCACCGCCGGAGAACCGGTGACCCCAGACGCTGTGCGCGGTGGTCTGCCGGGCCACCCAGGTGGCGTCGTCCACGGTGAGGCCGCCGGTGCCGTACTCGATGTCGAAGCCACTCGGCGTCCGCACGTAGAAGCTGACCATGTGGTCGTTGGCATGCCGGCCGAGCGTGGAGATCATCGGGGCCTTGAACTTGGCGCAGCGGTCGATGGCCCGGCCGACGTCGTCGATGCTCCCGGTCTCGATCATCAGGTGGATCATGCCGCTCGGCGCCGGGATCGGGGCGAGCGCGACGCTGTGGTGGCGCGGGCCGCAGCCGAGGAAGCGCATCCAGAGCGGCTGGTCCGAAGCGGGCAGGCCGAGCATCTCGGGATGCAGCCGCATCGAGTCGCGCAGCCGGAAGCCGAGGACGTCGGTGTAGAAGCGCAGCGCGGCGGCGTCGTCGGTGGCCGGGAGCACGACGTGGCCCATCCCCTGCACGCCGGTGACGAAACCGGTTCCCGAGTACGGACGGCTGTCCAGCGCCGCCCCGCAGAAGAATTCCAGCCGGTTCCCGAACGGATCGTCCACGCTGATCATCTGGGCGACGCGGCGGTCGGCGAGCTCGTCCGGGCTGGCGTGTTTCACGGCGACCCCGGCCTCGTCCAGCGATGCCGACAGATCAGAGAAGTCAGAGAAGTCGGATATCTCCCAGCCGGCGGCCGTCAGCCGGTCCTGGGAGCCCGGCGTCACCACGATGCGGGCGGGCAACTCGTCCATCCGCAGGTAGGCGGCGTCCGGCGACGGCCCCCGGCCGAGGGACATGCCGAGGACACGGGTACCGAACTCCTGCCACGCGGGCACGTCGGTGGACTCCACCCGCAGGTAGCCCAGGGATCGGATCAGGCTCATGTCAGCGTCCCCCTTCGAGGAAGTCGATGGCGAGGCGGTGGAACTCGTCGAACTTCTCCACGTGCGCCCAGTGACCGCAGCGGCCGAAGACGTGCAGCCGGGCGTTGCGCAGCAGCTTCAGCGCGACCAGCGCGCCGTCGAGCGGGTTGACCCGGTCCTCGCGGCCCCAGACCAGCAGGATCTCGTGCCGCAGCCGGTGCGCGTCCCGCCAGAGCAGGCCCTCCTCGGCGTACCGCGGGTCGGTGAAGGAGGCGCCCATCTCGCGCATCGCCCGCAGCGCCGCCGGGTCGCTCGCCGCGGCGAACCGCTCGTCGATCAGCTCGTCGGTGATCAGCGACGGGTCGAAGACCAGGGTGCGCAGGAAGGCGGCGAGCTTCTCCCGGCTCGGCCCGGGCGGTGCGCCGAACGCGCCGAGCCGCTTGACGCCCTCGGTCGGGTCGGCGGAGAGGACGTTCAGGCTCAGCCCGCCGGGGCCCATCAGCAGCAGGCGGCGGGCGCGGTCCGGGAAGAGCAGCGCGAACCGGGTCGCCACACCGCCGCCGAGCGAGTTGCCGACCAGGTCGGCCCGTTCGAGGCCGAGGTCGTCCAGCAGGTCGCGCAGGGCGGTCGCCGCGGAGGTGAAGTACTGACCGGTCACGGACACGTCCACCGAGCCGCCGTATCCCGGCAGGTCCGGGGCGAGCACGTCGAAGCGGCCGGCGAGTGCGGGGATCGTACGGGAGAAGTTGCTGAGGGCCGACGCACCGGGGCCGCCGCCGTGCAGGAGGACCACCGCGGAGCCCGCCCCGGACCGGTGGAGGTGCAGAAGCTTGGTCATCTCACACCATCCCGTCTCAGACCATCGCGTCGTTGATGGGCAGGCCGAACTCGCCGCGGCCGAACATGGAGAGCGCGCGCTCGGGGTCGTTGATCGCGTGGACGCGAGCGGCGTGCGCGTCGCGCCAGAAGCGCTGCATCGGATGGCTCGTGTAGATCGCCCGGCCGCCCGAGCTCTCGAAGAGCCGGTCGACCGCGCGGATCGCCAGCGCGGTGCCACGGACCTGGTCGCGGCGCACGCGCAGCCGCAGCGCCATCGGGAGCTTCGCTCCCTCCTCGGCGAGTCTCAGCACGTCACCCAGGCCTGATCGCAGCGCCAGCCAGGCCGCGTCGAGATCGCTCGCCGCCTCCGCGACCCTCACCTGCGCGTACGGATCCTCGGCCGCCTTCACTCCCGCGTACGCCGCGCGCACCCGTTCCCGGGTGTGGTCCACGTGCGCCCGGTACGCCCCGGTCGCCATCCCGATGATCGGCGTGGTGATGGCGTACGAGAAGAGCGACGCGTACGGGATCCGGTAGAGCGCCGCCGTGTTCTGCTCCTGACCGGGACAGATCAGCCGCGCCGTGTCGTTGAAGCTGAGCGACCGGTAGGCGGGCACGAACGCGCCCTCGACCACCACGTCGTTGCTCCCGCTGCCACGCAGCCCGATGGTGTGCCAGACGTCCTCGATCCGGTAGTCCGCCGCGGGCAGCAGGAACGTCCGGAAGTCGGCCGGCTCCCCGTCCCCGGCGGGCGGCACGATGCCGCCGAGCAGCACCCAGGTCGCGTGATCGGAACCGGACGAGAAGCTCCAGCGCCCACTCACCTGGTAGCCGCCCTCGACCACCCGGATCCGCCCGGTCGGCGCGTAGGACGACGACATCCGGGTCGCCGGGTCCCCCGACCAGACGTCCTGCTGGGCCCGGTCGGGGAAGAGCGCGAGCTGCCAGTTGTGCACGCCGATGATCGAGGCGACCCACCCGGTGGAGCCGCACGCGGCGGCGAGCTCCCGCACCCCGGTGAGGAAGGTGAGCGGGTGCGCCTCCAGACCGCCGAAGCGGGCCGGCTGCAGCAGCCGGAAGAAGCCGGTCTCGGCGAGCGACTTGATCGTCTCGGGTGAGATCTGCCGCCGGTCCTCCGCCTCGCGCGCCCGCTCGCGCAGAACAGGTAACAGTTCCCGTACCGCGGTGAGCACCTCGGTGTGCGCCGTCTCCTCCACCGTCATGGCCTCTCCTAGCGAGATGGAATAACCGCCCCTATGCTAGAACACGTTCTAGTTCAGGAGAAGCTCATGACGGAGCAACCTCGCACCATCGACACCGGCACACCCCCGGCACGGTTCGCCCGGGGCTGGCACTGCCTGGGACTCGCCGACGCGTTCCGGGACGGGCGGCCGCACGCGATCGAGGCGTTCGGCACGAAACTGGTGGTCTTCGCGGACTCCGCGGGGGCGCTGCACGTGCTCGACGGGTACTGCCGGCACATGGGCGGCGACCTGACCATGGGCACGATCAAGGGCGACACGGTGGCCTGCCCGTTCCACGACTGGCGCTGGCGCGGCGACGGGCGCTGCGCCTCGGTGCCGTACGCCCATCGCGTCCCGCTGCGCGCCCGCACCCGCTCCTGGCTGACCTGCGAGGAGAACCGCCAGCTCTTCGTCTGGCACGACCCGCAGGGCCGGACCCCGCCGCCCGAGGTGGCGATCCCCCGCATCGACGGAGCGTTCTCCGACGAGTGGAGCGCGTGGACCTGGGACTCGGTCCGGATCGACGGGGCGAACTGCCGCGAGGTCATCGACAACGTGGTCGACATGGCGCACTTCTTCTACATCCACTTCGCCTTCCCGACGTTCTTCAAGAACGTCCTCGAGGGCCACGTGGCGTCGCAGTTCCTGCACACCCGCCCGCGGCCGGACGTGCCGATCACGGCGAGCCAGTCCGGGGACGCGCTGCTGCGCTCCGAGGCGGCGTACTACGGACCGTCCTACATGATCGACTACCTGCACCACGACTGGCACGGCATCACCGTCGAGTCGGTGCTGATCAACTGCCACTATCCGGTCACCCCGGACTCGTTCGTGCTGCAGTGGGGCGTGATCGTCAAGCGGCTGCCGGGGCTCACCAGCGAGCAGGCGGCGAAGGCTGCCGGGAAGTTCGCCAAGAGCATCGGGGTCGGCTTCCTGCAGGACGTGGAGATCTGGAAGCACAAGAGCCGCATCGACAACCCGCTGCTCTGCGCCGAGGACGGCCCGGTCTACCAGCTCCGCCGGTGGTACGAGCAGTTCTACGTGGACACCGAGGAGGTGACCGGCGAGATGACCGCCCGGTACGAGTTCGAGGTCGACACCACCCGGGCGGTGGCGACGTGGGAGGCCGAGGTCGCCGCCAACCAGGCACGGGCGGCTTCATGACCGACCTCTCCGAACCCCTCTCCCCGGTACGCTGCCGCGGCTGCGACCGGGAGGTCCGGGCCGGCAAGCGCAGCCCGATGCAGACCAGCGTGCAGTGGCCGGCCCGGGGCTGCGAACGACTGACCGCGGAGGCCGGGGAACGCCCGGCGGCGCTGGTGCCGACCTGCCCCGAGCTCCGGGACTCCATCGAGCGCGCGGTCCGCGAGGGCCGCCTGGAGGTGAGTTGATGCCGGCGTTCCGTCCGGTCCCGATCCTCGACGTGATCACGGAGACGGCGGACGCGCGCTCGTTCGTGCTCGGTGAGCCGTTCGCCTACCGGCCCGGGCAGTACCTGACGGTACGGACGCCGGCCGGGGTGCGGTGCTACTCGCTCTCCAGCGCGCCCGGCATCGACCCGGCCCCGGTGATCACGGTGAAGCGGGTGCGCGGCGGCGCGGTCTCGAACTGGCTCTGCGACCACGTCCGCGCGGGTGATGCCCTGGAGATGGCCGGCCCGGCGGGCACCTTCACCCCGTCACCGTCCGACGGTGATCTGCTGATGCTCGCCGGGGGCAGCGGCATCACCCCGATCATGGGCATCATCAAGGCCGAGCAGAACCGGAGGATCCTTCTCGTGTACGCCAATCGCGACGCGGACTCGGTGATCTTCGGCCGGACGTTGAGCGAGATGGCGGGTCACGGCCGGCTCGCGGTGGAGCATTGGCTGGACAGCGAGCGGGGAGTCCCCGGCGCGGACGCTCTGGCGGCGCGGCTCACGGCGTACACCCGTCGTGAGGCTCTCGTCTGTGGCCCGGAAGCCTTCGTCGCGGTCGCGGAGAAGGCGTTGCAGCTGGCCGGCGTCGTCCGCGTCCGGGTGGAGCACTACGACATCTCCGAGATGCCGGATGGTGCGGGCGGGATGGACAGCGTCGCCGAGGTGGAGATCGACGGGCGGACGCACACCCTGCCCTGGGCGAGCGGCCGACGGCTCCTGGACGTGATCGTCGACGCGGGGCTGAATCCGCCCTATTCCTGCCGGCAGGGGCAGTGCGGTGCGTGCGCGTGCCGGCTGATCAGCGGCGAGGTCGACCTGGTGAACAACGAGGTGCTGGAGGACGAGGACTTCGCCGAGGGCTACATCCTCGCCTGCCAGGCCGTCGCCCGCACGCCGCAGGTCAAGGTCACCTATTACTGAGCTCGCGGGCGATGGTGATCAGCTGGTCCTCCTGGCCGCCGACCAGCCGCCGCTCGCCCGCGCGGACCAGGATCTCCGCGCCGGAGACGCCGTAGCGCTCGGCGAGGCGCCACGCGTGGGTGAGGAAGCTGGAGTACACCCCGGCATACCCCATGATCAGCGCCATCCGGTCCAGCCGGCACTCGTCGGGCATGACCGGGCGGACCACCTCCTCGGCCGCGTCGACGATCGCGAAGAAGTCCACGCCGGTGCGGATGCCGAGCTTGTCGCAGACGCCGACGAACGCCTCGACCGGCGTGTTCCCCGCGCCCGCGCCGAACCGCCGGGTGCTGCCGTCGATCTGCCGGGCGCCCGCGCGGTAGGCGAGGACCGAGTTCGCCACGCCGAGGCCGAGGTTCTCGTGCCCGTGGAAGCCGACCTGCGCGTCCTGTCCGAGTTCGGCCACCAGCGCCTGCGTTTTCGACGTGACGTCGTCGAGGATCATCGCCCCCGCCGAGTCGACGACGTAGACGCACTGGCACCCGGCGTCGGCCATGATCCTGGCCTGGCGCGCCAGGACGGCGGCGGGCTGCGAGTGGGCCATCATCAGGAAGCCGACCGTCTCCAGCCCCAGGTCACGGGCGATGCCGAAGTGCTGGACGGCGATGTCGGCCTCGGTGCAATGGGTGGCGATCCGGCACACCGCCGCCCCGTTGCCGGCGGCCGCCCGGATGTCGTCGACGACGCCGACGCCGGGCAGCATGAGGAACGCGATCTTGGCGCGGGTCGCGGTGGCGACGGCGGTTCTGATCAGTTCCTGTTCGGGCGTACGGGAGAGGCCGTAGGTGAACGAGGACCCACCGAGGCCGTCGCCGTGGGTGACCTCGATGACCGGTATGCCGGCGGCGTCCAGCGCCGCGACGATCTCGGCCACCTCGGCGACGGTGAACCGGTGCCGCTTGGCGTGCGAGCCGTCCCGCAGCGAGGAGTCGGTGATCCGCAGGTCGATCATTGCTCTTCCCCCACTCGCACGGCGGCGGCCGTCATGATGTCCAGGTTTCCGGCGTAGGGCGGCAGGAAGTCCCCACCGCCCTCGACCTCCAGGAAGATCGCCACCCGCCCGGGGTCGAACTGCGGCTCGTCGATGAGGCGATATCCCGGGACGTAGCGGGCGACGGACGCGACCATCTCGACGATCGACGCGGTCACCCCGCTCTCGTCGACGTCGGGACCGACCGCGCAGAACACCGTGTCCCGCATGATCAGCGGTGGGTCGGCCGGATTCAGGATCACGATCGCCTTGCCCCGGGCCGCGGCGCCGATCGACTCCAGGCCACGCGCCGTCGTACGCGTGAACTCGTCGATGTTCGCCCTGGTACCGGGCCCGGCCGAGACCGAGGCCACGGTCGCCACGATCTCCGCGTAGCTCACCGGCGTCACCCGGGAGACCGCGTGCACCATCGGGATGGTGGCCTGTCCCCCGCAGGTGATCAGGTTCAGGTTCGGCGCGTCCCGGTGCGCGCCGAGGTTGACCGAGGGGACGACCGCGGGCCCGACGGCCGCCGGGGTCAGGTCGATCACCCGGATCCCGGCCTCCGCGTAACGCGGCGCGTTCGCCCGGTGCACGGCCGCCGAGGTCGCCTCGAAGACCAGATCGGGCAGCGGATCCTGGGCCAGCAGCCAGTCGGCACCCTTCGCGCTGGTCGCGAGCCCTCGTTCGGCGGCCCGCCGCAACCCGGGGCTGTCCTGATCGATCCCGGCCATCCAGCGCGGCTCGATCACCGGAGAGCGGAGCAGTTTGTACATCAGATCGGTGCCGATGTTCCCGGAGCCGACGATCGCCGCGGTCCTCATGCCGATTCCCCCTTCGTGAACGCGAGCCGCACCTCGCCCAGGCCGGTGAAGACCGCGCGGAACTCGTCGCCGGGGTGCACGTCGACGGCCCGCGCGCACGCTCCCGGCATGATCAGGTGGCCCGCCCTGAGCCGTACCCCGAACCCGGCGACGGTCCTGGCCAGCCACGCGACCGCCGTCACCGGGTTGCCGAGCACCGCGTCCGACCGCCCCCGCGCCACCACCTCCGTGCCGCGATACAGCGACGCCTCGACCCCTTTGAGATCGACTTCTTCCGGGTGTACGCGCGAAGCCCCGACCACGAAGCCCGCGGAGGAGGCGTTGTCGGCGATGGTGTCGGCGAGGCTGATCCGCCAGTCCTCGATGCGGCTGTCGATCAGCTCGATCGACGGGGCGAGCGCCGCGGTGGCGTACCGGACGTCACTCTCGGTGCAGTGCTCGCCGGGCAGATCGGCCCCGAGCAGGAACGCGACCTCGATCTCGACCCGCGGATAGCAGTACCGCCCGGCGTCGACGGGTGCGTCCTCGCCGAGCCGCATGTCCTCCAGGAGGTGCCCGTAGTCCGGCTCGTCGACCCCCATCATCTGCTGCATGGCCGCGGAGGAGAGCCCGACCTTGTGCCCGACCACCGGGGCCGTCCGCCGCCGGATGTTGTACAGCTGGATCCTGTAGGCGTCGGCGGCGGTGAGCCCGGGGTGCTCCCGGGTGAGCGGCGGGACCGGCGCCCGGTCGCGTTCGGCTGTTCGCAGACGGTCAGCGAGGGCGGCGAGGTCAGTCTCGGTGAGCACTCGGTTCTCCCTTGTCAGCCAGGACCGCCCGACCCGCGCGACGGCCGGAGAAGACGCAATCGGCCAGCGAGAGGCCGCTCACGTAGGACCGGGAACAGATGCCGGCGGCCGTCCGGCCGGCGGCGTAGAGGCCGGGGATCCCGCTCCCGTCGGCGCGCAGGACCTGGCCGGTGGACTCGTCGGCGCGCAGGCCGCCGAGGGTCAGCATCGGAGCGCCCCGGGTGGAGACCGGGATCAGCGACCAGGGCGGACGGGACAGTCCTTTGCGCTCGGTGGGCGGCGTGATGCCCGCCTTACCGGCCACCTCCTCGACGGTCGGCGCGCTGATCCGGCCGGGGCCGAGCCACCACCAGGCCTGCGGGCGCTGGAACCAGAGGGTCTGCTCCCGGAGCCGCCGGCGGGCCTCGGCGCGGACGTCGGCGTCGATCAGCAGCCAGGCCCGCCCGCCGGGCCGCCGGTGCAGGGCCTCGCCGATCGCGGCGCCGTACCGGGACTCGTCGCAGAACCGCCGGCCGTCCCGGTCCACCAGGACACCCTCGGCCAGCGCGGACGGCGGGGTGAGGAAGCGCCACAGGCTGACCCGGTCCATCAGCCGGGTGGCACCGCCCGCCGCGACGCCGAGCCGGATGCCGGAGCCGTCGTCGCCGGGCGTGCCGAGCCGCAGCACGCCGCGGTGGCCGGGGGCGTGCTCGCGCATCATGGCGCGGTCGAAGACGAACCCGCCGGTCGCGAGGATCACCGCCCCGGCCTCGACCCGGAACGGCCGCCCGTATCGCGCCTCCAGCAAGGCGACCGGCCGGTGCAGCGCGCGACCGAGCCGGGGCAGGTAGAGCCCGGGCTTGACCGAGAACCGGTGCAGCAGCCGGTGCACGACCGCGGGCCACCCCCGCAGCCACCGCCCCTCGACCCCCGCGACCACGCCGTCGGCGCCGACGATCAGCCGATGGACCCGGGCCCGGGTCAGCACCCGGGCACCGGCGGCCCGGGCGGCCGACTCCAGGCGGGCGAAGAGGAGCCGGCCGGAGGTGCCGGGCGCATGGGTCCGGTGGCCGCGCGGGGCCGGATCGGGGTAGGCGCGTTCGTTGCCGGAGACGTACAGGTAGTGCCGGTTCGTGGGGTAGGACGTCTTGTCCGGGCAGAGGCTCGCGTGGAACGGGACGCCCCGCGCGGCCAGCCAGTCGATCATCGCGGGGCTCTCCGCGCAGAACCGGCGCAGTGTCGCCGGGGTGACCGCGTCCCCGGTCTCGTGGCGCAGGTACGCCGCCATCGCCTCGGGCGTGTCGGTGGCCCCGGCCGCGAGCTGCACCGACGTGCCACCGCCCGCGTAGACGACGCCGCCGGAGATCGCGGTCGCGCCCCCGCCACCGAACCGGTCGAGCACCAGCACCCGGGCACCCGCCTCGGCGGCCTCGATCGCCGCACAGGCCCCGGCCGCGCCGAAGCCCACCACGACGACATCGACCCGCTCCTCCACGGCCGTACTATAACCTGTTCTAGTGGAAGAGTTCGATGTCGTCATCGTCGGAAGCGGCGCCGCCGGGATGACCGCGGCGCTCACCGCGGCCCATCACGGCCTCACCTCCCTGGTCGTGGAGAAGGCCGACGTGTACGGCGGCTCGACCGCGCGCTCCGGCGGCGGCGTGTGGGCGCCGGGGCCGGAGGCGGCCGAATACCTGGAACACGTATCAGGCGCGGAGGTCGCCCCGGAACGCCGCCACGCCCTACTGGAACACGGGCCCGCGATGCTCGCCTTCGTCGAGGACCACACCCCGCTGGAGTTCGCCCGCGTGCCCGGGTATCCCGACTATCACCCGGAGGCCGCCGGCGGGCGGGCCGACGGCCGTACCCGGGAACCCCGCCCCCTGGACGCCCGGAAGGCCGGACCGGACCTCGCGGCCCTCGCCGCGCCCTACCGTGCCGCGCCGAGCGGCATGGCCGTGACCGCGGCCGACTACCGCTGGCTCTCCCTCGGCCTGCGCCATCCACGCTCGGTGCTGACCATCGCCCGGCTCGCCGCCGACCGCCTCCGCCGGCGCCGTCTCACCATGGGCCAGGCGCTCGCCGCGGGGCTGCGCGCCGGACTCCGCACGGCCGGCGTCGAGGTACGGCTCGGCACCCCGATGACCGGGCTGCTGACCGAGAACGATCGGGTGACCGGGATCCGCTGCGGCGACCTGGTGATACCCGCGCGGCGCGGGGTGCTGCTGGCCGGCGGCGGGTTCGAACGGAACGAGCGGATGCGCCGCGAGCATCAGGAGGTCGGCAGCGCGTGGACGGTCGGCGCGACCGGCAACACCGGGGACGGCATCCGCGCCGGCGCGGAGCTCGGCGCGGCGCTGGACCTGATGGACGAGGCCTGGTGGGGGCCGTCGATCCCGCTCACCGGCGGCGCGTACTTCTGCCTCGCCGAGCGGAACCTGCCCGGCAGCCTGATCGTGGACGGCACCGGGCGGCGGTTCGCCAACGAGGCCGCGCCCTACGTCGACGCGGTGCACGTGATGCTCGGCCGGGTGGACGGGGTGAAGCACCTGCCCGCCTGGCTGGTGACCGATCAGGCCTACCGTGACAGGTACCTCTTCGCCGGCCGGGGACCGCGCACCCCGCTGCCCCGCCGCTGGTTCGACGCCGGGGTGGCCCACCGCGCGGGCACCCTCGCCGGGCTGGCCGAGCGCATCGGGGTGCCGCCCGAGGCACTGACGGCGACGGTCGAGCGCTTCAACGGCTTCACCGACCGTGACGAGGACTTCGGGCGCGGTGACTCCGCGTACGACCGCTACTACGGCGACCCCCGGCAGCGCCCGAACCCGTGCCTGGGCCCGCTGCACAAGCCGCCGTTCTACGCGTTCGCCCTGGTCCCGGGCGATCTGGGCACCAAGGGCGGGCTGCGCACCGACGAGCGCGCCCGGGTCCTGCGCCCCGGCGGCGCGGCGATCCCCGGGCTCTACGCGGCCGGGAACACCGGCGCCTCGGTGATGGGGCGCGGCTATGCCGGGGCGGGCGCGACCCTCGGCCCCGCGATGACGTTCGGCTACCTCGCGGCGCTGGACCTCGCCGGGCTACTGCCGTAGTGGTATCCGCGCTCCGACGTCCCCATTCCCCTCATTTCAGCGCCGTTTCCGGCAGTTCACTACTACTGGAGTAGTAGTCGCAATGGCTGCTGACGTCGGACGACAGAGGGCACCCGGAATGGGCACGCTGGAGAAGCCCAAGAACCGCATCGTCGGCCCGGTGACCACAGGAAACACATAATCACCGCACAGTTTCGGCGCGAGAGAAAGAATTCAATCATGGAACTGCGCAGGCGAACGTTCCTCCAGGGTGCGGCGGCCACCTCCGCAATCAGCGTTCTGGGACTCGCGGCGTGCACCGACTCGGACGGCGACTCGTCGACGAGCACCTCCACCGCGGCGTCCGGCTCGTACACGCTGAGCTTCACCGGCGACACGTGGAGCTACGACGCGGACAACGACGTGTACTACCAGATCGGCAAGTACTACGTGACCAAGCCGGAGGCGCCGGACTACGAGTCGCTCGCGGTCTTCGTGCCGGGCAAGTACCTGAAGGCGACGAAGAACAGCGACGGGACGTACACGGCCACGGTCGACGCCTCGGGCACCGTCGGTGACTACACCGCGGCCACCGCGCCGATCGTGCTGCCGCTGAACACGCCCGGCTACGCGGCGCAGGCCCCGCTGACCGAGTACAGCTACGACACCGTCTCGGAGTACCTCAAGGCGGGCTTCGTCTACGTGCACGCCGGGATGCGCGGCAAGGACAGCAACACCGACGCCTACGTCGGCAACGCGCCCTGGGGTGTCACCGACCTGAAGGCCGCCGTGCGGTACATCCGGTACAACGCCGACCTGATCCCGGGCAGCAAGGACCGGATGGTCACCTTCGGTCACAGTGGCGGCGGGGCACAGAGCGCGATCATGGGCGCCTCGGGCGACAGCGAGCTGTACACGCCGTACCTGACGGCGCTCGGCGCGGCGCTGACCGACGCGAGCGGCAAGGACATCAGCGACGCGATCGCCGGTGCCATGTGCTGGTGCCCGATCACCAACCTCGACTACGCGAACGCGGCGTACGAGTGGAACATGGGGCAGTTCGCCACCACCGACACCCGCGCGGACGGGACCTGGACCAAGAGCTACTCCACCGAGCTGGCCAAGGCGTTCGCGGCGTACCAGAACAAGCTCGGCCTGAAGGACTCGTCCGGCGCGACGCTGTCGCTCGACAAGACCGGCAGCGGCGTCTACCTGGGCGGCAAGTACTACGACCACATCGTCTCGGTGGTCCAGAAGTCGCTGAACGACTTCCTCAAGGACACCACGTTCCCGTACACGCCGACGAACTCGTTCATGGCGGGCAACGGGGGCGGCGGCGCTCCCGGCGGGGCAGGCATGCCGTCGGGCGCCGCACCCGGTGGCGCGGGGATGCCCTCGGGCGCCGCACCCGGCGGTGCGGGCATGCCCTCCGGTGCGGCTGCCGGTGGTGGCGGCATCCCCGGCAGCGGGGCGCAGCAGGACACCACGACCTACAAGACGGTCAAGGAGTACATCGCCCACCTCAACGAGGACACCACCTGGGTGAAGTACGACGCCTCCTCGAACAGCGCGACGATCACCGGGCTGGCCGGCTTCGTGAAGAGCCAGAAGAACGCGTCCAAGGCGGTCGGCGCGTTCGACGGGCCGGACCGGAGCATGACCGAGAACGTGGTCTTCGGCGACGGCACCGCCGGACTGCACTTCTCCCCGGTCGCCGAGCAGGTGATCGAGGCGAACGAGGCCGCCTTCGCGACGATCTCCGGCTGGCAGACCACGTACGCGTCGTCCGAGTACACGACGGACTTCGCCAAGACCGACACGGTCGGCAAGGACATGACGTACCGGGTGAACATGTACAACCCGATGTACTACCTGACCGATTTCTACGAGGGCTACCAGAGCGGCACGGTCGCGCCGCACTGGCGGATCCGCACCGGCATCATGCAGGGCGACACCGCCAACACGACCGAGGTCAACCTGTCACTCGCCCTCGGCGTCTACGACGGCGTCGAGGACGTCGACTTCGAGACCGTCTGGGGCCAGGGCCACACCATGGCCGAGCGCACCGGCGAGGCCACCACCAACTTCATCGCCTGGGTCAAGGACGTGGTCGCCAAGTGACGCTCAGGGAGGCGGTCACGGCCGCCTCCCTTCCGCCTCCTTTTCGCGTACGCGGTAACCTCCGCAACGTGCAGCCCACCTCCAAGCTGGAACGACGGGTGGTGACCGCGGCCGAGAACGCCCTGGCCCAGCGGCGCTACGTGAGCCCGATCGACGTGCTCGTCGGCATCGGCTGGCTCCCGCCCGGCCCGGTGACCGCGTGGGAGCGGGGTCTGACTCCGCACCTGGAGCCCGCCGCGGTGGTCGACCCCGACCGCCTCGCCGGCGCGCTCGACATCCTCCGGCGCTGGGCGCTCGGCAACGGCATGCGGTCCACCGAGGTGTCGTACGCCGCGGCCACCCGCGACCGTCACCCGCTGCGCTTCACCGTCGACGGACGCCCCGAGCGGGAGCTGGCGTACCGGACACACTGGATGCCCGCCGACCTGACCGACGCCCAGCGGGACCGCCTCACCGCCAAGCAGAACACCCCGCCGGACATGATCGTGCTGCTCGCCGCCCGCTCCTTCACCTGCGCCGGTTGCGGCGAGACCGAGGCCGACATGCTGATGATGGAGGAGGGCGAGCCGCTCTGCCTCGCCTGCACCGACCTCGACCACCTGGTCTTCCTCCCGGCCGGCGACGCCGCGCTGACCCGCCGCGCCAAGAAGGCCAGCCGCCTCTCCGCCGTGGTGGTCCGTTTCAACCGCTCCCGCAAGCGCAACGAACGCCAGGGCCTGCTGGTCGAGGAGTCCGCCCTCGCCGAGGCCGAACAGCAGTGCCTCTCCGACGAGGAGGCCCGCGCCCGCCGCCGCGACCGCGACCGCGAGCGCCGCGAGGCCGCCGACGTGGTCTTCCAGGAGAACCTCGCCACCCTGATCGCCGATCTCTTCCCCGCCATCCCGGCATCCCGCGCCATGGAGATCAGCCTGCACACGGCCCTGCGCGGCAGCGGCCGCGTCGGCCGGAGCGCGGCGGGCCGCGCCCTGGACCCGGACGCCGCGACGCGCGCGGTGATCGCTTCTATCCGCCACGAGGACACCGACTACGACACCCTGCTGATGTCCGGCGTCCCCCGCCCCGAGGCCCGCGACCGCATCCGCCCCACCATCGACCGGATCCTCACCGCTTGGCGCCGCCCGGCCTGAGTCCGCCCCGGCCACCCGCTACGAGGCGAGCGGGAACTCCGCACGCGTGTTCGTACCCGTGATCCTGATGTCCAGCTCACCCTCCAGCGCACCGGCCAAGCGCTGGAGCAGCGGAAGCGTCGGCGTGACCGCGCCACCCTCCAGCCGGGAGATCACGGTCTGCGTCGTGCCGGCCCGCGTGGCGAGCTCGGCCTGGCTGATCCCCAACGCTGTCCGACGGTCGTAGACAGCCTGCCCGAGAGCGATCCGGGTCCCGGCCTCGACGTACTCGGCACTCTCCCGGTGCTCGTCCGGAACAGCCCACCCGGTGTGATAGCCCGTCATCGTTCGCCTCCTTCACGATCAGAAGCCAACCATGACCGAGCGCGCGAGAAGAGTCGCGCGCCTAGACACCGAGGAGGGTGGTCAGGGCGGGACGGCCGACCGGGCGGGGTGGGGCGCTGAACATGCCGTCGGGGTCCAGGTGGGCGAGCTGTGCGGGCGTGCCGGGCGCGAAACGGCGGCTCTCCGTGAGGGCACCGGCGTCGTAGGTGTCGAAGCCGAGTGAGTCGATCAGGGCGGCGACCGCCCTCTTGGCGGTGGCGTCGTCGCCGGCGATGGGCAGCGTGCTGCGGTCCGGGGCGAAGGCCGGGCGGGCGAGCAGCGGCAGGTGCGCGAAGAAGACGGTGCTGAACGCCTTGACCACGTGCGCCCCGGCGAGGTGCGTCTGGAGCAGGAGGTACGGCGGGACGCCGGCCGCCTCGATCTCCGGGACGCTGCCCTGGCGGGCCGGGTCGTAGTTGAGCGTGTCGATGACGACCTTGCCGCGCAACGGCTCGGCCGGGACGCTCGCGTGGAACCGGACCGGGATGCTGACCACCACGATGTCGCCGGCGGCCGCGGCCTCGCCCACCGTCGCCGCGCGAGCCCGGGGGCCCAACCCGGCAGCCGTCTCCCGCAGCGTCTCCGGGCCGCGGCTGTTGCTCAGTACGACGTCGTGGCCGGCGCCGACCGCCAGCCGCGCGAGCGCGCCGCCGATCCGTCCGCTGCCGATGAAACCGATCGTTGTCATGATCCGAACCTAGAGCGCCATCCCCGTACGATCTATGATTCGGAATCCGCCTTTCTTTCGCTATCGTCCGGAGAACCATGGATCCGCTGAGCGAGGTGCTGTCGCTGCTGAAGCCGCGCAGCTACATCACGGCCGGTTTCGACGCGGGCCGGCCGTGGGCGCTGGAGCTGGACGACCTGGCCGGGCGGATCAAGTGCTACGCGGTGGTCCGGGGATCGTGCCGGCTGACCCTGGAGGGGGACGCGACGCCGGTGGTGGTGCCGGAGGGCGCCTGTTTCGTGCTGCCGACCGGGCGTACCGCCGTCATCGGCAGCGATCCGGGCGTCCCTGCCGTGCGCGCCTCCGAGGTGCTCGACCCGAACCGGAGCGGCGAGGCCGTCACCTATCGCGGCGGCGGCGACGTGTACCTGGTCGGGAGCCGGTTCGAGATGGGCAGCCCGCACGCCGCGGCGCTGCTGCGGACCCTGCCCCCGCTGATCCTGGTGGAGACCGACGACGACCGGGACCGCCTCCGCCGGTCGATCGAGATGATGATGGCCGAACTCCGCGACGGCCGTCCCGGCGCGGACCTGATGGCGCAGCACCTCGCCCACATGATGCTGGTCCAGGCTCTGCGGCTGTATCTCGCGGCGCGGTCCCCCAGAGAAACCGGCGACACGGGATGGTTCGCGGCGCTGGCGGATCCGGAGTTGAGTGGGGCGATCGGCGCGATGCACGCCGATCCCGGCCACGCCTGGACCCTGCGGGAGCTGGCCGCACGCAGCGGCATGTCACGCACCGTCTTCGCGGAGCGCTTCCGGGAGCGCTCCGGCGAGACGCCGATCGCCTATCTGACCCGGTGGCGGATGACGCTCGCGGCGGAGCGGCTCCGCGAGGGCACCGAGACGCTCGCCCGGATCGCGCATTCCCTCGGGTACGCGTCCGAGCCGGCGTTCACCACGGCCTTCCGGCGCGTCATGGGCGCACCACCGGGACGCTATGCCCGCTCGCTCGCACCGCCCGGCTCGCGGTCGCGACGACGGCCAGCAGGGTGAGCCAGCCGGCCAGGACGAAGGTCAGGGCCGGGGCGCCGAGCCAGGTGATCAGTGCGCCACCGGCCATCGTGCCCAGGGCGGCCGCACCCGTCGTGAGATCGCGCCGCCGCCAGAGGGTGTCCATCGTGGGCATCGTGCCCGACGCGGCGCTCCCGGGCGACCCGTTTTACCAGGTGCCGGCGGTGACGGTGACGAACGGGCGCGGGGGGACGCCGACGCGGACGGCCTCCAGGAAAGTGATGATCTCGGCGGCGACCGAGCGGTGGGTGGCGTCGTTCAGGACGTCGTGGTGGGTGTCGCGGACCAGGGACAGACGCGCCGTCGGGAGGGTCTTCGCGAGGCCGGCCAGCGCGTCGTGGTCGGTCAGGGGGTCCGCGACGCCGGCGAGGAGCAGGTGCGGGATCGCCGAGGTCGACCCGTACGCGACATCAAGCAAGGGGAGCGGAAGCGCCTCGGTGAGCGTGCCCCGGCTGAAGGCCGCGTCGCCGGTGAGGACCGCGCGATGCGCGGGACAGTGGGTGCGAAGATCAAGTTCAGATTCCCAGGAGCCTTTTCCGGTACGGTCGTGAGTGGGCAGCCCGGCGAGCACCACCGCGTCCGGAGACCGGACGGCCGACGGGTCCGCAGACGCGAGCAGCGCCGCGATCAGGGCGGCCCCGGAGTCGGCACCGATCAGGATCAGTGGGTGGGGCAACTCGCCCAGGTCCGCGACCGCGCCGGTCAGGGCGGCGTCGAGATCCTCGGGCGAGACCGGCGACGACGGCAGGACCCGGACGCGGTAGGCGTCGACGGCGAGGCGGCGGCCCAGGCGGGCGTAGGTCAGCGCGGTCTCGCCGCGTCCGGGAACGATCAGGACGGTGCCGCGGGTGGCCACGCCGGTGGGCGGAAAGTGATCAGACATGTCAGGCCGCCTTGAGGGTGGAGGGCTTCCCGCCGAGCGCGGGCGCGATCTCGGTGGCGACGACGAAGAGCTCCTGCGCCTGCCGGTACGCGGTGGCCAGGTCGTCGCGCCCCTGGACGTGGGTGAGGAAGCCGAGTCTCATGCCGTGACCGCCTTCCGCAGCGTCGGGACCGAGTCGATCAGGAGCTTCGTGTAAGCGTGCCGGGGCTCGGTGATCACCTGGCGGGTGGGGCCGTCCTCGACCAGCTCGCCCTGGTAGAGCACGGCGATCCGGTCGGCGATCCCGGCCACCGAGCCGAGGTCGTGCGAGATGAAGAGGAGCGCGGTGCCCGCGTCCCGCAGCTCCTTGAGCAGTTCCAGGACCTTGACCCGGTTGGCGGCGTCGAGGGCGCTGACCGGCTCGTCGAGGAGGATGAGCTTCGGCTCGCTGACCAGGGCGCGGGCGACGGCGACCCGCTGCCGCTGGCCTCCGGAGAGTTCAGCGGGCAGTCGATCGAGCAGATCTTCGGAAAGACGCACTCTATCCAAATATTTCCGGACATTTTCTCCAGTACGCCCCTGAATGCGCAACGGCTCGGCCAGCGACTCCCTGATGGTCAGATCGGGGTCGAGACTCCGCAGCGGATCCTGGAAGACGTACTGGAGGATCCCGCGCCGCCGGAAAGCCTGCCACTGACGCTTGCCGTAGGAGCTGACCTGCTCGCCGTCGATCACGATGCGGCCGGAGCTCGGGGGCACGAGACCGAGGACCGCGCGGGCCAGGGTCG
This sequence comes from Actinoplanes sp. NPDC051851, assembly GCF_040681165.1. Taxonomy (NCBI): domain Bacteria; kingdom Bacillati; phylum Actinomycetota; class Actinomycetes; order Micromonosporales; family Micromonosporaceae; genus Actinoplanes; species Actinoplanes sp. NPDC051851. The sequence goes on along the minus strand of NZ_JBFAYF010000017.1, from coordinate 67,082 downwards.
ACTTCCCCGAGCCGGTCTCGCCGATCACGCCGATCGTCTCGCCCGGATCCAGGCGGAGCGAGACGTTCCGGAGCGCGTGCAACCGGCCCCGGCGGCGCCGGTAGTGGACGTCCAGGTCGCTGACCTCAAGAAGAGACAAGGTACTTCTCCCATCCGTACGCCTCGTGCTCCTCGATCAGCAGCCGGGTGTACTCGTGCCGGGGCCGGTGGAGCACCTGCTCGACCGTCCCCTGCTCGACCACCTCGCCGGCCCGCATGACCAGCACCTCCTCGCAGAGCTGGGCGACCACGGCGAGGTCGTGCGAGACCACCACCAGGGCCAGCCCGGTCTCCCGCCGCAGGTCGCGGAGCAGGTCGAGGATCTCCGCCTGGACGGTCACGTCGAGCGCGGTGGTCGCCTCGTCGGCGATCAGCACCTTCGGCCCGGCCGCGATCGCCGCCGCGATCAGCGAGCGCTGCAGCATGCCGCCGGAGAGCTCGTGCGGGTACTGCCGGTAGACCTCCGCCGGGTCGCGGAGCCTGACCGCGCCGAGCAGCTCGATCGCCCGTTCCCTGGCGGCGCGGCGCTTCAGGCCGAGCTTGACCCGGACCACCTCGGCGATCTGCGACCCGATCGTCAGCGACGGGTTGAGGTAGGAGGCCGGGTCCTGGAAGACCGCGCTGATGGTCGTCCCGCGCAGCGCGGTCCACTCCTTCGCGCCGATCCCGTCCAGGTCGCGGCCGTCGAGCTCGATGCTCCCGCCGGTGACGGTGATCCCCTCGGGGAGGATGCCGAGCGCGGCCCGGCAGGTCAGCGTCTTGCCGCTGCCGGATTCCCCGACGATCCCGACGACGCCGCCCGGCTCCAGCGCGAAGGAGACTCCGTGGACGAGCTCCTCACCATGCAGACTTATACGGACATTTGATAATTCAAGCAGCGACACGACGCCTCTCCTTCTCCAGCAGCAGGGTCCGGCCCGCGGCGCCGGACACGTCCCGGATCGCGTCGGCGAGCAGGTTGCAGGCCCAGGCCGTCGCCATGATCAGGAAGGTCGGCACCAGCGGCGCCCACGGCCGGAAGGTGAGATAGCCCAGGTCGGCGGCGAGCACCCCGCCCCAGGTCGGCGCCGGCGGCTGCACCCCGATGCCGAGGAAGGTGAGGCTGGAGACCACCACGAACCCGACCCCGGCCGTGTTGGCGAGGGCCACCGCGATCGGCGGGAGCACCTTGACCCAGACGTGCCGGCGGACCACCCAGCCGACCGAGGCGCCGGCGATGATCGCCGCCTCGACGTACGGGGAGCGGGCGACCGCGAGGGTGGCGGCCCGGGAGACCCGGTAGAAGAGCGGCGAGATCATGATGCCGACGGTGAACATCGCCTGCGGGATCCCGTTGCCGAGCAGCGCGGTCACCGCGACCGCGAAGACCAGGAACGGCAGCGCGATCAGCGTGTCGGCGAGCCGCAGGGTGACCCACTCGAAGACCGCGCCGAGGTAGACGCTGAGGATGCCCGGGACCACCCCGGCCACCAGCGCGACCAGGGCGACCTGCACCGAGCCGAGCACGCTGACCCGGGAGCCGTCGAGCAGCCGGCTGAGCACGTCCCGGCCCAGGTAGTCGGTGCCGAGCCAGTGCGCTCCGGACGGCCCGGCGAGCAGGTCGCTCCCACCCTCGAGGGGGTCGTACGGCGCGAGCAGCGGGCCGAGGATCGCCAGCAGCGCGACCGCGATCAGGACGCCGACGGCGATCCGCCCGCTGAGCAGCCCGAGGACACGGCGCGGCACGTCACACCCCTCTCGCCGAGGCCGGGGTGACCCGGGCCAGGATCACGTTGACCAGCAGGTTGAAGACGACGACCAGGACCACCGAGACGACCAGCACGCCCTGGACGGCGGGCACGTCGCCGCGCTGCGCCGAGTCGGCCGCGAACTTGCCGAACCCGGCCATCCCGAAGATCGACTCGGTGACGACCGCGCCGCCGAGCAGGTTGGGGAACTTCATGCCGAGCACGGTCAGCGCGGGGCCCATCCCGTTGCGCAGCACGTGCCGGAGGAAGATCCGGCGCGGGCTGAGGCCGCGGACCACCGCACCGGTCACGTAGTTCTCCCGGTACGCGGCGACCAGCCCGGAGCGCAGCTGACGGGCCACGTCCGAGACGGTGTCGAAGCTGAGCGCGATCGCCGGCAGCGTGATGTGCGCGAGCCAGACGCCGAACCCCCGCTCCGCCGGCACGTACCCGGCGGAGGGGAACCAGCCCAGCCCGACCGCGAAGACCACCACCAGGGCGATGCCGACCACGAAGGACGGCATCACCGAGATGAAGGTCATGAACCCGGTGATCGCCCGGTCCACCCAGGTGGTCCGGCGCACCGCGGCCAGCACGCCGAAACCGAACCCGAAGACCACCCCGATCAGCAGGGCCAGCCCGGCGACCGAGAGGCTGACGATCGCCCCGTCGGTCAGCAGCCGGGCGATGTCCGCACCGTTGTACCAGCTGGTCCCGAGGTCCCCGGAGAGCAGCCTGCCGAACCAGTCGGCGTACTGGGTGAGGAACGGCCGGTCGAGACCCCACTGGTGCTCGATCTTCGCGATCGCCTCGGGCGTCGCCGACTCGCCGAGCTGGAGGTGAGCCGGGCTGAGCCCGCTCAGCGCCCGCAGCGCGAAGGTGACGAAGGTGGCCAGGACGAAGACCGGGACGAGGATGGCGACCGACCGGGCCAGGCCGGCCAGGATGGCCCGGGTCATGACGCCGCGACCGTGAGCCCGGTCCAGTGCAGCTGGCCGGGGACCGCCGCGAAGTCGGAGACCCGGGTGCTCTTCACGAAGAGGTTCGGCGACGAGTACGTGAAGACCAGCGCCCGGCTCTCCAGCCCGGCACGCGTCGCGGCCTGCAGGTTCGCCTGGTAGCCGGGCGAGTCGAGCGGAGTCTGCCGGGCCTTCGCGACGGCGGCCTCGAAGCCCTCCGGCTCGTACGGGGTGCTCAGGTTGAGCGGGCCGTTCGGTCCGAAGTGCGCGGTGAGCGTCTGCACCGGCGATTCCCGGCCGGTGGTGCCGTAGAGCGAGAGCGCCAGGTCCTTGGCAAAGAACGGGGTGGCCCAGTTCGGGTCGACCTTGACGTTCACCGTGATGCCGGCCGCCGCGAGCTGCGACTGGACGATCTCGGCGGCGGTGGAGAAGAGCGAGGTGATCACCAGGTCGACGGTGATCTCGCCCGGCCGGTAGCCCGCCTCGGCGATCAGGGCCTTCGCCTTCGCCAGGTCGTAGGGGTACCGGTTCGCCGACTGCTGGTCGTAGGCGATGTAGTTCGACGGGAACGGCTGATCGGTCGCGGACCCGTTCCCGAACGTGATCTTGTCGACGAACTCCTGGCGGTTGGTCGCGTACCGGACCGCGTCGACGATCTTCGGGTTGTCGAACGGCTTCTTGTTGATGTTGATGCTGATGTTGGAGGCGTTGTAGCCGGGCTGGTTGACCACGTCCAGCCTCGCCGCCTCGGCCGCCTTGACCTGGCTCGCACCGAGCGTGGCCAGGTCGTAGACGCCGGTCTGCACGCCCGCCACGATCGTCGCGGCCTCCGGCTCGGCGAGCAGCTCCACCCGGTCGATGTGGATGTTCCCGGCGTCCCAGTAGTCCGGGTTCTTCGCGAAGTAGACGTGCGAGCCCGGAACGTTCTCGGTCACCACGAACGGGCCGGCGCCGACCGGGTCCTTGTCCAGCGCGGTCGGGTCGGCCGTGGGGCTGGTGATCTGGGCGACGCGCTCGCCGAGCAGCAGCGGGATCTGGTAGTCGACCTGGGTCAGGTCGATCACCACGTCGGTCGCGCTCGTCGCGGTGACCGTCTTGAGCGAGGTGAGGTCGCCGAAGAGCGCCGAGTCCTTCTGCGTCTTGGCCCGCTCCAGGTAGGCCTTGACCGCCGCGGCGTCCAGGGCAGTACCGTCGCTGAACGTCAGGTTCGGCCGCAGGTGGAAGGTGACCTGGTCGCCCTTGTCGTTGTAGTCCCAGCTCTCGGCGAGGCTCGGGACCGCCTCACCCTTCTCGTTGATCTCGGTCAACGACGCGTAGGCCAGCGACAGGATGCGGAACTGGGCGCCGCTGCCGCTCACCACCGGGTCCCAGTGCGCGGGCAGGGTGACCGCCCAGCGCAGCGTGCTCTCCTCGTCGGCGGCGCCCGCGGCGCCTCCCGCGCAACCGGTCAGGGTCAGGCTGAGTGCCAGGGCTGCGGCGGCCCATTGTCGGGTACGGCTCATCGTGGTGCCTTTCACTGGACCGGGACGCCGGTGTAGCGGTTCGGTGGGACGGGGAGCCCGAGGTTGCCCCGGAGCGTGGTGGCGTCGTACGCGGTGCGCGCGATACCCCGCTCGCGCAGGAGCGGCAGCACCTCGTCGACGAAGCGGGCGAAGTCACTCGGCACGGTGACCGTGAGGTTGATGCCGTCGAAGGCACCCGCCTCGAACCACTTCTGGATCTCGTCCGCCACGGTCCGCGCCGAGCCGACGAAGGGCGAGCGCCGCGCGTCGATGCTGTGCTGGACGACCTGGCGCAGCGTGAACCCGTTCTCGGCGGCCAGCTTCTTGATCTTCTCGGCCTGGGTCTTGAAGCTCCGGTCGCCCAGGTCACCGAGGTCGGGGAAGGGCGCGTCCAGGTCGTACCGCGTGAAGTCGTGCCAGCCGAACGGACGGCCGAGCTCCTTGAGGGCCCGATCGAAGTCCTTGCCGCCGACCAGCTCGGCCTCGATCGCGCGGGCTTCCTCATCGGTGTCCGCGATGATCGGGCTGATCCCCGGGACGATCAGGACGTGCTCCGGGTTCCGGCCCTTGGCGGCGGCGCGGGCCCGGATGTCCTCGGCGAACGCCCGGCCCTCCTCGATCGTCTGCGCGTGCGTGAAGATCGCCTCGGCGACGCTCGCGCCCAGGTCCCGGCCCTCCTCGGAGTCGCCGGCCTGGAAGATCACCGGCTGGCCCTGCGGCGAGCGCTGGATGTTCAGCGGGCCGGCCACCTGGAAGTGCTCGCCGATGTGGTGCAGCGCGTGCTGCTTGGCCTTGTCGAAGAAGACGCCGTTCTCCTTGTCACGCGGGAAGGCGTCGTCCTCGTACGAGTCCCAGAGCCCCTGCGCCACCCGGACGTGCTCCAGGGCGCGGCCGTACCGGGCGGCGTAGTCGTAGTGCTCCTTGCGGCCGTAGTTCCCGGCCGTCCCGCCGTCCCCGGTCGCGACCACGTTCCATCCGGCCCGGCCGCCGCTGATCAGGTCGAGCGAGGCCAGCCGCCGTGCCAGGTTGTACGGGTCGTTGTACGAGGTGGTCAGCGTGCCGACCAGCCCGATGTGGCTGGTGTGCACGGCCACCGCGGAGAGCAGGGTGAGCGGTTCGAGCCGGTTCAGGTAGTGGTTCGGCGAGTCCGGGGTGATGAACTGGCTGTCCACGATGAACACGTGGTCGAAGAGCGCGGCCTCGGCCTGCTGGGCGCGGGCGATGTACCAGCGGATGTCCACGCTCGCGTCGCCGGGGATCTCCGGGTTCAGCCAGGTGTGGTGCTGGCCCGGCCCACCGACGCCGAGGAGCACCGCTCCCAGCTTGAGGGTTCTACGGGTCATTATATGATGCCTTTCCGGGTATTTCGGGCAGCAAGAATGCGGGGGTTCGTACGGAAGGAAGGGCGCCTCGGGCGGCGGCGCCGCCGGGTCAGGACGCCCGGCTCATGGAGACGAGTATCGGTACACGGTGCGTGACGCGTCCAACGAAAGATCGTGATGACGAGCCATCACGCAGCCTGATCAATTCCTAGTAAGATGATAGGCATGAGCGGGATTCTTGACATCGGGCCCCTGCGCAGCCTGGTCGCCGTCGCCGACACCGGCGGCTTTCAGCGCGCCGCGACATCGCTGCACCTCAGCCAGGGTGCGGTGAGCCAGCACGTCCGCCGCCTGGAGGCCGCGCTCGGCCGCACGCTGGTCGAGCGCGAGGGACGCGGATCCCGGTTCACCACCGACGGCGAGGCGCTGTTGCTGCACGCCCGCCGGATCCTCGCCGCGCACGACGAGACGCTGCACGCGTTCGGCGTGGAGCTGGAGCGCACCCTGCTGATCGGCTCCACCGAGCACGCCGCGGCGCAACTGCTCCCGGACCTGACCGCCTCGCTGGCCGCGCGCTTCCCGGACCGGCGGATCCGCTTCCGGATCGACCGGGGCAGCCAGCTGCGGACCGCCCTGCTCGACGGCCGGGTCGACCTCGCGCTGCTGCTCGGGCCGGCCGAGGAGCCCGAGGCCCGTACGGTCGGCGAACTGAACCTGACCTGGTACTCCGCGCCCGGCTGGCAGCTGCCGCCGACCGGCGAGCCGATCCCGCTGGTCGCCTTCGACGCCCCGTGCGCGCTGCGCAGCCGGGCCCTGGAGACGCTCGCCGCGAACCGGCGCTCCGCCGAGGTCGGCTGCGAGGCGGCGCACCTGGCCGGGGTGCAGGCCGCGGTCCGGGCCGGGCTGGGCGTGGGCCTGATGGCCACCTTCGGCCAGCGCCTCGACGGCCTGGTGGCCCGGGACGACCTGCCGCCGCCGCAGCCCCTGGAGCTCTCCGTCTGGCCCCGGCGCGGACTCGGTGCCGACCTGGTCGAGGGCGCCGCGGCCACCCTGCTCGACCTGCTCTCGACGGGCGCTACTCGACGGCATGATTGACGGCGGCGTACCGCCCCGCGTGGTAGAGCAGCGGCGTCTCCGACTCGTCGTCGCGGTGCTCGCCGGCCTGCGGGGTGGCCAGCACGATGGTGTGGTCGCCGGCGGTGACGCGCTCGACGACGCGACAGACGAAACGGGCCAGCACGCCGTCCAGAAGCGGCACGCCGTCCGGCCCGGGAGACCAGGCGCCGTGCGTGGCCAGCCGGTCGATGCCGCGGGCCGAGAACGTCCGGGCGACCTGCTCCTGGCCCTGGCCGAGGACGTGCACGGCCACGGTGCCCGCGGCCTCGACCGCGGGCCAGGCCGACGCGGTGTGCGCCAGGCAGAACGAGACCAGCGGCGGATCCAGGGATACCGAGGTGAACGAGGTCGCGGTGAAGCCGGTGGCCGGCTCACCGGGCGCGGTGATCACCACGACGGCCGCGGCGTGACGGCGCAGCAGGCGGCGGAAGAGGTCCGCGTCCACGGTCTCGGCGGTGTCGGGCGTGATGGCGTGCAGGGTCATGGCGGATGCCTCCATGAGGTGGCGCGCGGCCCGCGTCGACGGGGACCACGCTGGAAGTGGGCCATCGAGCCGGGCCCGGTGCGGATGCCCGAAACCCGCACGACCGGCTCGCTCTCGACGGTGCTATCCGGAGGGCCACCGCGTCAACACGCTTCTCATATCCTAGTGAACCGATAGGCTCACGTTGACTTTCCGGATCTGTTTATGCACAGTGCAGGGCATGAGCGACGACGACCCCTTCCACCGGCGACTGCACCACGTGGCCTCGAGCGCGCTGTCCGGCGACACCGCGCAGACCACCGGGATGCGCCGGGTCGAGGCGATCAGCGGCAGCACGGTCGGCAGCCGCAACCTCTGGATGGGACAGACCCACGTGGCCGCGAGCACCAACTCCGGCAACCACCACCACGGCGAGTCGGAGACCGCGATCTACGTGGTCAGCGGCAACCCGTCCTTCGTCTTCCTGGACGAGGAGAAGGGCGAGATCCGGGTCGACACCAAGCCCGGCGACTACATCTACGTCCCGCCGTGGGTCCCGCACCGCGAGGAGAACCCCGACCCCGACAACGAGGCCGTCGTGGTCATCTCCCGCACCACCCAGGACGCCGTCGTCGTCAACGTCCCCGACCTGACGTGGATCGGCCCGGTCGCGGTCGGCACCTCAGAGGTCCCGCTCCAGGACTAGGCCGCTGGTCGGGACGCCGGTGCCGGCGGTGACCAGGACCGGGCCGTCGCCGGCCACCTGGTTGACCGACGTGCCGCGGATCTGGCGGACCGCCTCGGCGATGCCGTTCATGCCGTGGAGGTACGCCTCGCCGAGCTGGCCGCCGTGCGGGTTCACCGGCAGGCGCCCGCCGAGCTCGATGCCGCCCTCCGCCACCAGGTGCCGGGCCTCCCCCGGGCCGCAGAACCCCAGCTCCTCCAACTGCATCAGGACGTACGGGGTGAAGTGGTCGTAGAGCACGGCGGTGCGGATGTCGTCCGGGGTGAGGCCGGACTGCTCCCAGAGCTGCGCGGCGACCACCCCCATCTCGGGCAGCGCGGCGATCCGGTCCCGGTAGTAGCTGGTCATCACGTACTGGCCGGGCCCGCTGCCCTGGGCGGCGGCGGCCACCACCGCGGGCGGCCGGGGCAGGTCGCGGGCCCGCTCCACCGAGGTGACCACCAGGGCGACCGCGCCGTCGCTCTCCTGGCAGCAGTCCAGCAGCCGCAGCGGCTCGGCGATCCAGCGGGACGCGCGGTGCTGTTCCAGGGTGATCGGGCGGCCGTGGAACCAGGCGGCCGGGTTGGTCGCCGCGTGCCGCCGGGCCGCGACCGTCACCCGGCCGAAGTCGTCGGTGGTGGCGCCGTAGTCGTGCAGGTAGCGCCGGGCGACCATGGCCACCATCGCGGCCGGGGTGGCCAGCCCCATCGGCACGTGCCAGCTCGCGTCCACGTCGGCGAAGCCACCCGTCGAGGCCTGGCCGAAGCGGCGGCCGGAGCGCTCGTTGAGGGCGCGGTAGCAGACCACCACGTCGGCGAGCCCGGCGGCGACGGCGAGCACGGCCTGCTGGACGATCGCGCAGGCCGCTCCCCCGCCGTACGATATGCGGCTCAGGAACCGCAGGCTCGGGGCACCCACCTCGCGCCCGACGGCGATCTCGGCGCTGGTGTCCATCGAGAACGTCACCAGGCCGGAGACGTCGGCGGGGCGCAGGCCGGCGTCGTCGAGCGCGGCGCGCACCGCCTCCACCGCGAGACGCAGTTCGCTGCGCCCGGAGTCCTTGGAGAACTCCGTGGCGCCGATACCGGCGATGGCCGCGGTTCGCGAGATCATCGTGTCAGCCTTACGCTTCCGGACACGTGAACCCCTTCTCCGGTACGGCCGTGCAGCGCGATCGTCCCGCCCCCGACGTCGTGCCCGCCGAAGGTGAGCGTGTCGTACGGGTGGCACGGCGCCCCGAGCCGGATGTCGATCCCGTGGATGACGGCGGACGGCCCGGCCCAGTCGGTGACGTAGCGCTGCACCAGCCCCGTGGTGGTCAGGATGTTGAGGAAGATGTCCCGGTTGCCCCGGGCGATCGCGGCGTCCCGGTCGTGGTGCACGTCCTGGTAGTCCCGGGTGGCCAGCGCCGTGCTGATCACCGTGGTCGGGGTGACCGGAAGCGACCAGGACGGGAGCGCGACGTGGTGCGCCGGGCGCCAGACCGGGAGCCCGCCGTCGATCTCGGCGCGGACCCGCTCGCCGATGCTCACCGGGCCGGTGCAGGGTGCGACCATCCGCACCCCCTCGTCGAGGTCGACCAGCGCGACGATGAACGGGCCGGCGCGGCCGGGCAGCTTCGGATGGTGGTGGACGACGAAGCTGTGGACCGTTCCCGTTCCGGCCGTCACGGCGTACTCGACAGGGGTGAGGGAGCCGCAGGAGGCGCAGGCCGGGCCGGGAGGGTGACGCAGCGACCCGCATTTTCCGCAGCGCTGCAGGCGCAGTTCGCCGTCGGCCAGGCCGTCCCAGAAGAAGGCGGTGTCCGGTGTGCGCGTGGGCGAGATAGGCGGCATCTTCGGTTTTTCGCTTTTCTGGGCGCGGTACCTCAGCACCCGGAACCGCATCTCCCCGACCTTCTCCGCGCCGGAGAACCAGCTGCTGACCGTGGTGATGAACCGCCCCTCGCCGAGTGCGGTCCGCTTGGGAGGCGACACGTCGACGACCTCGCCCTCGACGGTCAGCTCCTCACCGACGCGCAGGTAGCGGTGGTAGGTCTGTGCACTATCGGTCGCGACGATCGAGGTGTAGCCCTCGTCCTCGAACCCGCCGTAGAGGTTGTCGACCGCTTTTGATAATCCGCGCATCGTCCAGACCTGAAGCATCGCCGGGGGTGCGACCCCCTCCCGCTCGTAGCGCGGATTCTCGTCGCCGATCGCTTCCAGCCAGGTTCGGATGGCCGGCAGGTTGACCGGGTCGCGCGCCCTCATCGCGGCACCCGCGGCAGCCCGAGCCCGGCGGTGCAGATCAGCTCCCGCTGGATCTCGTTGACGCCGCCACCGAACGTGAGCACCAGGTTCCGCCGGGCCTGCACGTCCAGCCAGGCGAGCAGCTCGGCGGTCGCCGGATCGGCCGGATCGCCGTGCCGGGCGACCAGCTCCTCCAGCTCCTGACCGAGGCGCAGCAGCCGCTCCGAGGAGAAGACCTTGGTCGCCGACGCGTCCGCCGCCGACGGCTCCGCCCCGGTGACCTGCCAGTTCAGCAGCTCGTTGACCCGCATCGTGGCGTACGAGCGGGCCAGCGCGCGCCGCACCTCGGGCAGCGCGGCGGCGCCGGAGGCGTGCGCCCAGGCGAGCACCCGGTCGTGCAGCGCGCCGATCCGGCCGGCCGGGCCGAGCATCACCCTCTCGTGGTTGAGCTGGGTGGTGAGCAGCCGCCAGCCCTCGTTCTCCGCGCCGACCAGGCGGCTCACCGGCACCCGGACACCGGCGAGGTAGACCGCGTTGACGTGGTGCGCGCCGTCGCAGGTGATGATCGGCGTCCAGGAGTAGCCGGGGTCGCTCGTGTCCACGATCAGCACCGAGATGCCGCGGTGCCGGTCCGGGCCGGTCCGGCAGGCGAGCCAGAGATGGTCGGCGTCGTGCGCGCCGGTGGTGAAGGTCTTCTGCCCGTCGACGATGTACTCGTCGCCCCGCCGGACGGCCCGGGTGCGCAGCGCGGCGAGGTCCGTCCCGGCCTCCGGCTCGGTGTAGCCGATCGCGAAGTGGATCTCCCCGGCCAGAATCTTCGGCAGGAAGGCGGCCTTCTGCTCCTCGGTGCCGTTCTTCAACAGCGTCGGCGCGACGGTCTGCAGGGTGACCGCCGGGAGTGGCACGTCCGCGCGGGCCGCCTCGTTGACGAAGATCTGCTGTTCGACGGGACCCTGACCACCGCCGCCGTACTCGATCGGGAAGCCGAGGCCGAGCCAGCCGTCCTTGCCGAGCTGAGCGATCATCGCGCGATAGCGCGGGCCGTGGCGCTCCTGCGTCCCTTCCAACCGTTCGAAATACTGCTTTATCGTCGTTTGTAGACGCCGCTGGGACTCAGTCAGGTCGATGTACAACGTGCCCCCCAAGGATGCCCAGCCGGTGCTCGGCGCCGCCCAGGTACCGGACCAGGTCGCGGACCAGCGCCGTGTACCGGTGCAGCGGGTAGTCGGCGGCCAGCCCGAGCCCGCCGTGCAGGTGGTGACAGGTGCGCAACGCGGGCGGCGCCTCGGTGGTGAGCCACTGCGCCGCGACGGCGAGCTCGGTCTCGTCCTCCCGCCAGAGCGCGGCCAGCGTCGCCAGGTGCAGCGTCCGCGCGACGACGTAGACGTCCGCGATCTGCTGCGCGGCGGCCTGGAACGTGGCGATCGGCCGCCCGAACTGCTCCCGGGTCCGCACGTGGGCCGTGGTCAGCTCCAGCGCCCCGGCCACCGCGCCGTCGCCGATCGCGCACGCCGCGAGCACCGACTCCGGCGGCGGCACGGTGACCCGGTCCGCCCGCCGCCCCGCCTCGATCAGCACGAGAGCCACGTCCCGCTCCGGCAGATCGAGCAGGCCGGCGGTCCGCAGCGCCGCCCACGCCTTGTCCGGATCGCCCGCGAGTATCTCGGCGGCGAGTCCGCTGATCGCGGCCTCCCGCTCGTCCGGCCGGAAGTCGGGCCCCATGCCAGAATTAGAACACGTTTCACTAAGCCTCCGCCACGACCGGGGGACACAGTGCCGCAACACCCCGTTGGTAGGCTTGATTCACCACAGAAGGGGGCGACCATGGCGGCGAGAACGAATACCAGCAGCCGGGCCGCGCTCGCGGGCAGCGACACCGAGCAGGGTTCCGCCGCGCAGCGCGATCGACGGCGGCGGATCCTGGAGGCGACGCTCTCGCTGGCCTCCAAGGGCGGCTACGACGCGGTCCAGATGCGCACCGTGGCGGAGCGCGCCGAGGTGGCCCTGGGCACGCTCTACCGCTACTTCCCGTCCAAGATCCACCTGTTGGTCTCGGCGCTGGAGCTGGAGCTGGAGGCGATCGCGGGCAAGCTCGACCGCAAGCCGGTGCCGGGCGAGACGGCGTACGACCGCACCCTGCACGTGCTCAGCGGGATGACCCGGGTCATGCAGCGCGAGCCGCTGCTCACCGAGGCGATGACCCGGGCCTTCATGTTCGCCGACCCGTCCGCGAGCGCCGAGGTCAACGCGGTCGCCCGGCTGATGGAGGACATGTTCGTCCGGGCCATGCACGACGACGAGCCGACCGCCGACGACCGGGCCATCGCCCGGGTCATCGGCGACGTCTGGCTCTCCAACCTGGTGGCCTGGGTGACCCGCCGCGCCTCGGCGAACGACGTGGTCAACCACCTGGAGCTGGCGACCCGGCTGCTACTGCGTTAACTCGACCAGCTTCGCGAGCGACGTCTTCGCCGAGGCACCGGCCTGCTTCTCGAGCATGCCGGCCATCGGCCCGTTCAACGCGGGCCCGAGGAACTCCATCTCGTAGGTGATCCGCGTCCCGGCCGCCAGCGGCTCCAGCCGGAAGCGGTTCTTCGCCTTCACCCCCATCGGACCGTCCCCGGCCTGCTCCAGGTGCTTCGGGGCCTCCGCCGCGACCACCGTCCAGGCCATCTCGGCCGGCATGCCCATCAGCTTCACCTTCTGCTTGTACCGCGCGCCCTCGCTCACCGCGGCGGGCAGCTCGGTGGTGAAGCCCTCGTGCATGCTGTTCCACTCGGGCGTCCGGGACAGGTCGGTGAGGACCTGCCACACCTTGTCGGGGTCGGCCGGCGTCTCCGCCGACACGGTCACCTTGGGCATCCGCACTCCTCAGGTTGATGCGGCCATCTCCAGGCCGGCGGTGTAGCCGAACGTCATCGCGGGGCCGATCGTCGAACCGGCGCCCGCGTAGCTGTGTCCCATCACCGCGGCGCTCGCGTTGCCGGCCGCGTACAGCCCGGGTATCACCGTGCCGTCCGGGCGCAGCACCCGGGCCCGCGCGTCGGTGACCAGCCCGCCCTTGGTCCCCAGGTCGCCCGGGACGATTTTGAACGCGTAGTACGGCGGCAGCGAGAGCGCGGACAGGCAGGGGCTCGGCGTGTTGGTCGGGTCCGCGAAGTACGCGTCGTACGCGCTGTCGCCCCGCTTGAAGTCGGTGTCCTTCCCCGCCTTGGCCAGGGTGTTGAACCGGTCCACGGTCGCGCGCAGCGCCGCCGGCGGCACCCCGATCTTGGCGGCCAGCCCCTCGATCGTCCAGTCGCTGACCAGGGCGCCGTTCGCGTACCAGGAGGCGGGGTAGGGCAGCGCGGGCGCGATCTCCTGGAAGAGGTACCGGTTCCGGTACTGCTGGTCGTGGATCATCCAGCAGGGGAAGTGCGCGCCGGCGTACATCACGTGCACCACGTCGCTGTACGGCGCGGCCTCGTTGACGAAGCGCTTCCCGGTCCCGTCGACGAAGACGTTGCCGGGCAGCGTGCGCTCGGAGAGGCAGAAGTACGGCCCGTCCGGCAGCGGGATCATCGGCCCCCACCACGAGTCGTCCATCAGGCCGAGGGCCGCTCCGGCCTCCTGACCGGCCCGGATGCCGTCACCGGTGTTGGACGCGGCGCCGACCGTCCAGTCCACCCCGATCGGCGCGGCCTGGTACTGCTGCCGCATCGCGAGGTTGTGCTCGAACCCGCCGCTGCCGATCAGCACCCCGCGCCGCGCCCGGATCTCCAGCTGCTGACCGTCCCTCGTGGCCAGCACGCCGGCCACCCGCCCGTTCTCGACGATCAGCTCGGTCAGCGGGGTGTTCAGCCAGACCGGGACGTCCGCGGCGATCAGCCCGGCGCGCAGGCCACCGGCGAGCGCCTGCCCCATGGTGATCGGGTTCTGCCCCTGCGCGGCGAGCTGCAGGTAGCGCCAGACGATGTCGGTCGCGGTGGCCAGGCCCTTCGGGTGCCGGGCGATCAGCGCCAGCCACTTGTAGTCGACGTCGTAGATGACCGTGCCGGCCGGCGTCGGGATGTAGGCCGGGTTCAGGTTCGCGTACTCGTCGCCGAGGATGTTGGCGTCGAAGGCCGCGGGCTCGATCGAGCGCCCGTTCGGCATCCCGCCGGAGAGCTCCGGGTAGTAGTCCGGATAGCCGCCCATCCACTGGAAGCGCAGCGGCGTCCACGTCAGCACGAACGAGATCGCCGCCGGGCCGTTGGCGAGGAAGGCCTGGCGGCGTACGGCGGGCACCTCGGCACCGACCACCGCGGCCAGGTAGGTGTCCGCCTGCGCGGGGGTGTCCGGCACACCCGCGGCGAGCACCACCTCGTTGTTCGGCACCCAGATCCCGGCGCCGGAGCGGGCCGCCGACCCGCCGAAGACCGCCGCCTTCTCGATCACGACGGTGCTCAGGCCATTGCGGGCGGCGGCGAGCGCGCCGGTCATCCCGGCCGCGCCGGCTCCGGCGACGACGACGTCGTACTCCACGGTGACCGCCATGGAATCTCCCCATCCACTGCGTCGACTCACCCGGTCGTGACAACTAGAACAGGTTATAGCAGTGTGACCTGATTCACTAGCCTCGCGGCCTTCACGCGAACCAGCGTTGGTAGAACCTGATGCTGTTCCCACTCACCCGAAGGGGCAGACCTTGATCGACGACCGCCGCGCCGCCATCGAGGACCTCGGCGACGCCCTCCGCACGCTGGTCGAGACGGCCACCACCACCGAGGCGCCCGCCGCCGCACTGATCGAGGCCGCCGACCGGATCCGCGAGCTCACCGCGCCGCTCGCCGCGCGCACCCGCGACCGCGACACCCTCGCCAGCGCCGACGACCTGCTCGGCAACGTCCGGATGTACAACCCGGTGATCGGCCCGGGCAACCCGCTGGCCCCGCCACTGCGGATCGTCCACGACGACGGGGTCGCCGTCGGCACGTGCACGCTCGGCCTCGCCTTCGAGGGCCCGCCGCGCTTCGCTCACGGCGGCGTCAGCGCCATGCTCCTCGACCAGATCCTCGGCCACGCGGTGACCCTCTCCGGTCATCCCGGCATGACCATCCGCCTGGACACCGCCTATCGCCGCCCGGTCCCGCTGCTCACCCCGCTACGCCTGACCGCCGAGGTCACCGCCGTCGACGGCCGCCTGGTCACCGCCGCCGGCAGCATCGCCGCGGCCTCCGATCCGGACACCGCCCTGGTCACCGCGACCGGCACCTTCAAGACCCTCAGCCCCCACCAGACCTCGACCCTCTTCGGCCCGCTCCTGCGCGCCTCACCCACCCTCTGATCACTTCCGGCGTACGCGGGCGGCTCCTCACGACCCAGTGACCGATTCCGACCGGCTCGCGGGCTCCGTCGCAGCACCCCTTCCGGAACGGGCAGACGCCCCTCCGGAGGCTCGTCCACAGGCCTCGCCGTCGTCGACGCCCTGGCCAGAGCCCTGCCGGCGGCCACCCACCGCAAACTATGACCCAATCGATATGATTCGATGTAGATCAACCACAGGTCATTCATAGCCTTCGATGTTCTGCTGCCTTGACCGATCCCAACACTCGGCACAGTGACTCCAGGAGGCGGCAGAAATGGCAACACCCCGGGATCCCGAGAACGAGGCGTACGTCCGCGCCGTTCATGACAAGGGACTCGCGTTCGACCTCGGCACCATGTCCCGCCGCCGGATGCTCGCCGTGCTCGGCGGCACCGGCGCGATCGCCCTCACCGGCGCCGGCGCCCTGATGGCCGGGGGCGCCGAGGCCGCCGCGGCCACCTGCGCCGAGGAGGTCGAGTCGGAGACGGCCGGCCCCTTCCCCGCCGACGGCTCCAACGGCCCCGACGTCCGCACGATCGACGGGGTTGTCCGGCACGACATCCGCCCGTCCTTCGGCGACTACACCGGCCTGGCAGAGGGCGTCGAGCTGAAGTTCACCATCGTCGTCCAGGACCTGGACTGCGCGGCGCTGGAGGGCGCCGCCGTCTACGTCTGGCACTGCGACCGGGAGGGGCGGTACTCGCTCTACTCCGACGGCGCGACCGAGGAGAACTACCTCCGCGGCATCGGGGTGACCGACTGCTTCGGCCGGGTCAGCTTCACCAGCGTCTTCCCGGCCTGCTACACCGGGCGCTGGCCGCACATCCACTTCGAGGTCTACACCTCGCTGGAGGAGGCCACCAGCGGTGCCGGGCCGATCCGCAAGACCTCCCAGATCGCCTTCCCCGAGGAGATCGCCGACGAGGTCTACGCGAACGCCGAGGGCTACGAGGCGAGCGTGACCAACATGGAGGGCATCTCGCTCGAGAGCGACATGGTCTTCGGCGACGACCTGGCCGCCCGTGAGATGGCCACCGTCACCGGCGACTGGACCACCGGTTACGTCGCCCGCCTGGTGATCACCGTCGACCCGACCGCGGTCGAGGAGCCCGGTGGCGGCGGCCCCGGCGGTCCCGGTGGCCCCAGCGGCCCGCCGCCGAGCGGCCCGCCGCCCTCCGAGTCGCCGAGCCCGACCGCCGAACCGACCGACACCGCCTCGCCGACCCCCAGCGAGAGCGACACCGCCACCGCCGAACCGACCGAGACCGCTACGCCGACCGACTCCGCGTCGGCCACCGCCGAGGCGTAGCCCGAGGACGCGGCGCCGCCGGGACACTCACGGATCCCGGTTGTGGGGACGGCGCCCGAACGGGCACCCGGCCGCTCCAGGGGTCCGCTGCCCGGCCCGCCGCCAGACCGCCCTCCCGGACTGGCGGCGGGCACCCACGTGAGAAGCGTCCCCCCGACGCGGAACGCCCGCTCGCCGGAACCCCTCGGCAAGCGGGCGTTTCTGATCGGTCGCTACCCGACTACCAGAGCGGGTAACCCGGATAGAACGGCCCCGGGTAGTACGGGCCCACGTCCACCCGGATCCCCCCGCGGTAGCCGAACGGCCCGTAGTACGGCGGCCAGGGCGGCGGGTAATGCGCGCCCACCGTCGTCGTGCCGGTGCTGCCGGCCGCCACCAGGGTCGTGCTCGTCGTGCTCCGTGCACCGGTCCCGGACCGGTCGGCCGTCGCGACGACGGCCGTGCTGGCGCTGGAATCCCCGCCGGCCGGCGCGGCCTGTGCCGCCCCCGCCCCCACGGCGACAACGGCCAGAACACCGATTCCGGCGACCATGAGGTCGCGGATCCTGCTCATGCCAGTCCCCTCTCCGTTGCTGCGGTTGATCCCCCTCAGCCCATCACCCCGGCTTCTCCGCCCGTGGCCGATGCCCCGCTTGTCCGCCCTTTCGTCCCCTCTTCCGCACCGAACGCACACCGTTCCCGCATTCCCCGGACACCCACCCGCTGCCGTGCGCGGACCACCCCGGTCCCTCCCTGCCCTGACACGACCCACCGTCTCGGCTCCGCACGGTTGTCTCCAGCGTGCCGGAGACACTCGTGACCCCGCTGGTCGATTCCGGCCGGATCATCGTCGTCGCCGGCGGGGGTCGCGGGATGGGCGTTCTCGGTCATGGTCTGGGTTGGGGGTTATCCACAGCCGGGGTTTATCCACAGGGTCCCGGGCCAAGATCACCGTTTTCTGCCACTGTTCCGTTAGGGATGGGGGTTTCCCCCGGTCGGGGTGGGCCCTGACCGGCCGGTCTTGATCAACATTTCATGATCAACTACGGGGGATGATCTTGGCGGCTGGCGTTCTGGGGTGTGTCGGCGGGCTGGAGTGACCCGTGAGCGCCAGCTTTCCCGGCGCGGCTGGCGTTCACGGGTCACTCGGAGCGCTTGAGACACCCCGGTCCACCAGCCGACCGGCCCGAGACACCCCGGATCGCCAGCCCACCAGCCCCGCGGGCGCCGCCCGGCCGGTCCACGACCGAACCCCGGGCCGACGGAACCGACGATCCGCGGGCAGCGCGTGTCCGCACGGGCTCGCCGAACATCGCCGGAAGGCAGCGGCGATCCTGGCGGCCGGATAGGAGCAGCCCGGGTACCGCACAAGGACCGCACACATCCCACGATCACGGTGCGGTGCTGCCACCACCACCAGGCGGGCCACGGACAGACGCGGGCCCGGGTCTCTCCCCGGAGCAGCGCGTCAGGGCCCTGGAGCCGTTCTGGCGTACCCCCGGCGCCCCCAAAGGCGGCACGGGACTGGGCCTGGCCCTGGTCTGCAAGCCGGCCACCGCGGGCGGCGGCCACACCCGCCTCGACCCGGCAACCCCCACCGGCCTCGACGCCGTCGTCACCCTCTGACCCACCCACCACCCCACCGCCACCCCTCCCGGCCCGGCCCGCGCCGATCGTGCACACCCGCCGCCGCCCGGCCCGCACCGATCTGCGCACGTGCCGGTGTGCGCCGGCCGGCCCGGCGGAACCGTGCTCGTCGCGAGCCGCGAACCGCCGACGATGGCGCGGCCGGATCAGCCACGAACCGCCGACGATGGCGCGGCCGGATCAGCCACGAACCGCCGACGATGGCGCGGCCGGATCAGCCACGAACCGCCGACGATGGCGCGGCCGGGTCAGCGGCGGGCGGCCAGCGCGGCGTGCCGGCCGTCGCGCCAGAGCAGGCCGGACTCCCGGAAGCCCGCCTGCCGGGCGGCGGTGGTGTGCCAGGAGGCCGGGGCGGTGAACCCGGCCGGCGGGCGGGTACGGAACAGGTCCGCCCGGGTGGCCAGCAGGGGATGCAGGTGCGGGGCCTCGTCGAGGGAGCTCCACCACTGGGCCCAGGCCAGCTCAGCGGCGGCCTCGGCGGGCGCCGGGTCGAGGGACGCCATCACGGTCGGCAGGGTGTCGTCGGGCATCAGGTCGGCGACGATCAGCAGGCCACCCGGCGCCAGGGCCTGCAGCGCCGCCGCGTACAGCGCGCGGATCGGTCCCGGGTCCAGGTAGTGGACGGTCATCACCGCGGTGATCAGGTCGTACCGGTCGCCGGTGGAGGACGGCCAGGCGGGCGTGGTCAGGTCGGCGGCGGTGACGGTGACCGTGGTGGGCAGCGCGGCCCGGGCCAGCTCCAGCAGCACCGGATCGATGTCGACCAGGGTGATCCGGGCGTCCGGCCAGCGGGCCGCCATCCGCCCGGCGAAGAGGCCCGGCCCGCCGCCGAGGTCGAGGACGCGGCGGGGCGCGCCGCCGAGGAGGGCCTCGATCGTGGTGGCGGTGGCGCGTTCCAGGGTGGCGAGACCGGGGACGAAGGCGGTCATCATCTCGTCCCAGGCGGTACGCCAGCCGGCCACGCGAGCCGGGTCGAGGGTGGTCGGCGTCATGGTCTGGCGCTCCCGGACAAGTCGTGAGAAAGCAGGCGACAACGCCCGCGATTCTACTGATCCAGAGCGGACAGGGCGTGCAGAAGCCGGTCAACCTCGTGAACGGTGTTGTAAACGTGCAGGCTGACACGTACCGAGGCGGTCGGCTCACCCCGTGGGCCCTGGCAGTGACCGTCGGCCCGGACCAGCAGGTCGTCGCCGGCCAGGATGAAGCCGAGGTCGTTGGAGCCGATCTCCCGGTGCCGGAACGTGACGATGCTCTGCCGCTGCTGCACCGCGGGATCGGCGAGGCTCGTCTGGCAGCCGAGGACCTCGTACGCGGGCATCTTCGCCAGCGCCTCGGTGATCCGGGTGGCGAGCGCGCGGTTCCACTCCTCGATCCGGTCCAGCCCGGCCCGGTCCAGCCAGGTCATCGCCGCGGCCAGGCTGACGATGCCCGCGGTGTTCGGGGTGCCGGCCCAGCCGCCGGGCGCGAACGCCGGGCCGCGGACGTCCCGCGACCAGACCGCGCCGGTGCCGGGCAGCGCCATCGCCTTGTGCCCGGAGAAGACCAGGAAGTCGACGTCGAGCGTACCGAGCGCGATCGGCAGGTGCCCGACGGACTGGGCGGCGTCCAGACAGATCGGCACCTCGGGACCGGCCGCCGCCCGGAGCCGGTGAATGTTCATGTCGTTGCCGTAGACGTGGTGCACGTGGGTGGCGGCGATCATCCGGGTCCGCGGGCCGACCAGCTCGGCGAGCCGGGTGTAGTCGTAGTCGTGGGCGGCGTCGTACGGCATCGGGACCAGGGTGACCCGCCCCGGTGCCAGCGCGGCCGCTTCCTGCCAGGGGAGGACGGTCGCGCTGTGGTCGGCGTACGGCACCACGATCTCGTCGCCGTCCCGGAGCAGTGGGGCGAGCCAGTCCCGGGCCACGGCGCGCAGCCCCTCGGTGGCGCCGCTGACGAAGTGCACGCCGGAGGGCTCCGGGGCGCCGAGGAACCGCCGCAGCTGGTCGCGGGTCTCCTCGATCCGGGCGGTGGTGCGGTTGGCCCACGGGTACGTTCCCCGGGCGGCGTTCGCGTTGCCGGTGGTCAGGTACCCGGTGACCGCGTCGAGCACGGCGCGCGGCTTCTGCGAGGTGGCCGCGCTGTCCAGGTACGCCGTACCCGGGAAGCTCTGGAAAATGGGGAAATCGGCGCGCAGATCCTGCTGCCAGGAGTCGAGGTCCATGCTCAGTCCCGGACCAGCTCGCCGCCGGCGTCCCGCCACGCGATGATCCCGCCGTCGAGGGAGTAGACCCCGGGGTGGCCCATCCGGGTGAGCAGCGCGGCGTACTTCGCGGACTGCTCACCGACCGGGCAGACCAGCAGCACCCGCTGGCGGCGGCCGAACGGCAGGCCCGCGGTGAGCATGCCGGCGAACGCGTCCTCCGTGATGTTGACCGAGCCGGCCAGGTGGAGCGCCTGGTACGCGTACGGGCTGCGCAGATCGATCACCAGGCCGTCGAAGGAGCGGGCCTGCTGGACGCCGAGCCGGGGAGCGCCGGCCACCTCGGTGGCGGTGAGGGTGCGCACCGAGTTGCGCCGCGGTGGCCGCCCGAACAGGTCGGGGCGGCGTTCCCGCAGGTAGGTGAGGTAGCTCTCGACACGGTCGCAGACGATGAAGACCGCCGTCTTCCGCTCGGTCAGGCCGCTGTCGATCGTACGCAGGAATCGCAGTGCGCCGTGGAACGCTCCGCCGCCGGTGGGACCGCTGAGGATGCCGCACCGGCGCACCAGGGTGAGCAGCCCCTCGATCGCCTCGTCCGCGGTGATCGACGCCATGGTGTCGTAGACGCCCGGGTCGAAGAGCCCGACCTGGTGCACCTCGTCGATGGTCCGGATGCCGGGGATGTAGTCACTCTTCGCCGCCACCAGGCCGACCACCCGGGTGTCCGGATGGTGCCGGCGCAGCACCCGGGCCACCCCGGTGGACGAGCCGGCGGTGCCGACGCAGGCGATGAAGTAGTCCGGCGCGTCCCCGTCCAGGTCCTTGATGATCTCCGGACCGGTGCCGTTGACGTGCGCCTCGATGTTGAGCTCGTTGAAGTACTGGTCGGTGTGCAGATAGCCGGTGCCGTCCTCGGCGAGCCGCCGGTGCATCTGGGTCAGCGGATCGTCGACGTCGGCCGGGTCGAGGCACTCGGACTGACCGGGCAGTTCGTCGATCTCGGCGCCGAGCAGCAGCAGGAGGTCCTTGACCTCGGGCACCCGCATCCGGTTGGTGACGCTCTTGAACGGCAGCCCGTGCATCCCGGCGATCAGCGCGAGCGCCTTGGCGGTGTTCCCGCTGGAGAGCTCGACGACGGTCCGTTCCGATGCCTTCTCCAACAGCGGCCGGATCATGCTCCACGCGGCGCGGTCCTTCACCGAGCCGAACGGGTTCATCATCTCCAGCTTGGCGTAGAGGTCGACGTTGACCAGCCCGTGCACGGCGGGATCGATGCGGACCAGCGGCGTGTCGCCGATCGCCCCGGTGATGTCGTCGATTCTCACGGCGCCTCCAAACTCGGGTGCACGGGCCAGTACTGCTCGTCCAGGCACCAGCGCCAGCGCCCGCCGTCCCGGAACGCCGCGACCTTGCGCGCGAAGGGCTGGTGCAGCGCCTCGGTCGCGCTGAAGTCCATGAAGTAGCCCGCGGTGTTGACGAAGACCAGCAGGTCGCCGGGGCGGGGCCGGTGCGGCAGGAACACCTTGCGCCGGGTGATCAGGTCGGCCTCGAGACAGAGGTTCCCGAGCAGATAGACGCCCTCGTTCCAGGGATCCCTTCTCCCGTACGACACCAGCACGGGATCCATCTGCACCCCGTGCTCCTCCAGGCTCACGTCCCGGGCGTTGAGGTCGAGCCGGACCAGCTCGTCGCGGACCTCGAGGACCCGGCAGACGATCAGCCCGCACTGGTCGAGCAGCGCGCGACCGGGCTCGATGTCCAGGTCGTACATGTGGTCCAGGATCAGCGACCCGAGCGGACGGTGATGCTCGGGCGAGACGGTCGCGAGCAGCCGGTCGAGGTAGGCGGGCCCGGCGACCGGACGGTGGCCGGGATAGAGCGCCAGGTTGCCGCGCAGCGTGCCGCCCTCGGCGCGCAGGCCGTACCCGTGGCCGTGCCAGGTCAGCGGCGGCCGGTGCCCGAGCACGGACTGGGCCAGCGCGGACGTCCAGGCCTCCCACTCGGCCGGGTCGGCGAGGTAGCTCGCCCCGAACCCGCCGCCGATGTCGAGCGACCACGGCCGCAGCCCGCGGGCCCGGCACTCGTCCAGCGCGGCGAGGCAGCCCTCCAGCGCGATCGCCTTCTCCGGCAGCCCGGTGGTGTCCAGGTGGTACGCCACCCCGGCCGGTTCCAGCCGGTCGGCGTGCTTCTCCAGCAGGTCGAGCACCTCGGGCAGCTCGCCGGCCGGGATACCGAACCGGGATCGGCGGCTGAGCACCCGTACGCCGGTCGAGGTGAACCCGGAGAGCCGGATCATCACGCGTACCCGGGGCAGGCGGTACGCCCCGACGATCCCGGCCAGCTCGTGCAGCTCGGCGGCCGAGTCGGCGTTGACCAGCACCCCGGTCCGGGCCGCCAGCCAGAGGAGTTCGCGCGGCTTCGGCCCGGTCGCGATGATCCGGTCCGGGGTGAAGCCGGCGCCGAGCGCGTGCTGCAGCTCGCCGAGCGAGGCCACGTCCACCCCGGCCTCGGTCGCGGCCAGCTCGCGGAGCAGCGCCGACGAGCGGTTCGCCTTGTGCGCGTAGTAGATCCGGCCGCTCAGGTGATGCGCCGCGTACGTCGCCCGGAATGCCGCGACATTGGCGGCGACCGACTGCGGCAGAACCACGGCGACCGGCGATCCCAGGCCGGTGAGAAGGTCGTTGAGAAGGTCGCGCTCGCCCAGGATGGATTGCATTGCCGAGTCTATTCTCGGTGTCATGTACAACATCGGCCGTCCCCATTGTGCCGGTGCCATTCAACCTAACCGAGATCACATTCGATCGCCAGGCCGGAACGGTTCACTCAACCATTCACCGTCCGCAGATCCAGCGTGTGCCAGGTCGACGCGGACTGCCACCAGAGCATCCCGTCGTGGGTGAAGACCGAGCCGGCGGCCGGGTCCACGGTGCCGGTCCGGCCGGTCCGCAGATCGAAGAGCACCAGGGCCGCCGTACCGGTGACGTCGGAGTGCGGGCCGGGCTCGGCGAGGATCTCGAACCGGTCCAGCACCGCCACGTCGTCGACCCCGGCCCGCGCGGTGGGCCCGGCGATCCGGCGGCGCCCGGAGCCGTCCGGGTGCATCAGGTCGATCCGGGCCAGGTCCTGTGCCGCCGACATCACCATCACCCGGCACCAGGTCGGCGAGCAGGTGCTCCACTCGGCGCCGCTGGTCGGCACGTCGATCGTCTCGGTGGTGTCGAGGTTGCGCAGCCGGCCCGCCCCGGCGCCGCCCGCGTCGTCGGTGATCCAGGGCCAGGCGGTCAGCGACCACTGGCCGGGCTCCACGTCGGTCTCGACCGGGCCGCCGGTCAGCGCCACCGAGCGGATCTGGGTGACGTCGTCGCCGTCGTTCGGCGCGGCGGCCCAGTGCACCCGGCCGTCCGCCACGACCAGGTCGTACTGGTTGCCGGAGAAGATCGCGTTGCCGGTGTCCGCGGTGAGCTGCCGGGGTGCGGCACCGGTGGCCAGGTTCGCCGCCCAGACGGTGAGCGCCTCGCCCCGGCTCTCGGTCCAGAGCAGTTCGTCACCGGCACGGGTGAGGTTGTCGAACTGCCCGCCCCGGCGCAGTTCCCTCTCGCTCCCCGCGCTCTCGATCACCAGCCGGGTGCCGTCGAGGACACCCACCGCCGTTGATCTATCCATGAAGAGCAGAGGATCAACCTTTAAGTCCGGCAGATCTGAGATGTCGTACATGGGTTGCGCGGGTACGGCAGGCGCCGCCGGGATCTCGGAGGCGAGCAGCACCCCGCCCGCCAGCAGCGCCACCACCAGACTCAGCCGGTTACCGCTCAGCCGGTTACTGTTCATACGGCCGCTCCGGCTCCGCGATCGGCTCCCAGCTCTGCACCTCGACGTACGCGATCTCCGCGCCGCTCACCGGGTCCTTGCCGCGCCGCGGGCTGTAGACCCCGGTGACCCGGACCCAGGACGTACCGGAGGGCGGCGCCCCGGTCAGCCCCACTTTGATCGGGCGCCCGTCCGCCGCGCAGCAGGTCATCACGATCCGGGCGAGCATCACGCCGCCGTCCTCCCCCGGCGTGAGGAACCCGGCCAGCCGCAGCTGCCGCCCGGTCAGGCTCCGCCCGTCGTCGTAGATCGCCCGTGACGAGTAGTCGAGCAGCCCGACCGCCACCGGGTCACCGGCCGGCAGCGTCGGGTAGTCCGAGTCCGGCACCACCGCGATCGCCCCCGACCGGTCCGCCGTGTACGCCCCGAGCGCGGGCGGCGCCACCAGCAGCAACCCGATCACCGGCAGCAGCAGGAGCCAGCCGACCCAGGGTTCGTGGTGGTGGCCGCTCTCCTTCGCGACCAGCGTCAGCACGCCGACCGCGATCAGGATCACGCCCGCGACCAGCAGGAACGGCCCGAGTCCCGGCTTCACGTAGCGCAGGAACAGATCCGACCACCACGCCTTGACCACCGCACCGCCGAGGAGCAGCAGCACGACCCCCTGCGCCTGGCGGTTCACCGGAGCACCGCCCCGAACCCGACTCCCACCACGACCGCGGCCACGAACGTGACCGGCGCGAACCGGACCATGAACCGCCGCCCGAAGACCCCGGCCTGCATCGCGATCAGCTTGAGGTCGACCGTCGGGCCCACCACCAGGAAGACCAGCCGGGCGGTGAGCGAGAACGGCGAGAGCGAGGCGGCCACGAACGCGTCCGCCTCGCTGCAGATCGAGAGCAGCACCGCGAGCACCGCCAGGGCCAGCACGCCGAGCACCGGGTGGCCGGCCAGCCGCTGCAGCCACGCGTCCGGGACCAGCACGTTGATGGTCGCCGCGGCGGCCGCGCCGACGACCAGGAAGCCACCGGCGTGCACTATGTCGTGGCGGCAGGACGACCAGAACGCCCGCCACCGCGGCTCGCCGTCGTCGTGCGTACGCGGCAGCCTGATCCACTCGGGCCGCCCGATCCGCAGCCAGAGCCAGCCCATCAGCACCGCCACCACCAGGCCCGCCGCCGCCCGGGCCGCCACCATCTCCGGCTGCCCGGGGAAGGCGACCGCGGTCGCGGCCAGCACGATCGGGTTGATCGCCGGCGCGGCCAGCAGGAACGCCAGCGCGGCGGCGGGTGTCACCCCGCGCCGGATCAGTGACCCGGCGATCGGCACGCTGCCGCACTCGCAGCCCGGCAGGATCACCCCGGCGAGGCCGGCGGCGGGCACCGCGAGTGCCGGATGCGACGGCAGCACGCGGGCCCAGAACGTCCGCGGCACGAAGACCGCGATCACCGCCGAGAGCACCACCCCGAAGACCAGGAACGGGACGGCCTGCACCAGCACCGAGACGAAGACCGTGGTCCAGGTCTGCAGGCGGGCACCGGAGACGAGCCCGGCGAGCGGGTCGCGGACCGCCACGAGAATGATCAGAATGGCCGCGAGAATCTCGACGCCGAAGCCGGATCGGCGTGCCTGGTCGACCGAAACCAATGATCACTCCCCTCTCGTCGACTTCGCAATTTAGCGGCCGCGCCGTGAATTCCAGAAATGCTCATATGAGCATCTGCTCATCAATGGGTCAGCCCTTGATTCCGCCGATCTTCGGAACGGTGACGGTCCGCCGTGCCGGGGTGCCGCCCAGCACGATCCGGCGGAGCGAGGTGTTGTTCGCGGTGCTCAGCTCGGCGAGCTTCCCGGCCGGGTTGGCGCGGACCCGGATGTAGTACGTCCCGTTCGGCAGCCCGGTCACGTCGAACGACTGCCCCGGCCGCTCCTGCGTGTAGGTGTCGCCGTTGCCGATGTCCAGCACCTCACGGACCGCCACCGCGGTGTTGCCGCCGCAGGCCGTGGAGAGGTCGGTGTTCTCCGGGCGCCACTTCGCACCGGCCATCGTGTAGTCCACCGCGTCGGTGTTGGCCAGGCAGAACGCCTCCTTGCCGCTGCGCACCGCGAGCTTCTTGTCGGCCCTCAGCAGCTCGTACCGGGCGAAGTCGGTGAAGTGCCAGTGCTTGTGACCCAACCGATCGTCCCATTCCATCGTCCCGGCACCGGCCGAGCCCACCTGCCGGCCACGCGCGTCGTAGAAGTACTGGTAGGCGTCCATCAGCTCGCTACGGGTCCGCCGGAAGCCGTCCACCAGCAGCGGCGAGGTGCCCGCGTTCCACACCGTGGCCCCGAAGTTCACATAGCTCTTGCGCCCCTTCCGGGAGAGCGAGATCCCCCAGGCGGGCAGCGAGCGCAGGTCGGGACGGGGTCCGGTCGCCGGTGCGACGGTGGCGGCCTCCGGGCGGCGGGCCGGGGGACGGAACTCGGGCAGCCACCCGGAGATCTGCCGCTCCTCGTCGCCCTCACCGTGATCGTGGCCGCCGCCGGCGTCCGCCGCCAGGGCACTCTCCTCCGGCGGCCCCGACGCCACGTTCACGACGGTCACCCTCACCGAGGCCGTCGCGCTCTTCGCGGGGATCTTCAGGAGTCTCGTGTACGCCGGGTTGACGGCGACCGTGGCCACGTACTTCCCCGGGGCCAGGTCGAAGCCGGAGCCGGCGTCGATCCCGGCGTTCCACCCGGCCTGGATCCCCCAGACCGCGCCGAGCAGGAACGGGTTCCCCTCGGAGCACCCCCGCGGGTAGGGCGACTGGGCCGGGGCGTCGCGGCGGGTCCGCACCGACTCGTAGGAGTTCGGGCAGAACGTGGTCCGGTAGCGCCGGGCCACCTTCCCGGTGCGGGCGTTCGTCAGGGTCACCGTGGTGAACGCGCGCAGCCCGGCGAAGTCGGTGACGGTACCGGCGGGCAGACGCGTCCGCCGGCCGCCGATCACCTGCTCGGCGACGATCGGGCTCTCGTAGGACGTCCGCCGCGCCCGGATCTCCAGCGGGCGGTTCCCGGCGATCAGGCTGATCCCCAGGTCCAGGTAGACGCTGTGGGCGCCCTCGTCGAGGTAGCGCTCGGCGGTCACTGCGCCGGCGGCCGCGACCAGCCGTAGCGGTGGCGGCACCGGCTCGGCCCGCGCCGCTCCCGCCCCCGCGGCCAGCATCGCCAGCACGCCCGTCGCGGCCATCGCACCCATTCGCTTCGTGTTCCGGATCATGAGGCCTCCCCATGGTTTTGTCCGGTTCATACGGACATCTCACCGGGGAAACCGGCGTGGTCGCCATCGAGCAACCACGGCTCAAATACGGTCAGAAGCTAACAAATAGGATGCGTAACTCGCTCGTTCGTAGCGATTTGTCGCATAGGCGACGCGCCGGAACCACCCGTCAGGTGACTTTGTACGCCGTGTACCTCACCCGGTTCGCCTCCCGGACCGCCGACGCCACGAAGATCGACTGCTCCAGACCGGCCAGCCGGGGCGCCGCGGTCTCCAGCCGTACGCCCAGCCGGAAGTAGTACTCGGCCGGGGTCACCGCGTCCCCGCGCAGCAGCGCCTCGAGGACCTCCGGCCGGCCACTGCGGACGCCGAACGTGGTGATGTAGACGTGCTCGCCCCGCTCGGTACAGGCCGAGTACCGGGTGTCGATCTCGATCGCCCCGTCCGGCCGGACCACCTGCCAGTCCGCGCCGCCCGGCAGCACCGCCGCCTCGAAGAGCCCACTGACCCGCCCGCCCACGATCGGCACCACGCGCCGGTGCCCCGCGCGCGTCACCCCGTGATCCTCCAGCGGGCCGAGCTCCACCTCCACCTCGAAGGCGGCTTCCAGTCCCGGTACGGCCGGCGCCGTCATCCCACTCATGCGTCCTCCTTCTGCAGGGCTTCTCGCAGTCGCTCCAGCGCCGGGACCGCCGCGGCCAGGGCGGCGCGGTCCTCGATGTCGAGCGCGGCGACGGCCCGGGCGACGAGGACGCCGCTGGCCAGGTCGAACCGGTCGAAGAGGTCGAGCGCCGTCGCGGTGGCGAGCACCTCCACGTGGCGGCGGTCGCCGGGTGCCGGGCGGCGCTCGATCAGGCCGCTCGTCTCCATCACGGTGAGCAGGTTGCTGACCGTGGAGCGGCCCAGGCCGAGACGCCGGGCCAGCTCGCCGGGGGCGCTCACCACGCCGCGGGGCAGCGCCCGGAGGATCTCGATCTGCGCGTCCGGGATCTCGGGCAGGTGCTCGGCCGCGCGGGCGGCACCGAGCAGAGTCCGCCTCAACGGCGAGATGACCGCCGCGAGCCGCGCCGGGTCGAGCTCGTCCATCGGGGCACGCTCGCTCATCGGGGCACGCTCGCTCCTTGGGGCACGCTCAGTGAAGGCCGGTTGTTCAGCGCGTCGGGGTGGAAACCGGCCGCCTTCTTGTAGCCGGTGGCGATCGCGGTCAGCTCCTCCGGGGTCATCACGTCGTGGATGTCCGTGAAGCCGCCCGGGGCCCGCTCGTGACAGAGCACCATCACCTGCTCGGGGCCCTGCCTCCGGTTGCTCGACACCAGAGCCGTGGTGGCCGGGCGCCGCTCCGACTCGTACGCCGCAAGCGCGGAGGCGAAGGACGGCGCGGAGCCGAGGTGGAAGGCGAGCGTGCGAGCGTCGATGATCGCCTGCGAGGCGCCGTTGGACCCGTTCGGGTACATCGGGTGCGCGGCGTCGCCGATCAGGGTCGAGCGACCGTGCGTCCAGGTGTCGATCGGATCCCGGTCGACCATCGGGTACTCCAGGATCTCGTCGGCGGCGGCCAGCAGCCCCGGCACGTCCAGCCAGCCGAAGTCCCAGTCCCGGAAGAGGTCCACGATCGGCTGCTTCGGCACCGCCCGGTTCCAGTCCGCGTTCGCGTCCGCTCCCGTGCGGCGCTCCGCGATGAAGTTGATAAGACCGTTCCCGATCGGGTACGCCACGAACTTCTGCTCCGCGTCGCCCGCCATGATCATGGTGGCGCCGTCCAGGAAGCCGGGCACCCGCGCCGTCCCGCGCCAGAGCGTCAGACCGTTCCAGATCGGCGCGCCCTGATCCGGCTGGTGCTGCTTGCGCAGCACGGAGTGAATCCCGTCCGCACCGACGACCAGCTCCGCCACGACGTCGACCACGCCGCCCACACTGCCCGTCCCGCCCGCGCCGCCCGTCCCGCCCGCGCCGCCCTCGGTCGCGAAGCGCGCGATGTCGGCGGCCGCGCCGTGCTCCACCTCGATCAGCCGGTGACCGGTGATGACACTGTCCGTGCCGAGCCGGTCCCGCACCGCGGCGAGCAACTCCATCTGGAGCCGCCCACGGTGCACGGAGAGCTGAGGCCACCGGTACCCAGCGGCGAGCCCGCGCGGCTCACTCCAGATCTGCTGCCCGTGCCGGTTGTAGTAGGCGAGCGTCCCGGGCGCCGCACCGAGCTCACCGAGCCGATCGCCGAGTCCAAGTTCGGTCAGCTCCCGTACGGCGTGCGGCAGCAGGTTGATCCCGACGCCGAGCGGCCGGATCTCATCCACCCGCTCATAGACCCTGACCTCCCGGAACCCCGCATCGTGCAGGCTCAGCGCTGCGGTCAGGCCCCCGATGCCCGCCCCCACGATCACGATCGCCATCTCGGCCCTCCCACCCTGGAACGGCCCATAGTTTTGTTACAAACACATTCCTTGTCAACGCCTTCCCAGCCCTCACCCCCTCCTTCCCAGCCCCCACCCCCTCGCGCCCGGCACCGAGCGGTCCCGCCCTCTGCGCCCCGGCACCCCGCCCCGCCGCTCCGTTTCGGGTGTGAACCTCGGTGCCGCTGCGTACCCGAACTCCCCGCACCGTCGTGATTCACGGCCGGCGTGTGGAGTTCGGGCGTGCCGTTCGAGCGGGAGCGCGGTCAGCGGGACGAGCAGCCGAGGTCGGGCGCCCAGCCGTCGGAGCCGCGGAGGAAGTCGGCGACCGTGGCGGTGGCGGCCTCCTCGTCGGTGAGCCGAGGGCGGCCGTCGCCGGTCAGCGCACCCGGCCCGAAGTTGCGGTATTCGGCAAGCCGGGCGTCCTCCCACGGCCACGTCCCGAAGTCGCTCCACCCCTCGGCGCCGATGTGCGTCCCGATCCACGACTCCCGGATGATCGCCTGGCCGATCGCGTTCGGGTCCTGACTCGGGTGCCACGGACGTCCCAGGTAGACCGTGCCCGCCGGCGCGTCGGAGGTGAACCGGCACCTGCTGAACAGCAGCCCGTGCGGGTTCGCGATGTCGGTGCTCGGCGCGGTCACGTACCCGTTCGGGCTGCTCCCCCGGTTGAGCGAGTGGATCCGGCACCGGTCGAACGCCGCCGTCCCGCGCCCGAAGATGAAGTCGACGTCCCCCTCGACGTAGCAGTCCTTGAAGTACGCCCGCGCGATCACACTCGCCGAGGTGCTGTTCACGTAGAGCGTGTCCTGGTTCGCCAGGAACCGCACCCGGTCGAAGACCAGCTGGTCCGCCCGGGTGAGGATGGCGACCGCCTGCTGGTTGGTGATCTCCGGATGCGCGGCCTCGTCGAACAGGTTGGCCAGCGTCAGGTTGCTCGCCGTGAACCCGGCCCCGCTGACCGTGACCGAGGCGCTGCCCGAGGTCCCCCAGGTGGTGCCGTCCGGCTTGACCGTCCCGTTGGCCCGGTCGTCGGCGACCACCACGTCGTCGGGTTGCCGGCCGAGCCCACGCAGCTCGATCCACGTCTTGTCGGCGGGGACGACGACCTGGCCGAGGTACGTCCCCGGCCTGATCCCGATCACGTACGGCTCGGTCCTCCCGGAGGGCGCGGCGTCGATGGCGGCCTGGACGGTGGCGACGTCCCCGCTCCCGTCGGCCGCGA
The DNA here is from genome assembly GCF_040681165.1 of Actinoplanes sp. NPDC051851. Taxonomy (NCBI): domain Bacteria; kingdom Bacillati; phylum Actinomycetota; class Actinomycetes; order Micromonosporales; family Micromonosporaceae; genus Actinoplanes; species Actinoplanes sp. NPDC051851. The sequence goes on along the minus strand of NZ_JBFAYF010000017.1, from coordinate 35,893 downwards.
CGACGAGATCCGGACGGGGTTCGTGCTCCCCGCCGGGCCCGGGCCCGTGAGACCCACCGAGCCCGGCATCGGCGCTTCCGCCAGTAGCGGTCCCGGCGCCGGCACCTCCGGCGGTAACGGTTCCGGCGGCCGCGGCGGGGCCGGACCAGGCGACCGCGGCGCCGGTACCGAGAGCGGCGGAGAGTTCGAGGAAGGTGCGACGGCGCATCATGGCCTCCCGGCCCTAGCTGGGGGAAAGGGCTTTCCTCACGGCACCGTAGGTCACCTGATCCAACTCCGTCAATGAGCATCCGCGTAACACGGCGGCAATCCCGGTGTTGCAGCCCCGAGACGGAGCCCCTACGGTGAGGGTCATCTCCACATCGAATAGCGCCGATGCCGATCCCCCTTAGTCGAAGCGCTTCGACACGGCTCGCCGGCGAGCCCAGCCCGGCACGGCGCCCGTTCCCCCTTCGAAGGAGGCGCACACGATGCGCAGACTCAGGATCGCGCTGTCCACCCTGTTCGCCGCGGCGCTGCTGTTCGTCGCCCCGCAGGCCGCCCACGCGGCCACCTGGTCCTCGTCCGACCAGTGGGCCACCTGGACCAACGGCGGGTACACGCTCTACAACAACATCTGGGGCTCCGGCGCCGGGGCGCAGACCATCTGGGCGAACTCGTACAGCAACTGGGGCGTCTGGGCCAACCACCCGAACACCAGCGGCGTGAAGTCCTACCCGAACGCCAGCAAGAGCGTGAACGTCGCCCTCAGCTCCCTGAAGACCGCGACCAGCAGTTTCAACGTGACGGTCCCGTCGAGTGGCGCCTACACCACGGCGTACGACATCTGGGCCAACGGCACCACGTACGAGATCATGCTCTGGATGAACAAGACCGGCGCGGTCGGCCCGCTCGGCACCCTGCAGACCACCGCCACGGTCGGCGGCCACACCTGGAGCGTCTACAGCGGCTCCAACGGCTCGAACGCGGTCTACTCGTTCGTCCGCACCAGCAACACCAGCTCCGGCACGGTCGACATCCTGGCGATCATGAAGTGGATCCAGAGCAAGGGCTGGTACAGCAACGTCACCCTCAGCACCATCCAGTTCGGCTACGAGATCACATCCTCCAGCGGCGGCCTGGACTTCGTCACCAACAGCTACTCAGCCACGACCAGCTGATCCCTCTCCACCCACACCGCTCCACCCACACCGCTCCACCCGCTCCGCTCCGCACCCGCCCTCGCCATCCCTTCTCCGCACCCCTCCTCCCCGCCCCGCCTACACCCCGGCGCCGCGCTCGCGGCTCGCCACGCACCCTCGACCCGGCCCGCCCACGACCCGGAGCGCCCACGGCTTGCCACGGACGCGACCCGGCGCCGACATGGCCGCCCATCGCGAGCGCGGGCCGGGCGGAGCGCCTGCCGCTGGGGCAGCGGCAGGCCGGACCCATCGCGAGCGCGGGCGGGACGGCGGGCGGACCGAGGGCAAGCCCGGGCCGGGCGACGGGAGCCGAACGCGAGACAGGCACGGAACCGAACGCGAGCCGAGCGCAGGGCTGAGCGCAGGGCTGAGCGCGAGCGCGGTGACCGGAGCGGCACTCGTCCGTTTTAGGCGTCTTCTGGCAGAGTGTCCGGGTGACTATTGAAGAGGTATTCGGAACCCGCGACTACTTCCAGGACCCCGGTGGCTGGTTGGCGCCCCTGCGGGAGTCGGCACCGGTCCATCAGGTGACCATCCCCGGCATGCCTCCCGCCTTCCTGGTCACCAGGTACGACGAGGCACGCCGGATCTTCACCGACTCGCGCCTGTGCAAGGACCGCACCCGGCTGACCCCCGACGAACGCGGCCTCGGCCCGGAGGACGTCTGGGTCAGCGGTCGCCAGCTCCTCAGCACCGACCAGGAGGACCACTCCCGGATGCGCCGTCTACTCGCCGGCTGGTGGTCCCGTGCCGCCGCCGAGCAGTGGCCCGCCCTGATCGAACACCACACCCGCGACCTGCTCGACGCCATGGCCGCCGGCCCGGCCGACACCGACCTGGTCACCTCCTTCGCCCGCCCTCTCCCGATGCGCGTGCTCGCCGACGTCGTCGGCATACCGCAATCCCAGGTTCCCGTCCTCCTTCCTCTGCTGCACACCCTCACCACCACCGCCGCCCCGAACAGCCCCGAACTCGTCGAGGCGCACGCCGGGCTCTCCGGCATCTGGTTCCGCCTGGCCCGGGAGCACGCCGGCGACGACACCCTGCTCGGCGTCCTCTCCCGGGCCCGCCGCCAGCGCGACATCTCCATGGTGGAGCTGAACTCCCTACTCACGATGCTGCTGATCGCCGGCGCCCACTCGATGTCCATGTTCCTGCCCCGCACGGTCATGTTGCTGGCCGACGAGCCGGCCCTGACCGCGACCCTGGCCGGCTCCGACGCCCCCGCCCAGGAGGCGGTGGTCGAGGAGCTGATCCGCCTCTGCGCCCCGTTCCCGATGGCCAGCCACCGCTATGCCACCCGGGAGATGGAGCTCTGGGGCATGCCGGTCCCCGCGGGTTCCCTGGTGGTCCCCGCCGTGGCCGCCGCCAACCGTGACCCTCGCGTATACGACGACCCCGAGTCCGCCTGCCCCGGCCGCCGCTCCACCGAGCCCCGCCCTCTGACCTTCGGCCACGGCGTCCATTACTGCCTCGGCGCCACCCTCGCCCGCCAGGAGGCCCTGATCGCCCTGACCCACCTCTACCAGCGCTTTCCCAGCCTCACCCCGACCTCTCCCGCGACCTGGCGCAACCACTTCATCCCCGAGCCCACGGCTCTCCCCGTTCGCCTGCACTGACCCCCTCGGCCTTCTCTCCCACCACGCCCACCGCCGGGTGGACAGGGGCACGCCGGCCGTGGCCTGAGCCCGCTCCGGGATCAGGCCACGGCGGAACACCGCCCGCGTGTGTCATGCGCAGGGCGGAACGCCATCGGCGGCCGACGGCGGTGTCGGTAGTGCTGGGTTCACCTTCGACACTCACCCTGGCGTTACCGCGCAGGCCGCCGCCGGGCGGTTGGCTCACCACATGACGAAGCAGGAAGCGGCGACGAAGCAGGAAGCGGCACAGAGCGAACGGGTGGAGCGCCGGCCGGGGCATCCGGGAACGCGGTGCGAGCGGGTGACGACGCGGCCGAGGCAGCGGCGCCGACCGCACGGAAGCGCCGGACGGACGGGCCGGACGCCGGCGAGCGGTTACGGGGGACGCCGGCGCGGTGGGCGAGATGGATCGGATGGGCGAGAGGGGCGCGGTGGGCAGGGGCTGGGTGCTCAGGAGCGTTTCGAGCGGGGCGGGACGCCCCCGAGCACCCAGCCGGGGAGAGCGAGAGGTCAGGCGGGTGTGAAGAGCAGCGCCGCGTTCTGACCGCCGAACCCGAAGGACGTGCTGACGGCCGGGGCGGGGCGGAGGTGGCGTGGACGGGTGCTGACCACGTCGAGGTCGACGGCGGGGTCGAGCTTGTCCAGGTTCGCCGTGGGTGGGAGGAGGGCGCGCTGGAGGGAGAGCACCACGCTCGCGGCCTCGATCGCGCCGGCCGCGCCCATCGCGTGGCCGATCGTGCCCTTGATCGCCGTGACCGGCGGGACCGACGGGCCGAAGACCTCCCGCAGGGCGCGGGCCTCGACGACGTCATTCATCGGGGTGCTGGTCGCGTGGGCGTTGACGTGGCCGATCTCGGACGGTGCGAGGCCGGCGTCCGTCAACGCGGTGCGGATCGCCTGGACCGCGCCCCGGCCCTCCGGGTGCGGGGCCGTCACGTGGTGGGCGTCGGCCGAGGCGCCGTAACCGGCGAGGTAGGCACGTACCGGCGCCCGGCGAGCACGGGCGTCGGCGGTCCGTTCCAGGACGAGCACCCCGGCGCCCTCGCCGAGGACGAAGCCGTCCCGGTCCAGGTCGAACGGGCGGGAGGCGAGCTCCGGCTGGTCGCCGCGGCCGGAGAGCGCACCGATCTTCCAGAAGCAGGCGGCGCTGATCCTGGTACGCCCGGACTCCGCACCACCGGCGATCACCACGTCGCAGGCGCCCGAGAGCAGCAGGTCCCGCGCGACACCCAGGGCGTGCGCCCCGGACGCGCACGCGCTGCTCACCGTGAAGCAGGGGCCCTGGGCACCGAGCGCGAGCGCCGCCTCCGCCGCGGCCATGTTCGGCACGCTGCGGGGCAGGGTGTACGGCGACAGTGCCTCCACCCGGCCCGCGCGGAGGTGCTCGAATCCCGCCTCGAAACCCTCCATGCTGGCCGACCCGACCCCGAGGATCACGGCCACCCTGGCCGGCTCCCAGGTTCCCGGGTCGAGGCCGGCGTCCGCGACCGCCTGTTTGGTGGCGGCCACCGCGAACCGGCTGAACGGGGCGATCCGGCGGCTGAGCCGGGCACCGAGCAGGGCGTCCCCGTCGAAACCCGGTACCCGGCAGCTGAACGTGACCGGCGTGCCGGCGAGTTCCGGGTCCGGCGCCGCGGTGGAGACACCCCGGCACAGCCCCGCCCAGCTCTCCTCCACGCCCACACCGGCCGGGGTGACCAGGCCGAGCCCGGTCACCGCGACCGCGTCGCGCCCGCTCACCGCACCCCGGCCGTGGCCGGAGACGGCGCCACTGAGGAGACCTCGACCGGCGAGGACCCGGCCGAGGCGAGACTGACCGAGGAGGAGCCGGCAGACGAGGTGCCGGCCGGGGAGGGACCGGCAGACGAGGGCACGAACGGAGACGAACCGGGGGTGGCCGAGCCGGGCGCGGCGGAATCAGCCGGGGAAGCGGAATCGGCCGAGGGGGATGCGGCAGCGGCGGCCCGCTCCTTCTCCAGGGCGGCGGCGACCTGCCCGACCGTGGTCTGGAAGTTGACCACGCCGTCGTCGAGCCGCTTCAGCCCGGTCTCGTCCTGAAGGATCAGGGCCAGCTCGAGGATCGAGAGCGAATCGAGCTCCAGGTCCTCCAGCGTCGTCTCGGGGGTGACCGTCGCGGGGTCGATGCCGAGGTGCTCCTGCATGTGGTTCACGACAATCTCGTACGCGGAGTCCATGCTTCCGCCTTCCTATGCAAAATTACAACGGATAGTGATATTTGAAGAATTACGCTGCGTGACCGAGACGGGTGAGCACCATCTCGCCGACCAGGCAGGCCCGCCGCAGCTCGCGCCGCTGCTGGGCGGGGAGTTCCGCCGCGGTGCCGGTGCGCCCCGGGCGGATCGTCGCGGCCGCCTCGGAGAGCCAGGCGGGGTCCGGATCGAAGCCCGCGAACGCGGCGAGCGCCGTGAGCCGGCCCACCGGATCGCCGACCAGGTCCCGGTAGCCCATCGCGAGGAGGCGGTCCGGGGGCAGCGCGGCGAACTGTGGTTCCGCCTCGAGCAGCAGCATGCTCCAGAGGCGGCCGTACCGGGCGAGCGGCACCGTGCGCTCGAGCACGTCGGGGGTGAACCGGCTGGGCAGGAACTCGAGCAGGTCGTCGGGGAGCCCGGCGACGTCCTCGGGGCCCGGCTCGGTCTCCCACGGGTCGGCCCCGCGCAGCAGGCGCCGCAGCTCGGCGTTCTGGGCCATGATCGCGAAGGCCGGGTGCCGGCTCATCGAGAGCGCGGTGTCCGGGCCGTCCCGGTGCAGATGGACCACCCGGGCGCCCGGGAAGATCCGCAGCAGACGGTCGAGCATCCGCACCGAGCCGCCGCTGCGCTCGACGATCACCCGGCGGCCGAAGAGGCGGGCGAGGTGGTCGAAGAGACGCCGGTAGTGCAGCTCGACCGGAGCCTCCGCCCATCGCGGCACCTCGGCGGCGAGCTCGTCGTAGAGGGCGTCCGGGTCGTCGGTGAGGTGCGGCAGGGTCAGCAGACAGAGCGCGGGCACCCCGGTCTCCGGCTGGAAGCGTCCCCGGCCGAACGGGTAGTGCCGCTCACGGACCGGCACCCGGCGCCGGACCAGCGCGTCCATTCGGGGGTCCATGCCGCACAGCAGTTCCCAGAAGCGGGCGCCGCTCACCGGCCCGGGCACCAGCGGGACGTGCAGCGTGGTGAAGAGCTCGCTGACGCTGAGCACCTCGGGGTGCCGGGCGAGCACTTCGGAGACCATCGTGGAACCACAGCGGCCGGTGCCGGTGACGATGACCGGCGGGGTCGTGGTGGAGCTGGTTCGGGACATCGGTGGACCGGTCCTTTCGGAACCATGAGTAACGAGGCGTCAAAGCCCGGCTACCATAAGCCACCGCCACGCCGCCGTTCGTTCGACGACACGCCGAAACCCGAAAGGGACGAAATGGCACAAAACTCCGGAACGGCCGGGAGCGGAAGGCCGCACGCCACGGGCCGTACGAGAAAAAGGGAACGGACCCGGCGGAGAACCGCCGGGCCCGGACCGGAGACGTGGTGCCAGAGATGCGACGCCAGAGATGTGGCGCCAGGAATGTGACGCCGGAGACGCAGGGTCAGTTGACCACGAAGAGGAGCTTGTTCGGGGAGCTGGTGCCCGGGCTGGTCACGACGCCGCTGGTGGCGTTGGTGGTCAGGTACGAGGCCACCTGCGCCGGTGTGTACGAGGGGTTCGCCTGCAGGACGAGTGCCGCGGCACCCACCACGTGCGGGGTCGCCATCGACGTGCCGCTGATCGTGTTCGTCGCCGAGGTGCTGGAGTACCAGTCCGAGGTGATCGAGGTACCCGGCGCGAAGATGTCCAGGCAGCTGCCGTAGTTCGAGTACGACGCCCGCGCGTCGGCGCTGGTCGTGGCACCCACCGTGATGGCGGTGGTGACCCGGGCCGGCGAGTAGTTGCACGCGTTGGCGCTGCTGTTGCCGGCCGCGATGCCGTAGGTGATGCCCGCCGCGATCGAGTTGCTGACTGCGGTGTCCAGCGTGGTGCTGGCCGAGCCGCCGAGGCTCATGTTCGCCACGGCCGGCTTGATCGCGTTGCTGGTCACCCAGTTGATGCCGTTGACGACACCGGCGGTCGTGCCACTGCCGGAGCAGTTGAGCACCCGGACCGCGACGAGCTGGACGGCCTTGGCGACACCGTAGGTCGTGCCGCCCACGGTGCCGGCGACGTGCGTGCCGTGCCCATTGCAGTCGGTGGCGTTGCTGTCGCCGTCGACGAAGTCGTAACCGCTGACCGCACGCCCGCCGAAGTCGGTGTGCGTGGTCAGGATGCCGGTGTCGATGATGTACGCGTGCACGCCCGACGCGGTGCTCGGGTACGTGTAGGTGCCACTGAGCGGGAGGGCGGCCTGGTCGATCCGGTCGATGCCCCAGGTGGCGCCGCTCTGCGTGGCGCCGATCGAGATGACCTGGTTCTGCTCGACGTACGCGACGGCCGGGTCGGCGGCGAGACGCTTCGCGGCGGTGGCGGACATGCTCGCGGCGAAGCCCTTCACCGCGGAGGTGTACACCGAGTCGACGGCACCGCTGTACTTGGCGGCGAGCCGGTTCGCCCGGGTTCCGACGGTGCTCACCGTGCCGTCCTTGAGGATGACGATGTAGCTGCCCGGAACCGCGGTCGCGGAGTCGGCGAGGCGGACCTCGCCGAGGGCGGGTGCGGCGAAGGCCTGGGTACCCACTCCGATGATCATGGTCATGGCCAGTGCGGCGGTGGCGGTGCCCGCGAATGCGCGCGCCCCGAATCGCTGGAATCTCACGTCCCTGGTCCCTCTCGATCAGATGCGGAACGGAGCCGTCCCCCCGAACGGCACAAAGTCAATGACGGTTGTCACTGTCTTAAACGGGGACGTTAACAGCTGTTAGATCGATCCGGGTAGATACCTTTCGCAGTATCACGCAACGCTATGCTGATCTTGATCCTTCGAAGCCGGCACGTCCTGCGTCCACGAGAAGGCGAGCGCCCCGCCGACCAGGCCGATCAGCAGACCGAACAGGAAGCCGCCGAGGTTGGAGGTCATCCAGGAGACCAGCACGAAGAGGATGGCGACCAGCGAGTAGAAGATCCGCTGCGCCGGATGGAAGAGGAGGAGCAGGCCACAGAGCATGATCACGACGGGTACCACGTACCCGGACATGTTCTGCATGCCGACGTGCAGCACGACCGGGAGCGGCGCCCACACGGTGAGCATGATCTCCAGGCCGGAGAGCAGCACCAGCAGGCCACCCCAGAAGGGGCGGCTGCGCCGCCAGTCCCGCCAGACTCTGCGCTTCTCAGGCTCGCGGTGGAACCCGCCCCCGGTCGTGTCCGTCATCGTCAGCAGCCCGTCGAGCTGAACGACATCTTGAGGTTGGGCAGGTGGAACACCGCGGCGGTGGTGGCGTAGTTGTTCTGCCGCAGGTTGGTGATGGTCACCGTGTCCGCCTGCTGGCCGAAGACGCCGATGTTGCCCTTGGCGCCCGGCACCTTGTCGAGCGTGCTGGCGTCGTTGCCGATCTCGATGTTGGTGAAGTCGGCGTTACCGGTGATCAGGTCGGAGTCGACGATCAGCTTCTCGGCCTTGACCGGGTCGCTGGCGCTGCCCGCGGTGATCTTCAGGTACATGCCGCCGAGCTCGATGCTCTGGCACAGACCCGCGAGTTCACCCTTGTTGATCGCCGAGACGATGACGATCACCTGGCCGCCGGTGTCACCCTCGTTCGGGCTGTTCGGGGCCATGCTGTCGAGCTCGGCGTACTGCTCGAAGCCGGTACCGGTCAGCTTGGGCGAGGTGATGATGAACGGCATGCCGGAGATGGAGAACGAAGCGGCCAGAACGCCCTTGCCGGTGAGCAGGATCAGGCCGGTGGTAACGGCGAGACCGGTCAGCATCGTGACGCCGAAGCGGCGCCAGCGGGTGTGGCCGTGTCTTGCCGGTGTGTGGCTATCGAGGGACATACAGGCTCCCTGGTCACGACGGGCTAGACCCCCGGCTACCGCACTGCGGATGCGGGCCGGCGGTTTTCGCTATTGGTTTCACTCGATGGATTTCGGCGAAGTTACGCCTCAGTAACGAGGATCGTCAAGACCATCCGCCGGCATTCCAGTCAGTGAAAAACCTCGTCGGTATCTGACCGGGGAGAATGCTCGGTCAACTCCGTCGCGGCACCTTCGCGCCCGAGGAACGGAGCCATGGTGAAGTAGCTGAGCATCGGCAGCAACCCGGGCAGCCGGTCGACGTGACCGTCCGAAACATACCGGTAGATGGTCGAGTACACACCCCCCACAACGGTATCGATCAATCCTTCCGGGAGCGGGCCGGAGGCGGGATGCGGCGCGGCCTCGAAGAACCGGGCGAACCGGCCGAGCAGTTCGGCACGCTCCCGGCGCGCCTCGGGCCCGGCCGCGTCGATCTCCACGATCGCCATCGTCGCGAACGCGGGCACGCTGGCCAGCAGGGACAACAGCACCCGCAGGGCGGCGCGGGCGCCCGTACGCCAGTCGGTCTCGCTCTCGAAGGCATCGTCCATCAGCCGCAGCAGCACCCCGGTGCCGAATCGGTAGGTGTCCAGGAACGCGTCCTCCTTGCCGGCGAAGAGCGCGTAGAAGGCCGGCCGGGTGACACCCGCCGCGGCGCAGATGTCACTCACCCGGGCGTTCGTGTAGCCCTTCTCGGCGACCGTGTGCACCAGGGCGTCGTAGAGGCGTTCCCGCTGCGTGGCGGCGACCACCTCGGGCGGCAGCGTGCGGGGCCCGCGCTTGATCGCCCGGGCCGGGTCACGGCCGGTCCGGGCTCCCGGAAGCGGGTCGATCGTGTTCGTCATCGTCACCCCTCGATGGCTTGACACCGCAGACCGCCAGGTTTATAACTCTGACAGGTTTTTCATGGCATTCGCCATGATCTCGATGGTGTACGAGGCGGGCTCCCAGTATCACCCTCCGCTGAACTCCCCGGACCGCTGCGGAAACGGCCGGGTCGACGCTCCCACCATCATCATTAAGGAGTGTGGCGCCATGGTTGCGTCACCGTTCAAGCGTGCCCTGATCACGCTGATGGCCACCACGACCGCACTGGTCGTCGCCGCGGCACCGGCCCAGGCGGCCGAGCCCGGTGGCGCGTACACCGGACTGGGCGACTGCCCCCTGACCTCGACCGTGATGAAGGATGCGACGAACCTTCAGGTCGGCTGCGTGTACTCGGTCACCAACGGAGGAAGCGTCACGATCGGCGACAACGTCGTCCCGTTCGAGGACCCGATCACGGTGCAGTTCGGCGTCTACTGGCCGGCCAGCGCGCCGGTGCGGACCTTCCCCGACGGCACCGAGGCGAACGTGTACTCCACCGTCCCGGCGGCGAACGGCAAGACGCTGATCGCCGAGCCGCTGGAGGTCGAGATCCCCGGCATCGAGAACATCATCCCCGGCGTGACCAGTGTCTTCGCCAAGGTCGAGCTGGCCGGTGACATCACCGACTTCGTCCCGCTCGCCACCGGTGAGAACACCCCGGTCTTCGTACTGCCGGTCAAGCTCCACCTTTACAACGCCTTCTTCGGCGGATCGTGCTACATCGGGTCGAACAGCAACCCGATCAAGTTCAGCCCGACCACCGGGACCACCAGCCCGCCCGCCCCGAACACGCCGGTCACCGGCGACTCCGGCGAGCTCTCCATCGTCGCGGACCCGAACGGGTACCAGACGCTGGGCGTCGGCTTCAGCGGGGCGACGCTGGTGGACAACGCGTACGCGGTGCCCAAGGCGAACGGCTGCGGCCTGATCCCCGGCACCCTCGACGCGCTGATCAACCTCGCCTTCGGGCTCCCCTCGGCGGCCGGCAAGAACGCCGTCGAGTTCGGCGACAACGACACCACGTTCGCCATCTCTCCCAGTCTGGACGACCTCCAGCAGGCCCTGGCCGCCTCGGCCAACTGAAGTTCAACCCTAGAAAGGTGTCCCCCATGCGTTCTCGCATCACCGCCGCCGCGATCGCCGGCACCGCTCTCGCCGCGATCCTCGGCGCCGCTCCCGCCTACGCCGACGACGTCGCGGTGCTGACCGCCGACGGTGCGGCCGTCGCGGTCGGCGACACCATCGCGGCGCCGCTCGCCACCGGCACCAACGCGGCCTTCGCCACCACGGCGGGCGGCACCAGCGGGATGTTCTGCGCCGCGTCGAGCATCAGCTCGCTCGTCAACGACAACCCGGTCTCCCCGGGCAGCGCGTCGCTCTCCTCCACGCTGACCCTGGGCACCTGCACGGTCACCGGGATCACCGGCGTGACGGGCGTCAACAGCGTCACGGTCAACAACCTGCCGTACGCCACCACCACCGCCAGCGACGGCACCGTGACGGTCGCCGGCACCGACGCCGCGCCGATCTCCGCCACCCTGGTGCTGAAGACCCTGCTCGGCTCGGTGACCTGCGTATTCGTGGCCAACAACAACGCGATCAGCGCGGTCGCCGACAACACCGACAACTCGATCACCTTCACCGACCAGCAGTTCAACAAGAGCACCGGCCCGGCGGCCTGCGTCGCCAACGGCTTCTTCACCGCCAAGTACACCCCGGTCACGACCTCCGCCGGCTCCGCCGTCTCGGTCAACTGACCTCCTTCGGCTCGTCGAGCTGATCCCTGACGGGGCCTCCCCGTGCGGCTGCTCTGCCAACCGGCCGCACGGTGAGGCCCCTATCGATTGATGCACCTAGATTGCCGGGACGTGGCGGCGACGTTACGGTGGGAGCGCTCCCAGAACCTTCTCCCCCCGGAAGGAACGTCGATGTCCCCCAGGAACAAGGGCTGGCTGGCGGCCGCGGTCGCCGCAGTGGCGGCAGCCGGTGGCACGGTGCTCGGTGCCGTACCCGCCGAGGCCGGAAGCATCAGTGGCACGCTCTACCGCGAGGCGGACACCGCCGTCGCCCGGTGGGTGGCGGCCAACCCGAACGACTCGCGGACCGCGGTGATCCAGAGCCGGATCGCCAGCCAGCCCGCGTCGCACTGGCTCGCCACCGTCAACCTGAGCACGATCGGCAGCGAGGTCGCCACCTACGTGAACGGGGCGAACGCCGCCGGGCAGATCCCGGTGCTGACCGTCTACGGAATCACCAACCGGGACTGCGGCGGCGCCAGCTCGGGCGGCGCTCCCGACCTCGGCCAGTACCAGACCTGGATCAACGGGATCGCGGGCGGCCTCGGCACGCGGACCGCCGTGGTGATCCTCGAACCGGACTCGATCGCCCTGCAGACCTGCCTGAGCTCCGGCGAGATCACCGCCCGCGACCAGGCCCTGAGCACCGCGACCCGGACCCTGAAGGCGGCGAACCCGAACGCCCGGGTCTACCTCGACGCCGGGCACTCGACCTGGAACAGCGCGGCCGATCAGGCGTCCCGGCTGGTGGCGGCCGGAGTCGCGGACGCGGACGGCTTCTACACCAACGTCTCGAACTTCAACGCCACGTCGAGCGAGGTGAGCTACGGACGGTCGATCATCAGCGCGCTCACCGCGGCGGGCGTCTCCGGCCGGCACCAGGTGATCGACACCAGCCGGAACGGCGGCGCGGCCGGCGACTGGTGCGGCGACGACAACACCGACCGGCGGATCGGGCAGTACCCGACCACCGCGACCGGTGACGCCGACGTGGACGCGTACCTCTGGGTGAAGCCGCCCGGCGAGGCCGACGGGTGCGCGTACACGGCCGGCTCCTTCCAGCCGAGCCTCGCCTACAGTCTGGCCACCGGAGTGGCCGATCCGACGACGAGCACCACGTCCCCCACCACGACGTCGCCCACCACGACGTCCCCCACCACGACGTCGCCGACCCCGACCGCGACCACCTCGTCACCGGCCGGCACGGGCTGCAGTGCCGTGCTCACGGTCACCAGTTCCTGGAGCGGCGGATTCCAGGCGGACGTCGCGGTCACCGGCAGCGGTTCCACCACGGGATGGGCGGTCAGCTGGACCCTCGGCAGCGGCCAGTCGATCAGCCAGGTCTGGAACGGCACGCTGACCACGAGCGGTTCCACCGCGACCGTACGGAACGCGAGCTGGAACGGCGCACTGCCCGCGACGTTCGGCCTGATCGCCGCCGGCACCGCCGGCACTCCGGTGCTGACCTGCACCGCGAGCTAGCAGCCACGGTCCCGGGCCGGGATCTACCGCTCGGCCCGGGACGACAGCAGGCGGTGCACCTCGCTCAACAGCGTCTGCGTCTCGAACGGCTTGCGGATCAGCGGCGCGTCCGGCGGCAGCTCCTGCCCGCCCGGCGCCGGCCCGCTGGTGTACCCCGACATGAACAGCACCGGCAGTCCCGGCCGGTCGTCGCGCAGCGCCGCCGCCAGCTGCGTACCCGACATCCCCGGCATGATCACGTCGCTGAGCAGCGCGTCGAACTCCAGCCCGCCGGCACGGCACATCCGCAGCGCCTCCTGCGGGTCCGGCGCTGAGAACACCCGGTACCCCGCCTTCTCCAGCAGCCGGCAGACGATGTCCCGGACCGCGTCCTCGTCCTCCACCACCAGGATCCGGCGTCCCGCCCCGCCCCGCGCGGGCCGCTCCTCGGCGATCACCGGCGGCGCCTCCCCGGGCGCACCGGCCGGCAGCCGCACCCGCAGCCGCGTCCCAGCGCCCACCGCGGACTCCAGCCCGATGGTCCCGCCCGCCCCGGTCACCACCCCGTACGCCGTGGCCAGTCCCAGCCCGGTCCCCCGCCCCCGGCCCCGGGTCGTGTAGAACGGCTCGAACGCCCGGGCAAGCACCTCCGGCGGCATCCCGCACCCGGTGTCGGTCACGTCGAGCGTGACGAAGTCCCCGTCGGCCCCGGTCGCGATGGTGAGCCGGCCGCCGGCGGGCATCGCGGCGCGCGCGTTCATCACCGCGTTCATCAGGACCTGCTCCAGCTTGCCGCGGTCCATCACGATCGGCGGCAGGTCCGGGGCGAGCGCGGTGGAGAGGTCGATGTCCTCGCCGAGCGTACGGGCGAGCATCCGCTCCATGTCCACGGCGACCGCGTTGAGGTCGAGCGTCTCCGCCCGGGACGGCTCGGCACGGCTGAAGATGAGGAGCTGCCTGGTCAGCGCGCTGCCCCGGGCGGCCGCCTGCTTGATCCCCTCGGCGTCGCCCACGCCGGGGTGCTCGGGGCCCAGCTCCTCGGCGAGGATGTCGGAGTACCCGGCGATCACCGCGAGGATGTTGTTGAAGTCGTGTGCGATCCCGCCCGCGAGCCGGCCCAGCGAGTCGAGCCGGTCGGCCTGGTGGAGCTGGTGCTCCAGCTCGGCGCGCTCCTTCTCGGCGGCGACCCGTTCGGTGACGTCGCGCAGGATGCCCTCGACCGCGACCCGCCGGCCGTCGTCGTCGGTGATCGCGCTGGCCCGCTGCTCGATCCAGACCGGCCCGTCCGCGGAGACCAGCCGTACGGTCAGCGTCCCGGGCCGGGCGGCGTGCCAGGACTCCCGGAGCCGGGGCCGGTCCTCCGGGACCACGCAGTCGAAGATCAGCGCCGGTTCCGCGTAGAACTCCTCCGCCCGCCGCCCGGTCAGCGTCTCCACCGCGCGGCTCAGGTACTCCATTCCCGGGTCGGGATCCAGGCGGTACCGGAAGATGATGTCCTGGGCGTGCTCGGCGAGCAGCCGGAACCGCTCCTCGCTCTCCCGGAGCGCGGCCTCGGCCCGGCTGCGCTGGGTGATGTCGGTGGAGATGCCGGCGACCGCGTACGCGTGCCCGCGCTCGTCGATGAGCGGGAACTTCGCGGTGATGTAGGTACGCGGCCCGTCGTCGCCCGGCGCCTGCTCCTCCATCTGCACCGGTATGCCCCCGGCGAGCGCCTGCAGGTCGTTGGCGCGGAACGCGTCGGCCATCTCCCGCGGGAACAGGTCGTGGTCGGTGAGCCCGACGATGTCCTCCCGGTCGAGGTCGAAGAGCCGCTCGTACTCCCGGTTGACCAGCAGGTAACGCCCGTCCGCGTCGCGCATGTAGATCACCGCGGAGGTGTGGTCGATCAGCGCCATCAGCTGGTCCCGGCCGATCGCCGCCAGCGGCTTCACCGAACCCCCATAAAGTATGATAAATCACCCAAGAAGTTCGACGGCGACCTCTACCGGAGCCGACTCTCGATCGAAACGTACCCCGCCCTCCACCGCCTCCGCGCGCAAAACCGGGCCCAGCGGCGCCAGCGGGTGCTCCTTCCGCGCCCGGGTGAGCCGATCCAGGTAACGCTCGGTCATCCCGGTCGTCCCGCTCCGGTTCGAGACGAGCCGCCCGTCGCCGAGCCCGGCCGCGTCCCGGAGCCGCTGCGGGTTGAAGAGCATCCGCTTGCTCAGCATCAGGTGCGCCCCGGACGCCCGCGCGTGCGCGGTGAGCAGCCGGTACCAGTCCACCAGCGCGGGGTGGTGGGCGACCAGCCGCCGCAGGTCCCCGTGATCCGCGTCGTGCAGTCCGCCGGCGGCCAGCCCGAAGTCGCCGAGCAGCCGCTCGGGCAGCGGGAGCATCGTCATCAGGTCGGAGATCTCCTCCCGCTCGTGGGTGAGCAGCCCCGGGAAGAGCCGCCGGGCCCGCTCCTCGTACTCCGGGTACGCGATCCCGAGCAGGAAGTCCCGCTTCAGCGCCTCCGGGTCCAGCGCGCCGCTGGGCGGGATGTCGCCGAGCGTCCAGTGCACGGCGAACTGCCGGAACACGTCGAGGAAGTGATCGGGCGCCATACCCTCCTCCGGGGGCAGACCGGCGAAGTCGACCATCAGTCCGCGCAGAGTCGTCAGGAGCACCGTCGCCGCGCGTACGTTGTGAATCGCCTCCTCGGAAGCGAGAGAGGCATGCTCGGGGGTGAGTGGGCAGAGGAGCTCGTTGACCGCCAGTTCGACCGTCTCACCCATCTTGACCAGGACGAAGAAGCGTTCCTCACTGCCCGCTCCGGTGTACGTCCGGACGTGCCCGTCCTCGAAGGCTCCGGGCAGCTCGGCCACCGTCTCGTGGCCCATCCGGACCCGGACCCTGCCGACGTTCCAGCGCACCAGCGAGGCGTAGCCGTCCCGGTAGCAGTGCCCGCTGCCGGTGTGATCGGCGAGCGCCGCGAAGTAGGCGCGGAAGGGGATCTGATCCGTTCCGGACAGCAGCCCGGCGAACGCGTGCTCGGGGTGGTCCCGGCCGTCCGGCTCGTGCTCCTGGTAGTGCCGGGCCACCGAGGCGCCGACGAGCCCGAGCAGCACGGTGAGCTGGCACGCCTGACGCTGGTCCAGCCGGGTGACCACCGGAAGCTCGGGCAGCAGCTCGGCGCGGAGCCGCTCGGTCAGCAGCTCCGGCGGCGCCTGCGCGCCGAGGATCGCCCGGTTGAGGCGGGGCAGTTCGACGTGCACCCACGTCCCGACCACCTCGGGAAGCATCCGGCCACCACCTTCGCGAACGAACCTTTCCGGTCTGTTCGGCGGAAGTCGGGCACCGTTGAGGTCGGCGGCCGTGTCACCGGCGGCCACGTTCCGGCAGCCGTGTTACGGCTCAGGCCTCGCGGCGGCGGCGCTCGATGCGACGGCGTTCCAGGCGGCGCCAGCGCTCGTAGACCTCGGTGGCGGCCTCCTCCGGCTCGGCCGCGCGGCCCGCCTGCCACTGGCGCGGAAGGAAGGCCTCGGCGCCCGCCCAGAGCAGCTCGCTCATCGGCACCGTGCCGCCGTGCAGGCGCATCAGCTCGGCGGCCACCCGGGAGGCGTGCTCACTGCGGCGCCACTGCTCCACCATCGAGGAGCCTCGTTGCAGTTCCTCGTAGTCCTTCGCGTCCAGTTCCATCTCGGGGCCCTTCACCGTGTGCCGCCCGCGGGGAGCGTCCGGGCCGGCTGAGATCAACAAGGCTGGTCCGGGAAGGCTCCGATGTCAAGGCGCCCGGAGCGAGAGAACCGCCACGTTTTCCCAGCTAAAACCGCTTTTCCGGTACGCCCGGAGCCCGGCGCCGCGGCGACCGGACGATCACTGTCCGGCACCGGGACGCCCGGCGATCGCCGTACCCGGGTCATGGTCCATCATGGACAGGCTCCGCCGGTCCGGCAATGACCTTGCCGACGCCCGGCGACGCTGATACCAGTAAGGACAGTCACACCGAAGACTGTGGAGATATGCCTCGCTGGTGCGGATCACGGTCCCCCGCTAGGGTTTGCACGCACATTTGACGGGGGTCGAACCGCGTGCGAGTCGTTGCTTCATGCTGTCCAGATTGGATGAATGTTGGCGCCAACATCGGCCGACCTGACTAGCCCCCCGCCCGGCGCTCCGGCGAGTCCCGCCCCGGCGTCCGAGGTCGCGGAGCGCAGCGGTAAACGGCAGCAGTCGATCCGGCGGCGGGTGGTCCGCCTGGTGCTCGTGCCCAGTGTCGTGGCCCTGGCCGTCTGGCTGGCCGCCTCCGCGTACCTGATCTATCAGGGTTTCTACAACCGTACCGTGGCGGTATCGGTCCGTGAGGTCTCGATCCCCGCCGTCTCGGCCCTCTCCTCGATCCAGCAGGAACGCCGTCTCAGTGTGGCGTACCTGGCCCGCCCCTCGCGGGACCTGACCACGCTGCTCGACCAACGGCGGCAGACCGACGAGCAGCTGACCGAGCTGCGCGCGGTCGCCGACAGCGCCCTGGCCCAGGCGCCGGCCTCGATCACCACCCGGTGGGACACCCTGACCGGGTACCTCGACCAGCTGGCCACCACCCGGAGCGCGATCGACGCCCGGTCGACCTCGGCGGCCCAGGCGTACGCCTTCTACAACGAGCTGCTGGACACCGCGACCGAGCTCTTCGACACCCAGGCCCGCGGCGTGCCGGACGCCACCGCGACCCAGGGCGGTCTCACCTCGACCGAGGTCTTCCGGGCCTCCGACATGATGACCCGGGCCGCCTCGACCATGGACGGCGCGTTCGCCGCCGGATCGCTGACCCGGACCCAGTACCTGGAGTTCGTCCAGCTGGTCGACTCGTACCACTACCAGCTGGACCAGGCCTCCACCCATCTGGAGCCCGGACCGGCGGAGCAGCTCGAGGCGATCGAGGCGAGCAGCGCCTGGAAGGACCTGGTCGCCGCGGAGAACTCGATCATCGCGGCCGGCCCGTGGAAGAAGGGCGTGCCCAGCGCGCTCACGGTGAGCTCGGTCAACCGGGACCGCTGGACCTCGCTGACCGGCACGGTCTCCTCGAACCTCGTGGACCTGACCGTGCTCGAGGCCGACAAGGTCTCCGCACGCACCCTGCGTACCGGTAACAACCAGCTGCTCACCGCGCTCGTCGGCTCGTTGGTCGCCCTGCTCGTCGCGATCATCGCGATCCTCTGGGCGCTGCGCCAGTCCAGCGTCCTGGTCGACCGCGCGCTCTCGATCCGCCTGTCCCGCCTGGGCCAGGAGGCGGACGACCTGGTCGACCAGCGCCTCCCCGCGATCATGGAGCGGCTGCGCAAGCGGGAACAGGTCGACCTGGCCACCGAGTTCGCCAGCAAGGACTACGGCTCCGACGAGATCGGCCAGGTCTCCCGGGTCATCAACCGGTCGCTGCGCGCGGCCGCCGAGGCTGCGGTCGACGAGGCCAAGGCCCGGGCCGCCGGCACCGCGATGCTGATGGGTGTCGCCCGCCGCCCGCAGCGCCCGCTGCAGCGCGGTCTCAAGACCGTCGAGGACCTGCAGGCCCAGATGGGCGACGAGAAGGTGATGGAGCGTCTCTTCGACATCCACCACCAGCTCAACCAGACCCGCCGATTCCTGGAGAACCTGGTCATCCTCGCCGGTGGGCAGATCGGCCGCCGGTTCCAGAAGCCGGTGCCGCTGCGCCGGGTGCTGCTCGCCTCGTTCTCCGAGACGCACAACTACCAGCGGATCAACCTGCGCGGCGGTGCCGACGTCTCGCTGGTCGGCCACGCGGTCGCCGAGGTCGTCCACCTGATGGCCGAGCTGCTGGACAACGCGCTCGCCTTCTCACCGCCCGGCACCACGGTCTGGGTGACCCCGAGCCGGGTCAACCACGGCGTGGCGATCGAGATCGAGGACGCCGGCGTGGGCATGGGCCAGGAGGCGGTGGAGCGGGCGAACACCCTGCTCGCGACCGCTCCGACGCCCGAGGTCACCGAGCTCAAGGACGGGTCCCAGGTCGGCCTCTACGTGGTCGCCGAGCTCGCCAAGCGGGAGGGTCTGCAGGTCAGCCTGCGCCGGTCCGCGTACGGCGGCCTGCTCGCCATCGTGCTGCTGCCGGACCGGGTGCTGGTGGCCGGCGGCGGCGAGCCGGAACCAGCCGACGCGGAGCCGACTCCCCCGGCGGGCCTGGCCGCGGTGCCGCCGCCGGAGGAGCCCCGCCGCGATCGGAACTGGCAGACCGCCACCGGGATCGCGCCGGTGGTGAACCGCTCCTCGGTGGGCGTACTGGAGCCGGAGGCCACCAACGGCCGGGTGCCCGCCCAGCGGCAGCCGCAGCAGCCCCCGTCGCAACCTGGCCCCCTGCAGCAGGCCCCCTCACAGCCGGTCCAGCCGGTCCAGCCGCAGCAGGCGGTCCAGCCGCCGATCGCGCCGCGCGGCCGGCAGACGCTGGGCGGGCTCACCGGGCACACCGCCCCGATACCCGTGACCCCGCCGGTGATCCCACCCGCGGCGCCGCCGGCGGGTGGCCCGCCGGCCGCATCGCCCGCGGCGGCCTCGAACGGCGGGGGCAAACGGCCGCTACCGCAGCGGCGCCCGCAGCAGCACCTCGCGCCGGGATTGCGCGAGGAGGCCGTCGTGGAAGACGACACGGCACAGGTGACGGCATCGCGGTCTCCCGAGGAGGCCCGGAACCGCTTCGCGCGCTACCAACGGGGTTGGGCCGATGGCCGGGCGGCCGACTCCGACGACAACGAACCCACCGCTGAGCAAGGCAGGAACGCGTGACCCACTCGACAGCCCCGAATGATCTGCCCTGGATGTTGGACGACCTCGTCGAGGTGCCACACGTCGTGTCGGTCGTCGTCCTCTCCACCGACGGGCTGATCATTCAGAAGTCCACCTCGATGCCGCAGGACCTGGCCGAGATCCTCGCCGCCGGCTCGTCGTCGATGTACAGCGTCGCGGCCGGCACCGGCCGCCGGTTCGGCAGCGGCCCGGTCCAGCAGGTGGTGATCGAGTACGTGGAGCACACGCTCTTCCTCGCCGCGGCCGGGCAGAACGCGCGCCTCGCGGTGCTCTGTGATCAGAACGTCGACATGGGAATGGTGGCCTACGAAGTGAGCCGCCTGGTCAGCCGGATCGGCGACTACCTGGGCACCGAGGCCCGGTCGGCGCTGGCATCGGAGATCCATGACTGATAGCTGGGACGGCGAGGACGAGGACGAAGCCGGCCGGTTCGTACCGTTGTACATACTGGTCAACGGGCGCACCAGCCCCCGGGACACCGCCCTCGACCTCGCCACCCAGGTCGTCGCGCTCCGGGTCGACACCACCCGGCTGGAGCCCGAGTATCTCCAGATCCTGAGCCGGTGCGGTGGCTGGATCTCCATCGCGGAGATCGGCGCCTACCTGCACATCCCGCTCACCATCATCAAGGTGATGGTGGACGTGCTGCTGGAACAGGGCTACCTGAAGATCGGATCCCCGGCCCAGCAGAAGGTCGTGGACCTCCGGCTGCTGGACGCGGTCCTCGCCGGGCTCGAGCGGCTCTAGCCCCGCCCGCCGCCGAGCGCGGCCTCGTCGTCACAGAATGTTCGTCAAGGAACGAGGAAAAATGGACCGGACATCGGTCAAGATCGTCATTGCCGGTGGCTTCGGTACCGGCAAGACGACGCTGGTGGGTTCGGTGAGTGAGATCGCCCCGCTGACCACGGAGGAGATCCTCACCGAGGCGAGCCTGGGGGTGGACGACACCACCGGCGTGGAGAGCAAGACCCACACGACCGTGGCGCTCGACTTCGGGCGCATCACGATCAGCCCGGACGTGGTGCTGTACCTGTTCGGCACCCCCGGACAGGACCGCTTCTGGTTCATGTGGGACGAGCTCGCCCAGGGCGCGGTGGGCGCGATCGTGCTCGTCGACACCCGGCGCCTGGACAGCAGCTTCCCGGCGGTCGACTACTTCGAACGCCGCCGCCTCCCGTTCATCGCGGCGGTGAACCGGTTCTACGGCGAGTGCGAGTACACCGAGGCCGAGATCCGCAGCGCCCTGGAACTGGGCCCGGAGGTCCCGCTGGTCTGGCTGGACGCCCGCGACCGCGAGTCCAGCAAGATGGCCCTGATCTCCCTGGTCCGCCACGCGATGGCTCGCCTGGCCCTCCGCTCCGCCTGACCCACCGAGCCCGAACCCGATCAGGGTTGATGCATCCCGGGTGATGCATCAACCCTGATGCATCACTCCTGATGCATCAACCCTGATGCATCACTCCTGATGCATCACCCGGGATGCATCACCCGGGATGCA
Organism: Actinoplanes sp. NPDC051851; assembly: GCF_040681165.1. NCBI lineage: Bacteria > Bacillati > Actinomycetota > Actinomycetes > Micromonosporales > Micromonosporaceae > Actinoplanes > Actinoplanes sp. NPDC051851. The sequence continues at coordinate 14,694 of NZ_JBFAYF010000017.1, read as the reverse complement.
TCACCCGGGATGCATCACTCTAGATACATCACTCCTGATGCATCAGGGAGCAATGCCGTCCAGTTGAGGAACTGTCGCTGACGGCAGCATCCATACGTGACCCTGCTGGTCACATCTGGACCACCTGGGCGGGATGCCGGATCCCGTGACAGGGTGCCCGCCCGAACACTCGCCACCCGCGGATCGCCGGCTCCGCGTGCCAGGGTTCGATCATGGACCGGCCGGGCGGCACCCCACGGGCGGTGAGCCGGCGGCCCAGGGGCGCCCCGGCCGATCGGCTGGCGATCCGGGGTGCCTCAGGCCGGTCGGCTGGCGATCCGGGGTGTCTCAGGCGCCCGAGAGACCCCTGAACGCCAGCCACGCCGGGAAAGCTGGCACCCAGAGGTCACTCAAGCCCGCCGACACACCCCAGAACGCCAGCCACCAAGATCATCACCCGCAGTTGATCATGAAAGTCGATCAAGCCCGGCCGAGACACCCCTGACGGTCAGCCAACGGAACCCGGCGTGCCTTCTCGGGGCTGGGGGACCGCTGAGTGCCAGCCGGCAGGAAGAGCGCCGGCCGGCCGGGAAGCGGCGGCGGGTACGGAAAGCGGTGGCGGGCGCGGGTGGAGGGGTCAGGCCTGGATCGGCTCCAGGCGGACCTTGAAGTGGCGGAGCAGGGGCGGGGCCGAGGCGATCCGGTAGCCCCGGATGCGCTCCGGGTCCTTGGCGATGTCGCCGAGCACTCCGGCCACGTACGCGAAATGCTCCTCGGTGTAGACCCGGCGCGGGATCGCCAGGCGGACCAGTTCGAACGGGGCCGGGCCGGTCAGGCGGTTCTCCTCGTCCAGGGTGCCCAGGTAGAGCGACCCTAGCTCGGCGCAGCGGATGCCGCCGTCCAGGAAGAGCTGGCAGCCGAGCGAGTGACCGGGGAACTCGGCCGGGGTCAGGTGTGGCAGCAGGCGCCCGGCGTTCAGGTAGAGGGCGTGGATGCCGGCCGGCTGGATGATGTCCACACCGGCGTCGTTGATCATGCGGGCGAACCGGGCCGTCTGGGTGGCGCGGCCCTCCAGGTACGACGGCTCGGTGACCTCGCGCAGCCCGACGGCGAGCCGCTCGAGGTCGTGGCCGGCGAGACCGCCGTACGTGGAGAAGCCCTCGGTGGCGATCAGGAGCGCCTCGCACTGCTGCCAGAGGTTCTCGTCGCGCAGGCCGATCAGGCCGCCGATCGCGGTGAGGCCGTCCTTCTTGAGGCTGATCAGGCAGCCGTCGGCGAGCTCGAAGGCGCGGGTGGCGATCTTCCGGGGCGTCCAGTGCGAGTAGCCGGGCTCGCGCTGCTTGACCAGCCAGGCGTTCTCCGCGAAACGGGCGGCGTCCAGGAAGAACGGTACGCCGTGGCGCTGGGTGATCTCGCGGACCGCCTCCAGGTTCGCCATCGAGACGGGCTGGCCGCCGAAGCCGTTGTTGGTGATCGTCATCAGCACCAGGCCGACCCGCGAACCCTCCGGCCCGGCGAGCGTGCTCTCCAGCGCGTCCAGGTCGATGTTGCCCTTGAACGGCTCGTCGCTGTCCAGGTCGCGGGCCTCGGCGCAGGGCAGGTCGCGGGCCTCGGCGCCGGCCAGCGTCACGTTGGCGCCGGTGGTGTCGAAGTGGGTGTTGCTCAGGCAGAGCTGGCCCGGCTTGAGCAGGCTGGTGAAGAGCACCCGCTCGGCGGCCCGGCCCTGGTGTGTGGGGAGCAGGTGCGGGTAGCCGGTGAGCAGGGCGGCCGCGTCGCGGAAGCGGAACCACGAGCGGGCGCCGGCGTACGACTCGTCACCCCGGGCGGCGGCGGCCTCCTGGTCGGTGGAGGTGGCGCCGGTGCCGGAGTCCGAGAGGAAGTCGATGGTGACCTGGTCGGCGCGCAGGTTGAACGGGTTGTACCCGGCCTCGGCGAGCGCGGCGCGGCGCTGCTCGGGCGAGAGGAACGGGATCGGCTCGACGACCTTGATCCGGTACGGCGGGGGCTTCCTGATCGGATCGGATAACACGGGGGGCTCCTTGTGATGTGGGGGGCTTGCTGCAGAAAGGGCGAACGCTCTTACGCGGCGGGCAGGCTGACCGAGCGGGGGGCGCGGGTCTCGTACGCCTCGGAGCTCAGGTAGACCGTCATGCCGGGACGTGGGGGGCCCAGGCGGAGGGAGGAGTGCGCGATGAGGCCGACGCCGTCGGTGAGGGGACGGTCGCTGATCGCGGCGAGGGCCCGGTCGAGGACGGCGGGGTCGAACCGGTAGCGCGAGAGCAGCGGCAGGATCCGCTCGCGGGCCTCGCTGTCGTCGGTGACGTAGCTGCGGATCGGGACGTAGATGCTGTACCCGTTCGGGCGGTCGGCGCCGCCGGTGACGGTGAAACTGCCGACCAGGGGGCGGCCGGAGTACCGGTGCGAGCGCCCGCTGCGGCTGATGAAGTCGATGAGCTCGTCGGGGTCGACGCCGTCGACGACGGTCGCGGCCCGGGCGACGTCCTGGGCGGTGGCGTCGTGGTGCGCGAGGTAGAGCTTGACCCGCGCCTGTGGCGTGTCGTGCAGGTCGAGGGCGAAGAAGGCGAGCCGGTCGAGGCGGCCCTGTTCGCCCGAGCGTATCGAGTGTTTCAGCATGGTCCGGTAGCCCGGGCCCAGGCCCAGCCGGTCGAACGCCTCGCCGATCAGGTCGAAGGCGCGCTCCCGCCCCTCCACCTCCGGGTTGAAGTAGACCTTGAACTCGGGGCGGCGGCCGCTGCGGAACACCAGCGAGAGCCAGAGCACGAAGTCGCCCTGCGGGTTCGCGGTGGTGAACAGGTCGCGTACCGCGTCGAGGCGGGTGGTGGAGAGGCCGTACCGCTCGCTCTGCGCCCGCAGGAAGTCGAGGTTGGCGGCGTGGTTCTCGCGGACGCCCGGCCGGGCGCCGAAGCCCTCGGCGAGGATGCGCAGCGCGGGTGGCTCGCTCTCGTTGTACGCGATGGAGAACTCGACCGGCGAGTGGTCGTCGGCGACGTCCGAGAGGAACGCGGGCGGGGCCGAGAGTGGCCGGTTCCGGTGCGGGCCGAGCAGTTCACCGAGCAGTTCGACCGGTGCCGACGGGTCGAGCCCGAGGACACCACAGAGGCGGCTCATCTGGCCACCGAGGTGATCCGAGACAGACAAGTCCTGCATGCGACTCCTGTTCTTCCCGGCAGCCGCCACCGCCGACCTACCCGTGTTCGGGCGGCCCGCGAGATCGCGCGCCCCAGCTATCGTCATTTGATCATTAGGGCACCGTCGAGTGAGACGTCGGTCACAATGGACGGTCCGCAACCCATAAATGTCACCGTCCGCAATGGTCAATCATCGACATGAATGGGAAATGCGCAGGTCAGGAACGTGACTGTGAACCCGCTTTCCAGCACGGAAAGTGAGTAACGATATGGTTACGTCACGTAGCCACGCACGTCATCGCGCCGATGTGATCTTGAAAGGGCGACGCACCGTCGCGCTGGCGGATCGCGGAGACGATCGGTTAGGGTGCGCCGTAGCGGTACGAACCAATACGGTCACGCTGCGACACCGGCGCCTTCCTTAATCGAGCTTGCAGGCAGGGAACACTGTGGAACACGTCATTCTGCTCGACGAAGCAGGCGAGGCCATCGGCCTGCGGGACAAACAGACCGTCCACACCGACGCCACCCCCTTGCACCTGGCTTTCTCGTGCTACGTCTTCGACGCCGAGGGCCGCTATCTGGCCAGCCGGCGGGCGCTGAGCAAGAAGACCTGGCCGGGGATCTGGACCAACAGCGTCTGCGGCCACCCCGCGGAGGGCGAGACCCTCGCCGACGCCGTCCGCCGCCGCGCCTCCTACGAGCTGGGCCTCCCCCTCGACGAGGTCCGGCTGGTCCTCCCCGCGTTCCGGTACCGCGCCGAACTGCACGGCGTGGTCGAGAACGAGATGTGCCCGGTCTTCTACGCCACGGCGAGCGCCCTCCCCCGGCCGAACCCGGCGGAGGTCGAGGAGACCCGCTGGCTCTCCTGGGCGGAGTTCCAGGCCGCCGTCTCGGCCGAGGGCTCGGAGTTCTCCCCCTGGTCGCAGCTGCAGATCCAGCAGCTGGCGGCGCTCGGCGACGACCCGGCCGCCTGGCCGGAGGGCGACCCCGCGCTGCTCCCCCCGGCCGCCCGGATCACCGCGACGGCGACGCGCGACGACGAACCGGCCGCCCGGATCAGCGTCGCGGGCTGACGCCGGCCTCGTCACCGATCATCACGGCCTCTCGTTGCGATCAGTGAATGGGCTGACGCGACCGGAAGGGGACCGCCGGTGTCCGAGGGGAAAGTATTCGTCCAGGTCGGCGCGGGCCGGGACGGTCTGGATCCGTACCTCGGCGCGGCACGCCGCCGGGGGATGACCGCGATCCTGGCCGAGACGCCCGACCATCTCCGGTGGCGGAGCGTGCTCGGGCGGAGCGCGTTCGACGCGGTGGTCGCGGTGGATCACCCCGCCGACCCGGGCGAGCTGAGCGCGGCGATCCGGGCGCTCGGTGTGGCCCCGGCCGTGGTGCTCGCCGGGTTCGAGCGGTACGTCGACTCCGCGTACCGGGCCGCACGGGCCCTGGGCGCGGCGCCGAGCGGGCAGTCGCCGGACTTCTGCAGCCCGTACAAGCGCGCCCAGCGGACCGTCATGACGAACGCGGCGATCCCGGTACGGCAGCCCCGGCACGGCTTCGCGGACACGCTGGACGACCTGGAGACCGCGGCCGAGGGGCTCAGCTTCCCCGTGGTGATCAAGCCGGACAACGGCGGCGGCGGGCTGGGCGTGGTGATGCTGGCCGACCGCCGGGACCTGCCGCTCGCCCGCCGGGAGCTGGGCCGGCTGCGCAACTACGACGGCGGCGGGTTCACCGGCTAGATCGTCGAGGAGTTCGTCGACGGTACGGAGCTCTCGGTGCAGGCGGTCGCGCGGGACGGCGCGGCGGAGATCCTGACCCTCTGCGAGAAGCTGACCACGACCGAGCACGACGGCCCGCTCTACAGCTTCCGCGAGGCGGGGCACGTCGCGTATCCGGGCGCCGAGGTGGACGCGCGGGTCCGCGGGTTCGTCGACGCCTGCGTGGCGGCGGTCGGGTACGCGAACGGCCCGTTCCACGTGGACCTGATCCGCGGCGCGGACGGCGCCCTCGACCTGCTGGAGATGGGCTTCCGGCTCTCCGGCATGGGGATCACCGAGCTGATCGAGCGGACCACCGGCCGGGACTGGGGCGACGACGCGCTCGGCGCGCACCTCGGCGAGCGCCGGGCGCCCGTGACGGCGGCACCGCGCCCGTACACCGGCCAGGCGACGCTGCGGCACGCCGACGAGCTGGCCGCCGCCGAGTCCCTCCCCTCCACCGGCGGCCTCCGGGTGGAGATCCAGTACCTCCGGCCGCCCACGCTCCCCGCCGACTGGTCGGCGGGCGTACCGGAGTCGCTGCGCGCCGACGTGACCCGCCACGCGGCCGCCCTGGCCCGCGTGGTCATCGCCGCCCCCGACCCCACCCGCGTCACCCGCGCCCTGGAGACCTGCCTGACCACGTCCGCGCCGGTCCCCGTCTGAAGGTTCCGGCCGGCGCCGAGGGCTGCGCCGGAGGCCTCGACACAGCCCGCAGACCCGGCCTAGAAGCGGGCAGCGGACTGATACGAGCGCCAGCCGCCGAAGGACGTGATGTCCGGGGCGCCGGCGATCGCGTACGGCTCGACCAGGAAGCCCGGTACCTCGGTGCCGTCGGCGAGCTGGACCCTGCCGATGGTCATCGGGGCGGGCAGACCGGCGACGAACTCACCGAACCCGGCGGGCGGCATCGACCACACCTCCAGGTCGATCGCCGCGCCGCCGTCGGTCACCCGGAGCATGCCGGGCTTGGGCGGGCTGGCGGTGAGCGCGTACAGGCGGTAGTGCGGGGCGGTGCTGCCGGCGAACTCCAGCGCGGCGCCCCGGTCGAGCAGCTGATGGTTGAGGGGCATGCCGGTCAGGTGCGCCCCGACCACCGCGATCCGCAGCCGTTCGCTCATAGATCGAAACCCTTCTCGCGTACGGCGGCGATGGAGGCGAGGCGCCGGTCGCTGAACGCCGGGCCGATCAGCTGTACCCCGAACGGCAGGCCACCCGCCGTCCCCGCGGGCACCGCCAGCGCGGCCAGGTCGAGCATGTTGGCGAAGTTGGTGAACCGGCCCATCCGGGTGTTGACCGCGACCGGCTCGGCGGCGACCGCGGCGAGCGTGGGGTGCCCGGTGGTGGTCGGCAGCAGCAGCGCGTCCACCTCGGCGAAGATCGACGCGGCGACGCGCCGGTAGCCGTCGATCCGCTCCAGGTCCTGGAAGAGCCGCCAGGCGGGCAGGTCCCGGGCGCCGCCGATGATCGCGCGGACGGTCGGGTCGACCTCGTCCGGGTGCTCGTCGATGAACGGGCCGACCGCCGTGTACCGCTCGGCGACCAGGGCGCCCTCGTAGAGCAGCCGGGCCGCGGCGAGCAGCGGCTCGATGTCGACGATGACCGTCTCCGGGCAGCTGGCCACCACGGCGGCGAAGCGCTCGGCCCAGCCCGGGTCGAGCTCGCCGAGCGCGCCCGGCGCCGGGACACCGATCCGCACAGGGCCGGCGGCGGGCACGCCGGGCGCGGGCACGCCGGGCGCGGAACGCTGCTCGGGGAACGGCCGGGAGAGCGGGTCGCGCTCGTCAAAACCGGTCATCACCTCGGTGACCCGGCGGGCCAGGGCGAGGTCCGCGGCGAAGACGGTGACCACGTCGAGCGAGCGGCAGGCCGGGACCACCCCGGCGGCGCTGACCGTGCCCTTGGTCGGCTTCACGCCGTAGAGGCCGTGCAGGGCTGCGGGCACCCGGCCGGAGCCCGCCGTGTCGGTGCCGAGCGCGAAGTCGGCGGCGCCGAGCGCGACGGCCACCGCCGAGCCGCTGCTGGACCCCCCGGAGATCCGGGCCGGATCGGTCGCGTGCCGGACCGCGCCGTACGGGCTCCGGGTGCCGACCAGCCCGGTGGCGAACTGGTCCAGGTTGGTGGCGCCGAGCACCACGGCGCCGGCGGCGCGCAGCCGGGCCACCGCGGTCGCGTCCCGGGCCGGGTCGTAGGCGTACGCCGGGCAGCCCGCGGTGGTCGGGATGCCCGCCACGTCGATGTTGTTCTTGACCGCGAAGACCAGCCCGGCCAGCGGCAGCCCGGCGGCGACGGCCTCGTCGACCTCCCGCTGGACCTCGGTCTGGGGGCGCAGCGTGATCCAGGCCTCCGGTCGCTCGGCGGCCCGCGCATAGCGATCGTCCAGGTTCACGAGATCACCGCCAGGATCGTGCCCGGCGCGACCTGGGCGCCGAGCTCCACCGGCAGGCTGTGGATCCGCCCGGACCGGGGTGCCACCACTACCGACTCCATCTTCATCGCCTCCACCGCGAGTAGGGGCTGGCCCGCCTCGACGTGGTCACCGGGTGCCACGTCGATCCGGAACACACTGGACACGAACTGGGCCTCCACGGGATCGGCACCTTCCGGGACGTCGACCGCCTTTTCCGCCGGGGCGGGGGGCGTCAATTCCGTACGATCGAATTCGCCGGAGGCGTCCCAGGCCTCGCGCTCGACCGCGAAGGCCGCGCCCTGACGTCGCCGGAAGGCGGCTATTGACTGATCGTTTTCCGTCAGGAAAGCGCGGTAGGCGGCGAGGCTGAACTCGCCCTCCTCGACCCGCAGCGGCAGGCGGCCGGCGGCCATGTCGGCGCGCATCGCGAGCAGTTCGTCCGGTTCGACGGGGTACCAGCGGATCCGGTCGAAGAACCGCAGCAGCCAGGGGACGCCGTCGGCGAACGGGCCGCGCTGGGCGTGCGTGGCCCAGACCTGGACGGTACGGCCGACGAACTGGTAGCCGCCGGGGCCCTCCATGCCGTAGACGCAGAGGTACGAGCCGCCGATGCCGACCGCGTTCTGCGGCGTCCAGGTGCGCGCCGGGTTGTACTTCGTGGTGACCAGCCGGTGCCGCGGGTCGACGGGGGTCGCGACCGGCGCGCCGAGGTAGACGTCGCCGAGGCCGAGGACCAGGTACTCCGCGTCGAAGACGGTGCGGTAGACGTCGTCGACGCTCTCCAGGCCGTTGATCCGGCGGATGAACTCGATGTTCCACGGGCACCACGGCGCATCGTCCCGGACACCGGCCATGTAGCGGCGGATCGCCTCGCGGGTGCTCGGGTCGTCCCAGGCCAGCGGCAGGTGGACGGTCCGGCTCGGCACGGTGAGATCGTCGTCGGGCGGGAGCGACGCGTCCGCCTTCCCGACGGCCTCGATCAGCCTCTCCTGGGTGATCACCGCGGGGTCGAAGTGGATCTGGAGGGAGCGGATGCCCGGCGTGAGCTCGACCGGCTGGTGTTCCATCGCGGTCATCAGCGCGTGGACCCGCATCCGGACGGCGATGTCCAGGACCATCTCGCCGTACTCGACCAGGAGGTTGCGGTCACCGCTGCGCCGGATGGTCAGCGCGCCGCTCCGGTGCAGGATGCCCTGGTCGTGCACGGCGGGGCGGTCGTCCCCGCGGTCGTCGACCGGGCGGAACCGGACGGTGTCGCCGGGGCGGAGCTGGCCGAGCTTCCACAGGTCGGCGGTGGCGACGGTGGCCGGGCAGGTGAATCCACCGAGGCTGGGGCCGTCCGGGCCGAGCAGGATCGGCAGGTCACCGGTGTAGTCGACGGCGCCTATGGCGTACGGCGTGTCGTGGACGTTGGAGGGGTGCAGGCCGGCCTCGCCGCCGTCGGGGCGGGCCCACTCGGGCTTGGGGCCGACCAGCCGGACGCCGGTACGGGCCGAGTTGTAGTGCACCTCCCAGTCGGTGTCGTAGAACGTCGCCATGCTCGCCGCGGTGAAGAACTCCGGGGCGGCGTGCGGCCCTTCGAGGGCGTCGAGCTCCCAGGCCCGGCCGATATCCGGCCTTTCGTCCACCTTTATCGCGACTTCTGATGACGTTTCGGCAAGCGCGAGGATGTCGCCCACCCGCAGCGGCTTGCCGGTGAAGCCGCCCATCTCCCCCAGGTCGAACGTACTCGCCGAGCCGAGGACCTCGGGCACGTCCAGCGAACCCTGGATCAGCAGGTAGGAGCGCATCCCCCGGGTCGCCGTGCCGATCGCGACGAGCCCGCCCGCGGGCACCTCGACCGGCTCCCACTGCGGCCGCTCGGCGCCGTCCACCGTGAGCGGCGCCGGCGCCCCGGTCAGCATGATCGTCGCGGCGGCGTGGAACCGCAGCGTCGGGCCGGACATGGTGATCTCCAGGCCGGGCGCGCCCTCCGGGTTACCCAGGGCCCGGTTGCCCAGCCGGAACGAGAGGTCGTCCATCGGGCCGGACGGCGGGATGCCGACCTGCCAGTAGCCGCGCCGGCCCGGCCAGTCCTGCACGGTGGCGAGCAGCCCGGTGCGGACCACCTCGATCCGGCGGGCGGTGTTGACCACGCCGGCCAGCGTGCCGGTGTGGTGCTCCCCCGCGAGCACGGCGGGCTCCGCCGCGGCCGAGGCGAGCAGGCCGAGGTTGGTGGCGACGCCGTCGATGCGGGTGCCGGCCAGGGCCCCGCGCATCGCCGCCCAGGCGCTCTCCCGATCGTCTCCGGTCACGATGAGCTTGGCGAGCATCGGGTCGTAGTAGGCGGTGACCTCGGCGCCGGGCTCGATCCAGCCGTCGAACCGGATGCCGGGCGGCACCTCGCAACGGGTGATCGTGCCGGCGCTCGGGACATTGCCCAGGTCGGTGTTCTCGGCGTAGACACGCGCTTCGACAGCCGCGCCCCTTGCCGCTATTGTTCGCGACATAAAGGATTTATCGCCCAGGGCCAGTCGCAACATCCACTCGACCAGGTCGATCCCGTAGACCGCCTCGGTGACCGGGTGCTCGACCTGCAGCCGCGTGTTGACCTCGAGGAACGCGAACTCCTCGCGCCCCGCGTCGTAGATGTACTCGACCGTCCCCGCCGACCGGTAGCCGACCGCCGCGCAGAGCCGGACCGAGGCCTCGGCCATCGCCTCCCGGATCGCCACGGGCAGGCCGGGCGCCGGGCACTCCTCGAGGACCTTCTGGTTCCGGCGCTGGAGCGAGCAGTCCCGGTCACCGATGGCCCGGACGTGCCCCTCGCCGTCGCCGAAGACCTGCACCTCGACGTGCCGGGCCTCGGTGACCAGCCGCTCCAGGAAGACCTCGGCCGATCCGAAGCTCGCGGCCGCCAGCCGCCGCACGTCGGCCCAGGCGGCACCGAGCGCGTCCGGGCCGGCGCAGGCGCGCATGCCGATCCCGCCGCCGCCCGCGGTCGCCTTGAGCATCACCGGGTAGCCGATCCGGTCGGCGGCGGCGAGCGCCTCGTCCAGGTCGGCGAGCACTCCGGTGCCGGCCAGGAGCGGCACCCCGGCGGCCTCGGCGGCGGCGCGGGCGGTGTGCTTCTCGGCGAACAGGGCCAGGTTCGCCACGGTCGGCCCGACGAACGTGATGCCCTCGGCGGCGCAGCGCTCGGCGAAGACCGTGTTCTCGGAGAGGAAGCCGTAGCCGGGGTGGATCAGCGTCGCGCCGGTGCTCTTCGCCGCGGCGATCACCGCGTCGACGTCCAGGTAGCTCTCCGCCGCCGGTGCCGGGCCGAGGCGCACGGCCTCGTCGGCGAGCCGGACGTGCGCGGCGCCCCGGTCCGCGTCGGAGAAGACCGCGACGGTGCGGATCCCCATCTCCCGGGCGGTCCTGATGATCCGGACCGCGATCTCGCCCCGGTTGGCGATCAGGAGGACGGCGTCACGCGCGGTCATGAATGATCATCCGGGCGCGGGACGGGTCGAAGCCGTTGCAGGGGTTGTTGATCTGCGGGCAGTTGGAGACCACGACCAGGGTGCGGGTCTCGGCGCGCATGCTCACCGACAGGCCGGGTGCGGAGATGCCGTCCACGATGCCGAGCGCGCCGTCCGGGTCGACCGGCACGTTCATGAACCAGTTGACGTTGGAGACCTGGTCGCGCTTGCCCATGCCGTACTTCGCGAACTCCATCAGGAAGTTCTCCGCGCAGGCGTGCTGACCGAAGGTGTGGTGGCCGTACCGGAGGGTGTTCGACTCCTTGGAGCAGGCGCCGCCGAGCGTGTCGTGCCGCGCCACGTCGGTCGCCGTGATGGTCAGCAGCGGCGCGGACTCACTGGTCCGCAGCACCGAGCCGGTGGTCAGGTAGACCGAGTCCTGCTCCTGCAGCGTGGTCTGCGCGCTGTAGGCGTCCCCGCTCGGGTAGCCGTAGGCGAGGAAGTCCACCGCCTGGTTCCCGTCCAGGTCCACGATGGTCAGCCCCTGCCCCTTCTCCAGGATGGCCGACCAGGGCGCGCGTGGCGCCACGATCTCGTCCCGCACGATCATCGAAGCCCCCTGGCCCGCAGGTAGTCGGTGGTGTTCCGGTAGGCCCGGCGGCGTTCCGGGTCCGCGTCCTTTTCAAGATCGACTTCTGTTCCCGTACGCCAGGAAACGATCTGAAGGCGGCCGCAGGCGAAGTTCTCACGTGGATCGCGGGGGTGTGCCGTGTTGGCGATCAGCACGATCAGCGGCATCTCGGCCCGGAACCGGATCGACGTCCCGGCGCCCGCGCTGCCCCGCCACTGCGGGGTACCCTCGGGCGTGATCCGCACCCCCTGGAAGAAGGTGAGCGCGGGCGGCAGGTCACGAGGACCGAGACCGTGCTTGGCGGCGGCGAGTTTGAGCAGCTCACGACCGGCGGGCGAGGGGCCCTGCGGGCTGCCGTCGCCGTACCGCCGCTCGTTGCGGTCCCGGGTGCTGACCCCGTAGAACGAGTCGTGCCGCCCGGAGGAGTCCGCGACCACGGTGGCGAGCGCCCGCCCCTGGTCGGAGAGGAGCACCTGCCCCTCGCTCGTGTAGACCTGCCACTGGACCTTGACGGTGTCCGCGACGTTGAGGCGCTCGTGGGTCTCCAGCGCGTTGTAGACGAGCACGGCCGCGCAGGCGTCCCCGTCCAGATCGGTGAGCTCGACCAGGGTCCCCGGCGCCAGGACCGCGTGCGCGTACCCGCCGCCCGCCACGGTCTCCGCCCAGGTCACATTGTCAAGCTCGACCCCCTCGGGCAGCGGGGGCTGCTCGGCGGCCCTCTCCTGAGCGCGGGCGTGCGCCCGGGCACCCGCCGTGGTCGCGGTTCCCTCGGTCACCTCACCACCTACTTTCTATCGCTTGATAGAAAGTAGAGACCGCCCCGGTGACGCCGGGAGATCCGCGCTGTTTCGGGCCCGTTTCGGCTTCCCCGAACAGTTAAGGTGATGGATATGTCGCCCGACCGCGCCCTCGTCCGCGGCCGGGTGGCCGTCTCCCTCACCTTCCTGCTCTTCGGTACGGCCCTCGGCGCGTGGACCTCCCGTATCCCGGCGATCAAGGAACGGCTGGCGCTCTCCGACGGCTCGCTCAGCGTCGCCCTGCTCGCCTTCGCCGCCGGCTGCATCCTCGGCATGTCCGTACTCGGCCGCCTCACCGACCGCTTCCCCCTGCTGATCCCGGCCGCGCTGCTGGAGGGTGCGCTGCTCGTCCTCCCCGGCCTCAGCCCCACGCTGGCGACCCTGTCGGCCGCGCTCTTCGCGTTCGGCGCCGTCCACGGCACCCTCAACATCGCGATGAACGCCGCCGCCGTCGAGCTGCAGCGCCGGTGGGGCACCCCGATCATGTCCTCGTTCCACGCCGTCTACAGCCTCGGCGGCTTCCTCGGCGCGATCATCGGCGGCGCTTTCGCCCACGCCGCCCTCCCGGCGTCCACCACCCTCCTCTGCGTGGGCGGCGCCGTCCTGCTGCTCGCGGCCTGGGCGGCGCGGTGGACGCTCCCGCAACTCCGCCGGCGGCCGGCATCGCGCCCCGCCCCCACGTCGCCTCCCTCTCCCCCTTCCTCCTCTCCGGCTTCCTCTTCTCCGGCTTCTTCCTCTTCTCCGGCTTCTTCTCCGGACGGCCGGCGCCGGTTCATCCTGGTCCTCTTCGGCGCGCTCGTCCTCTGCACCCTGGTCGGCGAGGGCGCCGCGGCCGACTGGAGCGCCGTCTACCTCCGCGACGACCTGCACACCAGCCCGGGTTCCGCCGCGTACGGCTACGCCGCCTTCGCCGTCCTGATGACCGTGGGCCGTCTCGCCGGCGACCGCCTGACCCGCTCGCTCGGCCCGGTCCGGGTGGTCCGCTACAGTGCCCTGCTCGCCGCGGCCGGCCTGGGCACCTGCCTGCTGCTCGACCGCCCGGCCGCTGGCGTCCTCGGTTTCGGCCTGCTCGGCCTGGGCCTGTCCTGCATAGCCCCGCAGGTCTTCTCCGCCGCGGGCGATCGCGACCCCGGCCACCCGGGCCGCGCCCTGTCGACGGTGGCCGGCATCGGCTACGTCGGCTTCCTCCTGGGCCCGATCCTGATCGGCGCCGCCGCCACGGTGATCGGCCTGACCGCCGCCCTCGGCATCCCCGTCCTGCTGGCCCTCTTCGTAGCCGCCACCGCCACCACGATGCGCACCCCGACCCACCGCGAGCCCGCACCCCACCCCGCCTGACCGCTCCCGATCACCCGACCCACCGACGCGTTCCGGCTGGCCGCCAGGGGCCCCTCACCCCCGCCCACACACCCCCAGACCCCAGGGGCGGCACACCCTGGCCGGCCGTCAGGGGTGCCTCGGCCGGCGCGACACACCCATCAGCGCCAGCCGCCCTCCGGCCGGAAGCGTTCGGGCGGGAGCATGCGGTCAGGCCGGGAGCGTTCGGGCGGGAGCATGCGGTCAGGCCGGGAGCGAATCGGTGGACGGCTGCCGGGTGCGGGTGGCGCGGATCGCCCACCAGGCCAGGAGCAGCACCGTCGTCACCTCGACGAGGCCGAGGAGGCGCTCGAAGGTGCCGAGCGGGATCGCCTGCCACCAGCGGACGCCGGTCCAGGACTGGGAGATCAGGGCGTACAGGATCGGAGTGAAGCAGAGCAGGGAGGCCGCGCCGCCCAGGGCGACCGACCGCGCGGCGCGCGGATCCCCGACGGCGGAAGCGGAAACCGGCGCGTGGACGGCAGGCGCGTGGACGGCAGGGGCCTGGGCTGCAGAGGCGTGAGTGGCGGGCGTGGGGTGGCGGAGCCATGGAGCCGCGGCGAGGAGGGCGCCGGCGGGGAGGCTCACGAAGGCGACCAGGCTGAAGAAACGGTGGATGTCGCCGCTGATGGACGGGCCGCCGCCGGACCAGCTGTGCTTCTGGAACCAGACGACGCCGATCAGGCCGACCACCCACGCGGCCAGGGCGATCACCGCGCCGCGGCGCAGCACGCCGGTCCGGTGCAGGGCGATCAGGATGCCGGCGGAACCCGCGGCGAGCAGCAGGGTGGCCGTGTCGAAGACCCAGCCGTTCGGGAGGAGGGCGTACTGGCTGATCGTGCGGCGGGTCCAGTCCAGCGAGGCCGAGGGTGGCAGGACGTGGAGCAGCGCGAAGAGCGTCAGGGACGTGGCCACGCAGACGACACCCAGTGCGGCGAGGGCCAGGACGGTACGGGGTCCGATTCTCATCACAGCAGCTCTCATCGCGGCAACGCTGCCACGGATTTCTGTGCGCCCACTATGGAGTGACTTCGGCTGGTCCTCAGGGGTGCATCGAGGGCCTCGACACACCCGTGACCCTGCTGGCTTATTCGGGGTTTAGGCGGCGAGGGTGAAGTCGAGGCGTTGTAGGTGGGTGGTGCGGGTGCGGTCGAGGGGGTGGCCGGTCC
>NZ_JBFAYF010000016.1:0-156719 GCF_040681165.1 Actinoplanes sp. NPDC051851 | reverse complement strand
GAGAGGGTGACGTTCAGCGGGCCGATCGAGCCGGCCACGAACCGGGGACGGCCGTCCCGCTCGGTGGCCTCGTCGGCGGCCTGCCGGGCCAGCCGGACACCCTGCACGTTCATGTCCCGGACCAGGTGCTCCAGGCCGTAGTCGGCCTGCGCGATGCTGGTCGCGGTGAAGGTGTTGGTGGTGGTGATGTCGGCACCGGCCGCCAGGTACTGCCGGTGGACGTCGAGGATCACGTCGGGCCGGGTCAGGATCAGCAGGTCCGGGTCGCCGGTGACGTCCTTCGGATGACCCGGCGGAATCAGATCACCCCGGTAATCCTGTGGCGTGAGGTCGGCGCCCTGCAGCATCGTGCCCCAGGCGCCGTCGAGCACGGCGACGCGCTGCCGCAGCATCGCCTCGAGATCCGCCACCCGGCCGGCCGGATTCATCGGCTTCCCCCTTCAGATGCGCGTCGCCGTGGCGACCCGGAACGCGGACGGGTCGTACTCCTGGGACCCCGGCGCCGCCAGGGCCAGTGCCGCGACCGCGCTCCCCCGTTCGGCGGCACGGGTGGCACTCGCACCGGCGGCGGTCGCGCTGACGAAGCCCGCGCGGAACGCGTCACCGCTGCCTGTGGGGTCCGCCACGTGCGCGACGGGTACGGCCGGAACGTGAACCGCCTCGCCGTCCTGCACGACGCGGACACCCGCCGGGCCGAGTGTCGTGACGATGACCCCCACCTGCTGTTGCAACTCGGCGGAAGTCCAGCCGGTCTTGGACAGCAGCAGTTGATGCTCGTACTCATTGCTGAAGAGGTAGGCGGCGCCGGCCACGAACGCCCGTACCTGAGATCCGGTCATCCGGGCCAACTGTTGCGACGGATCCGCGCCGAAGGTCCATCCGCGGCGCCGGCAGGCGTCCGCGTGCCGCAGCATCGCCTCCGGGGTGTCCGGTGCGATGACGACCAGGCCGGGGTCACCGACCGCGGCGACCACCTGTTCAAGATCGATCCGCCCGGCCTCGGTCATCGCCCCGGGGTAGAAGGAGGCGATCTGGCAGAGCTTCTCGTCGGTGGTGCAGATGAAGCGGGCGGTCTGCGCGGTCTCGCTGACCCACACCTGGCTGCAGTCGACGCCGTGCCGCTCCAGCGACGGGCGGTATCCCGTGGTGAAGTCCGGCCCGACGGCTCCCACCAGAACCGGGCGCCCACCCAGCCGCGCGATTCCGTAGCAGATGTTCGCCGCCACACCGCCGCGGCGGACCTGCAGGTCCTCGACGAGGAACGACAGCGAGACCGCGGCGAGTTTGTCGGCGAGCAGGCTGTCGGCGAAGCTCCCCGCGAACGTCATGAGGTGGTCGGTGGCGATGGAGCCGGTCACGATGACGGGACTGCTCATGGTCGGACGCCTCCTCAGTAACGGTAGAGGTCGGACTTGTACGGGCCCTCGACGGCCACGCCGAGGTACGCGGCCTGCTCCTTGGTGAGCGTGGTCAGCGTGACGCCGAGCGCGTCCAGGTGCAGCCGGGCCACCTTCTCGTCCAGGTGTTTGGGCAGGACGTGCACGCCGACCGGGTACTCTCCGGTCTTGGTGAAGAGCTCGATCTGGGCGATCGTCTGGTTGGTGAAGCTGTTGCTCATCACGAACGACGGGTGGCCGGTGGCGTTGCCGAGGTTGAGCAGACGGCCCTCGGAGAGCACGATGATCGCGTGGCCGTCGGCGAAGCGCCATTCGTCGACCTGCGGTTTGATGCCGATTCTGGTGACGTCGCCGCGAGCCGCCAGGCCCGCCATGTCGATCTCGTTGTCGAAGTGACCGATGTTGCCCACGATGGCCTGGTGCTTCATCCGTGCCATGTGCTCGTGGGTGATCACGTCGAGGCAGCCGGTCGCGGTCACGAAGATGTCGGCGTACCCGACGACGTCGTCGATCGTGGTGACCTGGTATCCGTCCATCGCGGCCTGCAGCGCGCAGATCGGATCGACCTCGGCCACGATCACCCGGGCGCCCTGCCCGCGCAGTGACTCGGCGCATCCCTTGCCCACGTCGCCGTAGCCGCAGACGACGGCCACCTTGCCGCCGATCAGCACGTCGGTGGCCCGGTTGATGCCGTCGATCAGGGAGTGCCGGCATCCGTACCTGTTGTCGAACTTCGACTTCGTCACCGCGTCGTTCACGTTGATCGCCGGGAACAGCAGCGCGCCGTTCCGGTGCATCTCGTACAGCCGGTGCACTCCGGTGGTCGTCTCCTCGGTGACGCCTCTGATGCCCGCGGCCACGCGTGTCCATCGCCGGCCGTCCTCGTCGAGGCTGCGGTGCAGCAGTTCGAGGATCACCGCGTACTCCCGGGTGCCGGCCGACTCGACCGGCGGCACCGCTCCGGCCTTCTCGAACTCGGCACCCCGGTGGACGAGCAGGGTGGCGTCACCGCCGTCGTCGAGGACCATGTTCGGGCCCTGGCCGTCGGGCCACAGCAGCGCCTGCTGCGTGCACCACCAGTACTCCTCCAGGGACTCGCCCTTCCACGCGTACACCGGCACGCCGCGCGGGTCCTCGGGGGTGCCGTCGAGGCCCACGACGACGGCGGCGGCCGCGTGGTCCTGCGTGGAGAAGATGTTGCAGGAGGCCCAGCGCACCCGCGCGCCCAGCGCGGTCAGCGTCTCGATCAGCACCGCGGTCTGTACGGTCATGTGCAGCGACCCGGTGATACGTGCGCCTTGCAGCGGCCGACTAGGGCCGTACTCGGCACGCAGCGACATCAGACCCGGCATCTCGTGCTGGGCCAGCTCGATCTCCTTGCGGCCGAACGCCGCCGAGGACAGGTCCGCCACCCTGAAGTCGCCCTCGGCGAGAGGGCGGGACTGGTGCCGGACGGAAATCTCAGACATGGGGAACTCCTCGAATTCAGGCGTTTGCCAGCAGTCGCAGGTCGGCCGCACGGTCGGTGCGCTCCCAGGTGAGTTCGGGCAGCTCCCGGCCGAAGTGCCCGTACGCCGCCGTCCGCTGGTAGATGGGGCGCAACAGGTCCAGGTCCCGGACGATGGCGGCCGGGCGCAGGTCGAACGCCTCGCCGATGGCCTTCTCGATGCGGTCCACCGGGACGTTCTCGGTGCCGAAGGTCTCGACGAACAGGCTCACCGGGTGCGCCTTGCCGATGGCGTAGGCCACCTGCGTCTCACAGCGTTCGGCGAGGCCGGCGGCGACGACGTTCTTGGACACCCACCGCATCGCGTACGCCGCGGAGCGGTCCACCTTCGACGGATCCTTGCCCGAGAACGCGCCGCCGCCGTGCCGGGCGTACCCGCCGTACGTGTCGACGATGATCTTCCGGCCGGTGAGGCCGGCATCGCCCATCGGACCGCCGATCTCGAAGCGGCCGGTGGGGTTGACCAGCAGGCGGCAGCCGTCGTGGGCGATGTCGAGCCGCTCCAGCTCCGGGTCCAGCACGAATTTCCGTACGTCGGGCGCGAGCATGGTCTCCAGGGACACGTCAGCGGCGTGCTGCGTCGACACCACGACCGTGTCCAGGCGGATCGGCCGCCGGCCGTCGTACTCGACGGTCACCTGGGTCTTGCCGTCCGGGCGCAGGTACGGGATGGCGAGCTCCCTGCGGACCGTGGCAAGCCGCCGGGCGAGCCGGTGGGCCAGGGCGATCGGCAGCGGCATCAGCTCGGGCGTCTCCGAGCAGGCGAAGCCGAACATCATGCCCTGGTCCCCGGCGCCCTGGGCGTCGAGGACGTGCTCGGAGCCGTCGGCGCGATGCTCCATCGCGCTGTCCACGCCCCGGGCGATGTCCGGCGACTGGGAACCGATCGACACGCTGACGCCGCAGGAGGCGCCGTCGAAGCCCTTCGTCGACGAGTCGTAGCCGATGCGCAGGATGGTGTCGCGCACGATGCCGGGTATGTCGGCCCAGGCCTGCGTGGTGACCTCGCCGGCCACGTGCACCTGACCGGTCATGATCAGCGTTTCCACCGCGACCCGGCTGCGGGGGTCCCGCGCGAGCAGGGCGTCGAGAATGCCGTCGCTGATCTGGTCAGCGATCTTGTCCGGGTGACCCTCGGTCACCGACTCGGACGTGAACAGGCGGGACATCCACCCTCCTCATTGGGACACTGGCGACGTGAATCGGATCTCGTTGACGTCCATCCAGCGGTAGTCGTCGTCGAGCCGGATGTCCTGCTCGGCGATCCAGCTGTCGCTGTACAACGTCTCGCTGTACTCCCCGCCCCCGTCGGGACAGACGCAGACCGCCAGTCCCGTCTCGGGGTGCGCCATCAGGTGCCGCAGGCAGGCGGCCAGCGCGGCACCGCCCGAACCGCCGAGGAAGATGCCGGTCTGGTCCCGGAGCGAACGACAGGTCGCGATCGCCGCCGTGTCCCGGACCAGGATCTTCTCGTCGTAATGGGCGTCGTCGAGGAACTGTGACGGCCGGTTGGCGCCGATGCCGTTGAGCCGGCGCAGGTTCGGCGCCCCACCGAGCGCGATCGAGCCTTCGACGTCCACCGCCACGACCGTGGTGCCGGGGCTCTCCTCGCGGAACCGGTCGGACAGCCCGCGCAGGGTGCCGCCGGTGGAGACTGCGACGAAGACCGCGCCGATGGCGTCGTCGGCGTCCTTCAGGATCTCCGGTGCGGTCTCCCGGTAGTGCACCTGGGGGTTGGCCGCGTTGGCGTACTGGTTCGACCACACGGCGTCCGGGTTCTCCGCACAGATCTCGCGGACCCGGCGGATCCGTGACATGAGGTAGTTGCCGTACTCGTCGGCGGTGTCGATCGTCTCGATGGCGGCGCCGAACCGGCGCATCAGGGCGAGATTGCCGGGCGAGACCTTGGGATCGACGACGGCGATGAACTCGTGGCCCTGAAGGTGACACAGTGCCGCCATGGCCGCGCCGAGATTGCCGGAGGTGGATTCCACGATGGTGAGCTGCTCCCCCGGACGGGCCGCCTCGAGAACGTGCAGCAGGCTGTACGCGGTTCTGTCCTTGATCGATCCGAAGGGGTTGTACTCCTCTCGTTTGAGCAGGACCCGGCGGTGGTGGCGCCCCACCCTCACGAACAGTTCGTGCAGGGGGGTGCCACCGATGGTCAGCGAGTGCTCGACAGGCTCCCGGTCATTCATGAGTCACCTTCGTCTGTCGTCGGTGCTGTCGGTGAGCATCAGCTGGAAGAACAGGCAGTCGATGTATTCGCCCTCCATGAACACCAGGTCGCGCATGTGGCCGACCTGCTCGAAGCCGAACTTCCGCGCCAGGCGGATGCTCGCCTCGTTGTTCGCCCAGACCCGGTTGATCAGGCTGTGGAAACCCCGTTCCCGGGCCACCTCGATCATCAGCGTGCGCAGCTGGGTACCGACCCCGCTGCCGCGGGCGTCGCGGTGGACGTACGTCGCGAAGGTGGCCGTCCGGCTGAAGCACGGCTTGGCGTCGTACGGTGAGATGCACACCCAGCCCTGAATGCCGTGCCCGTCCTCAGCAACCCAGACCCCGTAGGGATCCGTGTGCCGGGCCAGCCAGGCATGGCGCTGATCCTCGGGGACATCCGACAGATCACACGTGGCGATGTGTTCCTCGACCGCCTGGTTGTAGATCCGCGTGATCATCGGTACGTCGTCGGCCGCGGCCGGGCGGATCTTTCCCGTGAATTCAGTCATCACCGTTCCCCACGACATCCATGGTCGACAGGATTTCCCGGTACGCGTCGGAGCAGTTGCGGACGACCTCGCGCAGCTCCACCGGGAACCAGTCGTCCGGGGGCGGCGTCTCGTCGGAAGCCACGAATCCCCTGCTGCCGAGCGCCGCCGCGTACCAGCGGCGCTGTTCGTCGCCGAGCTGCCCCAGCCGCAGGTGTGACGCGTCCGGCCAGGTCAGCATGGTCGGCTCGTACCGGAGTCCGAGGTGCCCGCACAGGGCCTCGACCGTCGCCGCGGGACAGGACCGCAGGCGCGCGACGTCGACGACGACGTACGGGATCTTCGCGTCGGTCATGTGCCGCAGCGCGGCCAGCAGGTCCGGCCATCCGGTCTCGGCGGCCGGGAAGCACCCGGGTTCACCGTCCAGTACGCGGCGGCGGATGCGGGAGGCGATGCTCAGGCGCGGTTCGCGCAGCGTCACGACGACCGGCAGGGTGGCGCGGGACACCAGCTCGTCGAGGCGGTCGCCGACCTGGAACGTCATCTCCTTGACGACGAGGCCGGGCCCGCGCGCCGTGCCGGTCAGCTCGCCGAGGTCGATCCGCCCCGCGGACCAGTCGATCGGCGCCACGTCGCCGTCCTGCCGGTGGTAGGCGCGGTCGAACGGTTCGTGCAGATACCACCGGAAGCGAGGGTGCTGCCAGAACGCTCGGGCGAGCGCCGTCGACGCCGCCCGCGGCGGCGAGAGGATCACCAGGATCGGGTCATCGCCGCCGTGGACGTACGCGCCGTGCTGCTCAGTCCTTGACTCAGTCCTTGACGAACGCATACCAGCACCAGCACCCGAGCTTGAACTCGTGGCTCAGACGCATCCCGTTGGCCTCGGCCTGGTCGAGGACCTCCTGCCGGGTGGGCAGGTAGGAGACCGGCTTGCGCAGGGCGAAGCGCAACTCCATGATCTCCTGGTCGTAGCTGCCGACCTTGGAGAGCGCGTACGCCACGCAGAAGGTGCCGCCGGGGCGGAGCACGCGCGCCGCGGTGCGCCACAACTCCTGCGGGTGCTGGAGGAAGTGGTACGCCCCGACGATCATGGCGCCGTCGAAGTGGTCGCTGCGCAGGAAGTCGAGGGGCTTCTCGAGGTTGCCCTGCACGACGCGGATCCGGTCGTCCTCGGCGTTGCGCTCGATCGCCGAGGTGACGAAGTCGCGACTGATCTCCACGCCCAGGACCTGCGCCCGCTCCCCGTCCGGCGCCGACTCCGCGAGCTCACGCAGCCCGAAGCCGGGACCGCAGGCGAGGTCGAGCAGTCTGCTTCCGGCGCCGACCACCTCGCGGACGGCCCGGACCCGCGAGTAGCGGTAGAACGGGGCCTGCAGGACCTCCTCCCACAGCGCCAGGTTCGCGGCGTCGAAGCTCGCCGAGACGGGGTTCGCCTCTGTGGTGAGCGCATTGAGGATGCCCGAGTAGTTCTCGCTGTGCTGCAGCTCCTCGAACGTCCTCTTGCCGGTGGCCGTGAAGATCAGCTGCTCGTCCAGGTCACGGTCGGCGGGCCCGTCAGGGACGACCGTGTACCGGGCGGGCGACCCGGAGGTGCGGGTCAGGGCGCCGTACTTGGTGAGCGCGTCGAGCAACAGGCCCGCGACCCACACCTTGTCGGGTACGACGCCGGCGCGCTCGGCGAACTCGTCGAGGCTGGTCTCCTTATCCAGGTGGTCGAGGATGCCGTGGTCGAGTGCGGTCCGGTAGACGATGTCGTAGCAGGCCTTGCGGTACTCCAGGTACGCGCGGTCCATCTCCTGCGGTTCGAGGTCGGCGATGTCCTTGTCGGTGGTCGTCACAGCGGGGTCCTTTCCGAGAGGTCGCCGATGATCCGCGCGGACGCGCGGGTGCCGGCGAGGAAGAGGGAGACCTTCGTGGACTCGTTCGGTGCGTGGTGGTTCTCGTCGGTCGGCGCGAACGGCAGCATGATGCTGGGGACGCCGAGCAGTTTGGTGAAGACGTAGTCCGGCGTGGTGCCGGCGAGGCTGGGTACGCGCAGCGGGCGCTTGCCGAAGCCGTAGCCGACGGCGTCGCTGACGACATCGGCGAGCGGCAGGTCGATGGGCGTACGGGACGGCGGCTGGGAGAAGAGTTTCGTGACGCTCACGCCGTCGAAACCGTTGTCCGCCACGAAGTCCCGGATCGCCGCGAACACCTCGTCGGGATCCTGGTTGCCCACCAGGCGCATGTCGACCTTGCCGATCGCGGTGGTGGGGATGAGCGTCTTCACCCCGGCGCCGACGTGGCCGCCGCCGATACCGGAGATGTTGAAGCTCGGCTTGTAGAGCAGGCGCTCGTAGTACGGCTCCTGGTGACGGGCCGACAGCGGTTCCATGCCGGTCTGGCCGCGGAAGCCCTCCTCGTCGAAGGTGAGCCGGGACAGTGCGGCGCGTTCCGCCGGGGTGACCGGCGGGAGACCCTTCTCCGTGCCGGGAACGGCGAGATGCCCGTCCGGGCCGAACATCGCGGTGAACACCCGGCACAGCTGGAGGATCGGGTTCTCCACCACCCCGCCGAAGTTGCCCGAGTGCAGCGGCTGCCGCGGGCCGGTGGCGTGGAACTCCATGCAGAGCGCCCCGCGCACGCCGAACAGCAGTGCGGGCCGGTCGCCGGCGAGCATGGGGCCGTCGGAGTAGACGCAGAGGTCCGCGCCGAGGTCGTCGCGCCGGCGCTCGATGAACTCGGGCAGGTGAGGGCTGCCGACCTCCTCCTCGCCCTCCAGGATCATCTTGACCCTGATCGGCAGTCCGCCGCCCTCGCGCTGCCACCACTGAATGGCGTTGAGATGGGCGAGGAACTGCGCCTTGTTGTCCCCGGAACCCCGCGCGAAGATACGATCGCCGCGGCGCACGGGCTCGAACGGATCGGTGTCCCATCCCGGCTGGTCCTTCGCTGGAAACACGTCGTAGTGCCCGTACATGAGCAGGGTGAACGGCGCGCCGTCCGGCCCCGCGGTGGCGAACACGACGGGATTTCCGGACGTTTCCTCGATACTCACCGCCATCCCGGCCTCTTCGCACTTGGCCGCCGCGGCCTCGGCCATCCGGCGCAGGTCGGGGCCACCCTCGGCGGCCACGGCGGGGATGCGAATGAACTCTTCCAGTTGTCTGACAAAATAGTCGCGGTTGGTTCGCAGGTAGGTGTCGAGTGACACGATCGCCCCTTTTCGTGATCATTTGAGACGGAATCATTGGGTTCGGGTTACGGTTCCGGTAGGCTTACCGGACAGTGCTCGAATGACGTCGGCCGTCCCGTTGCAGACCGGAGGGGAAGGATGCCGAACAACTATCTGGCATATCTGGGGTTTGCCGTGCTGGTGGTTCTCGCACCGGGGCCGGACTTCGCGGTGGTGACGAAGAATTGCCTGATCCACGGGCGCCGCGGACGGTTACCGGGACTGGCGACGAGCCTCGGCGTGGTGACCAGCCTCATCGTTCAAGGAATTGCCGCCGCGGCCGGAGTTGCCGCATTGGTGGTCCGTTCGGAGATCATCTTCAACGTCATCAAATACGTCGGTGCCGCATATCTCGGATATCTCGGCATCCAGGCCCTTGTTTCCGCGATCCGGCGGCGCTCCGGTAACGCCGGTCCGGAAGAGGTGCGGAACGGCGGCGACGCCTCCACACCATTACGCACGATCCTGCTGAAGGCGTTTCGCCAGGGATTCCTGTCCAACATCAGCAACCCGAAGGTTCTGGCCTTCTACTTCTCGTTGCTTCCCCAATTCGTCGACACGCACAAAGCCGTGGCCTTTCAGGTGGGCCTGCTGGCCTTCACGCACGCGCTGCTGGCATTGATGTGGTTGTTCTGCGTGGTTCTGGTCCTGGACCGACTGAGCGCCCTGGTGCAGCGACCCGCCGTGCGCCGCTCGATCGAGGGCCTGACCGGTGTGGCGCTGATCGGGTTCGGCGTCCGCCTGATGACCTCCTCCAGCGCGTGACCGTCACGGCAGGAACCCGTCGACGGCCAGCCCGAGGCCGTTCTCGACGGCCCGGGCGTGCACGAAACGGGCCACGGCGAGATCCAGCACACCCAGGCCGAACGGGGAGAAGACCGTGACGCGGTCCGCCAGCCGGGGCACCGGATCGGGCCGTTCCAGCAGGCCGCCGATCGTGTCACGGATGAAGTTGGTGTGCCCCACCCGCTGCTGCGCGCGGTGCACGGAGGTCTGCTCCCGGCAGACGTGGCCCACGTCGTCGACCACGTTGTCCGCGCGCAGAATGGCGTCGGCGGTGAGGTCGCGGAGAGACACGTGCAGAACGAGAGCGCCCGGCTCGACGTCCCGCAGATCCAGATGCGGCTCCACCGCGGTGGTCGCGATCGACAACAGCGACTCGCCCGCCATCGCGGCACGAATGTCCGCCGCCACCTGAACGCGAAGATCCGGCCATGCCCGCCCGACCCGCCGGCCGCATTCCTCCGCCCTGCCCCGATCGGTGTCGAACAGGGTGACCACGGCGAGCCCCGGAACCGTGCGGCGCAGAAACCGCAGGACCTCGACGTTGATAACGCCGCACCCGATGAGGGCGACCGAGGTGTCCGGGGTCTCCGCCCGCGGCAGCAGGCGTGCGGCCAGCGCGGCGCCGGCGCCGGTGCGGCGGGCCGAGATGGCGGACCCCTCGATGACGGCGGTCGGCCGGCCGGTCTCGGTGTCGTTGAGAACGATCAGCGCACTGGCTCTCGGGATGCCCCGCTCGACGTTCCCCGGAAAGGACGCTATCCACTTGATGCCGGCCGTCTCCGACTTGCCGTCCAGGAAGCCGGGCAGCCCGATGATACGGTTTCTGTCGTTCCCCGGAAAGCGGAGGAAAACGGAGTACGGAAGCGCGGAAGCACCGCTGAAATGTGATCGATAAGCCTCGGCCACGGTGTCAACTATGTCAGTGTCACGATCGGCCAGCACGGACATCACTTCGCCGTGCGAGATGACAAGCATATCTTCTCCACGATGGGGATTCGTCGACCGCTATGGCGAACAGGGCGGCAGAAGTCATAGCGGAAAATGTCGGATTGACTAGGGATGCCCGGAGCCTCGGTGACCGGGTCTTCGCCATCGCTGCCATCGCCGCCATCGCCGCAGGAGGACACCGAGCGCGGGAATTATTTCGCTGCCCTCCGATTTCCGCACGCCGTCGCGCTTGTCATCACAACTGGGCGGCACATGCGGCGGCAACGGAGGTGCCACGTCGTCCAGGCCGAAGAAGTTCACGTGTCCTCCTTTGCGCCGGTATGGATCGGCAATGACGGGAATGGAAATGAGCACAGCGTGCTAGCGGATTGACATCCAAAGCGTTATCCGTGGCCGGACCGGCCCACATCACCGGATCTCCGCATCGTCGATCCGCTCCATCATGGACCGCCTGTTCTGACGTCTGCAACAGCTCGGAACATCTTTCTGGATAACTTCGACTAACATGGTGAAGATTTGATCACACGCCGCATGCGGTGTGGCGCAGATCACGTTTAGCCGTAGATCGGCACTGGAGCTGCCCTATCGGGCGCACTTGATCAATGCATATTCGCCGCGAGTCCCGCGGATTTTTGCCATATGCCGCACCAGCCGGACAGCAAGAGTGCACCGAACCGGTTTTCACTAAATGCAAGGCCGCCCTTTTGTCATTCCGCACGGCAGGCACGACCACGTCATGCCGGTGCCAATGCAGATGCAGATGCCGATGCAGGAACCACCCCTCCCCCTTCACCGCCCCCACATCAAGACCGCCAAGCTCTTTCGGGCGTACGCCTCCCTCCCAGCGACAGAGCACCGGCTGACAGTGCTGGAGTTTGAGATGCGCAGATCCACCCGGGCCCTCACCATCGCCGCCGGAGCCGTGGCCGTCGTCGCCATCGCCGGGGTGTCCGCCGCCACGGCCTTCGGGCTGATCGTGGACGCCTCGCGCCTCTCCCGCACAGTCCGTGGACGCCTCGCGCCCCTCCCGCACGGTCCATGTACCCGCCGCCCCCTGGGCTGCCGAACTGCATCGCCGTAAGGCGCGTGACCCGGGCCAACGCGAGCCGGACGGCGGCCGACGAACCCGGCAACCCGTGAGCGTGCCGATTTCGGGTTCGCTACGGCACCGAACTTCACACACGAGCGTGCACCACGACAGCGTGGGGATTACGGGCATGGAGCGCGACCCAAGTTCACACGCGGAACGGAACGCCGCTCACTCCGGACGAAACGCACCCCTTGTCGGACGCTATCGGACGCCACGTGCGGGCCACACCCCGCGAGATCCCGCGAGGCGATGCCGAGACGACGACACCGCCCGCTTCAACCGGCGAGCCCGGCCCCGGACCGGATCCGTCACGGTCAGGGTCGGGCTCAGCGGTGCAACGGCGTCAGTCCAGCACGGGGTGACGCGGCGTAGACACGTCAGTTCAGCGCCGGATGACGCAACGCGACCGCGTCAGTTCTACGCCGGATGGCGCAACGCGGACGCGGCGGCGAGGCCAGCGCCGGTGAGGGCGGTCTCGCGTGGGGTGACCGCGCGGTGCACCCGTATCCCCAGAGTGCCGGCCATCGACACCGGCAGGCCCGGGTGGGACGCGCCGTCGCCGACCAGCAGCAGGCCTCGTGCGGTGGCCTCAGCCAAGCCGGCCTCGGGAGCGGTCGCCCGGAGTTCGCCGAGGTGCTCGACGACGGTCTGGGCGAGCGTACCGAAAGTGGCGCCGCGGTCGAGGTCACGGGTGCCGATGTCGGTGCGGCGGGCCGCGACGAGCCGGCCGTCCTCGAGCAGGGCGGTCTCGGTCACCTCGGCGCCGACGTCGGCGATCAGCAGGCTGCCCGCGGTCGCGCCGGCACCGATCGCGGCGGCCCGGACGGTGTCGATGAAGAGCACCTGGCGGGGCGTGAACGCGGCGTCGAGGACCCGGCGCATCAGGGCGTGGTCCGCGTCGGTGGAGAGCACCGGGCGGCAGGCCACCACGACGTCGGGGGCGCGCAGCGGCTGCGGGTACCGCTCGACGAGCTGCGTCAGCATGCTGATGCAGCCGTCCACGTCGGCCACCCGGCCGCGGTGGATGACGGCGTGGCCGCGGGTGGCGTCGTCGCTGGTGAAGCTGCTGACCACGCCGTGGTGGGAGGCCCAGACTCCGGTGGTGCTGCTGCCCAGGTCCACCGCGACGGCGGTGGCGGGAACGGGCAGGGAGACCGTAGTCCGGTCAATGGATGCGATCACAAATTTACCTTTCGGGAATAGGTTTGTACCACGTCGGAAACGAGTCGTGACACGAATGGTTTCGGGGCGCGGAATACCGCCATGCGCGGAACCCGCATGTAAAGAGAAACGCCTGCTGGGCTCGGAGAACCCAGCAGGCGCCGTAACGTCTCTGGCGAATCAAAACTGCGAGACGGTCACCGTATCACAGGAATTCGCGTTCGCGCCGATGATTTATCGGCGCGCCCGGGTAATGCGCAATGATCACGGCCGGACCGGGGCCGGCCGTGATCATTAGGGTCATGCCGACAGGCGCTCCGCGAGGGCCTGGGCGACCCTCTCGGCGCTGTCCTGCGGGATGGCCGCGGCGATCAGGTTCGGGTCCAGTCCGGCCAGGATGCCGGCGATGACCTCCTGCTCGTCGAAGTCCTTGCCGGCAGCGGTGGCCGCGTACGCCCGGGTCGTGTACAGCATGTTGTAGATGTTCTGGAGGAAGGAGCCGCCCGCCCACTCGGCGTTCGGGGTGCCGTCCGCGTTCTTGCTGTTCGCGGTGCTCGGCGAGGCGATCACGCCGTCCGTGCCCAGCGTCGCCTGGGTCATCAGCCTGCGGACGTCGCCGTCCTTGAGCGCGTTCTCCAGGTACTTGGTGAACGTGGCCTGATCCATGTCGTCGTCCTCCTCCAGCAGCCCCCACGGGCTGGTGTCGCTCTCCTGCGCCGTGGTGTACCGGGCGGAGAAATGGGCGTGTTCGGTGTGCGGGCTGGACCCGTCGTAGTCACGCCACGTCCAGCCCCAGGACCGGCTCGCGATCTTCCGGTTGTAGATCACGTTCTGCAGCCGGTCGTCCTTGCCCGCGCGGTGCCGGCCGACGATCACGTCGACGGCGCGCTTCATCGTCCAGCCGGACCTGCGCAGGTCGGAGTCCACATCGATGGCGTGGACCTCGTTCTTCGCGTCGGCGTCCTCGTACGGCGTCGCACCGGTCTCGTCCGGATTGTGATCCGAACTGGACGAGGCGTGCGCCGCGTCCCCGATCGAGCCGTCGCTGGCATGATCGCGGTCCGGCGCCAGCCGGTTGAACTCGGTCCGGAGCGTGACCAGGCACGGAACCAGGATCCAGTCGGCCATCGACGACCTCCTCATAACGCACTAGGCGACTCTTTCCCTCCAAAGCGGGCAATGATAGCCAAGCGCCATGGAACGCCGCGTTCTTTATCCAAGGAGCCGATCGCCCAAACACCCCGTCTTGCACTGGGAGCGCTCCCATGTCACGATCGACGTCACTGTTTCGGCGGTGTTTCGGCGCCTTTGGGCTGCTTGGACACCGCCCCGCGCCTCTCCCCCGGAGGCCCGACAGCGGCGTGCCGACATCCCTGACCGCGCGACACGCGCGGCCGGCCCGCCGCGAGGAGGACTGCATGGCTCCCCTGTCCCGAAGAGGATTCGTCCTCGCGGTCGGTGGCACCATCGCCGCCGCCGCGACCGGCGCCGCTCAGGCGTTCTCGGTCAGACCGGCGCTCGCCGCGGACGAGTACTCGCAGAGGTTCCTCGACCAGTACGCCAAGATCAAGGCCGCCGCGAGCGGCTACTTCAGCCCGCAAGGCGTGCCGTACCACTCGGTCGAGACGCTGATGGTGGAGGCCCCCGACCACGGTCACGAGACCACGTCGGAGGCGTTCAGCTACTGGATGTACCTCGAGGCGACGTACGGCCGGGTGACCGGCGACTGGGCCCCGTTCAACGCCGCCTGGGCCGCCGCCGAGAAGTACATCATCCCCACCGCTGCCGACCAGCCCACCAACGCGTCGTACAACCCCGCCGCCCCGGCCACCTACGCCCCCGAGCACCCCGACGTCTCCGACTACCCGAGCGCGCTCGACAAGAGCGTGGCGGTCGGCCAGGACCCGATCGCCACCGAACTCAAGTCCGCCTACGGCACCGCCGACATGTACGCGATGCACTGGCTGCTCGACGTGGACAACGTCTACGGATACGGCACCACCGCCGGCACCGGCGGCGAGAACGGCCCGAGCGCCCCCGGCCCCTGCTACATCAACTCCTACCAGCGCGGCTCCCAGGAGTCCGTCTGGGAGACGGTGCCACAACCGAGCACAGACCTTTTCCGGTACGGCGGTCCGAACGGCTATCTCGACCTGTTCACCGGCGATAGCGGCTACGCACAGCAGTGGAAGTACACCAATGCGCCGGACGCCGACGCACGGGCGGTCCAGGCCGCGTACTGGGCGCTGAAATGGGCGACCGACCAGGGCAACGCGAGCGCGATCTCCGCCTCCGTGGCGAAGGCCGCGAAGATGGGCGACTACCTGCGCTACGCGTTCTTCGACAAGTACTTCAAGCAGATCGGGAACTGCACCAGCCCGACCGGATGCGCCGCCGGCTCCGGCAAGAACTCCGCGCACTACCTGCTCGGCTGGTACTTCGCGTGGGGCGGCGCCGAGCCGGGCGGCGGCTGGGCGTGGCGGATCGGCGACGGCGCGGCACACCACGGATACCAGAACCCGGTGGCCGCCTGGGCGCTCTCCACCCAGAGTTCGTTCGCCCCGAAGTCGGCCACCGGCAAGACCGACTGGTCGACCAGTCTCACCCGTCAGATCGAGTTCCTCCGCTGGCTCCAGTCGGCCGACGGCGCGATCGCCGGCGGCGCCACCAACAGCTGGGACGGCGCGTACGCCACACCCCCGGCGGGCACCCCGACCTTCTACGGCATGGCGTACGACTGGCAGCCCGTCTACCACGACCCGCCGAGCAACAACTGGTTCGGCATGCAGGCCTGGGCGATGGAACGCTGGGCCGAGTACTACTACCTGACCGGGAACGCCACGGTGAAGACGGTCCTCGACAAGTGGGTCGCCTGGGTCTCCACGAAGATCACCGCCGACCCGTCCACCGGCGACTTCAGCATCCCGTCCACGCTCTCCTGGTCCGGCCAGCCCGACACGTGGAACCCGTCCAGCCCCGGCGCCAACGCGAGCCTGCGGGCTTCGGTGACCGAGTACGGCCAGGACGTCGGCGTGACCGCGGCCCTGGTCAAGACCCTGCTCTACTACGCCGCCAAGTCCGGCTCCACGGCCACCCAGACGCTGGCCAAGAACCTCCTCGACGCCCTCTCCACGCACACCACCGACCGGGGCATCGCGGTCGCCGAGACCCGCACCGACTACTCCCGCTTCGACGACCCGGTCTACATCCCGTCCGGCTGGACCGGCACCATGCCCAACGGCGACCCGATCGACTCCGGCTCCACCTTCCTGTCGATCCGCTCCTTCTACGAGTCCGACCCGGACTTCCCGAAGGTCCAGGCGTACCTGAACGGCGGCGCCGCCCCGTCCTTCACCTACCACCGCTTCTGGGCGCAGGCCGACATCGCCATGGCCTTCGCCGTCTACTCCGAGCTCTTCGCCTCCGCGACATAGCCGTCCCACCGAGACCGCCCCACCGAGACAGCGGAGCCGGACCCGGTTGCGGGTCCGGCTCCGCCCGGTCACCCGGCCGCCAGCCTCTCGTACGCCGCCAGCACCAGCCCGTGGAAGTGGTGGACGCCGTGCTCGGAGAGGCCGGAGCCGTCCGGGTCGTACACGATGCGGCCCTGATCGAAAGCGGGCGTCGCCATCCCCCGCTGGACGCTCTCCACGATCGCGATGTCCTGCTGCTGCAACACCTCGTCGATGTAGCGGACCGCCCCCACCTCGGCCTCCTCCAGCCGATCGGTCTCGAAGTAGAAGTCCCAGATCTCCCGCGTCCGGTCCGGCCCGTCCGGGAGGATCTGCAGCACCATGACGTTGCCGCGACCCGGGTAGCGCAGCAGGCAGGTGTTCGGCCACAACCACCAGACCGCGTGCTGGGTGACCGACGCGCCGGTGACGTCGTACGCGGCGTACTCTTCCTTCCCCGGCTCGGCCTTCCCCGCCTCGGCGAAGTGGCTGGACCAGATGCCGTGCGTACGGACCTCATAGGTGTCCATCTCGACGAGCGCGACGAACTCCCGGTGCGCGATGTGGCAGTGGTAGCACTCCAGGAAGTTGTCGACGACGTTCTTCCAGTTCGACCGGATGTCGTAGGTGAGCCGCTTCGCGAAGGTCAGATCCGCCACGTCCGGCGCCCAGCGCTCGATCTCGGCGGCCAGGTCCGGCGCCTGCTCGGCGAGGGGTCGCGCGCCCGGGTCGAGGTTGACGTAGACGAACCCGCCGAACTCCTCGGCGAGCACCCGGTCGAGGCAGATCTCCGACTTGTCGAAGTCGGTCATCGCACCGGTGTGCCGGGCATTGCGGAGCTTCCCGTCCAGGTCGTACACCCAGGCGTGGTAGGGGCAGACGATCGTGCCGGTCGTCCCCGCCCCGCTCAATAGCTCATGGGCCCGGTGCTTGCAGACGTTGTAGAACGCCCGCAGTTCGCCGCTCCTGTCGCGGACCAGGGCGATCGGCCGCCCGGCGATGGTCACCGCGACGTAGCTGCCCGGCGCTCGCAGCCTCTCCACGTGACAGACCCACTGCCAGGTCCGCTCGAAGATCCCCTTCAGATCCGCTTCCAGCCACTTCCCTTCCGTGTACGCCTCGGCGCGAAGCGAACTCGACCGCCCCGGGTCCGGGTGGTACCCCGCACCGATCTCCGCCACGTCCTGCCCGTTCACCACCGTCATGCCAGGCACGCTAGATCCATTTGTACGACCGTTCAAGACTTGACTGTACGATCGTACAAAAGCGGCCAGCCGCGCCAGGCCGCCGACATCGACGTCCTTCGCAATCGCCTTCACCGAGTGACCGGTACCGATCGGTCGCCGGGCACCGGTAGTCTCGTGACCTACTCGGGAAGGGACGTGATGGCAGCCGACACGCCGACCCCAGAGGCGGAGCAGACCCGTCGGATGGAGGAGCTGCGCACGCTGGTCTCCTCCACCGCCGAGCGCGCCACCTCCCCGGACCACGCGGTGACCGTGACCGCCGGGCCCCGGGGCGCGGTACTCGACATAGAACTAACCTCGCGGGCCGCGCGCCTGAGCGCCGAGACGCTCGGCCCGCTGATCGCCGCAACCGCACGGCAGGCCGCCGAGCAGGCACGCGAACGCCTGGACACCGGTCTGACGGAGCTGGGCGTACGCAACAACGGTGTCGGTGCCGCCCTGCACGGCGAGCTGCCGGAGATCCCGCCGCTGGAGTTACCGCCGCTCGACGAGGGCGACACGACGGCGCCGACCTTCGCGCTGGATCCGGGGTTCCCCTCCTTCGAGGGCCTGGAGCAGGCGATGGGGAAGCTGACCATCGACGCGCAGGAGCGCTGGGCGGCGTACGAGCGGACCCGCGAGGAGTTCACCCGGCTGACCGGGACCGGCTCGTCGGCGGGCGGGGCGGTCCGAGCCACCGTCACCCAGCAGGGCCTGTCCACGGTGACCATCGACCCGGCGGCGCTACGGCACGGCATGACCCAGCTCGGCCGGCTCGTGCTGACCGCGGTGCATCAGGCCGACGCCGACATGGCGGCCGCCTCCGCCGGGGTCGCGCAGACCGCGGCCGGTCCCCGGCTGGACCTCGCGGCGATGGTCCGGGAGCACCTTCCGGAGGAGTTCGCCACACGGGAGGAGCGATGAGCGAGGCACAGACGCCCAACGGGGGCAGCGACGGCGGCGAGGGCAGCTACCAGGTCGACCTGGAGGAAATCAAGAAGGCGCAGGCCACGCTCCGGCGACTGCACGAGCGCACCGTGGCACTGCTCGACCTGGCCGCCGACGCCGATCCGGACTGGGGCGTGTGGGGCCTGGTCGGCGCCCCGTTCGCGGTCTGGTACTGGCAGTACGCCGGTGATCTCTTCGAGAACATGCACAACATGGGCGAGGCGCTGGACAGCAACGTCAAGGCGCTCGGGTGGACCGGCGAGGCGTACGAGGGCGCCGACGACGCGATGGCCGAGGCGCTGGCGAAGATCCAGCGCGAACTCGACACGAAGGGGATGCCCGGGTGAGCGGCGGCACCGATCCGGCGAGCGACAGCGACGTCCGCAACGACCTGGCCGAGGGCCACGCTTCAGCGGGCGGCGTGGTGGGTGTCACCGGCAGTGCCGGCAACTACGGCGCCAGTGGCTCCGTCGACATCGGCGGCGTCGACATCCTGCGCTTCGACGCGGCCAAGGACCTCCCCGCTCGCCGATGAGATGCTCCAGGCCGCCAACGAGGGCCTGATCGGCTGGCAGGGCAAGAGCGCGGAGCAGGCGAAGGCTCGCCTGGCGGAGTTCGCCGAGGGCATGCGCAGCCTGGGCGACGACGTCAAACAGATCCAGATGGTCATGTCGATCGCGAAGACGCTGATGGAGGTCGCTCAGGGCTTCGTGATCGGACTGATCGCCACGTTCATCGAGTGGCTGGTCCTGGTCTGGACGGCCGCGCTGGCCGCCGCCGGGCCGACCTTCGGCGGATCCACCGCCGCAGCGGGCGCAGCAACCGGTGTGGAGGGCGGGGTGCTCACCACCCGCGCCATGGCGTTCTTGACCCGCGTCATCGCACTGCTCCGCCGACTGCGTGACGTGCTCTACAAACTGCATCCGAACCTCAGACTGCGATTGCAGGCTGCCTTCCAGGTACGTGGTCCCGGCGGCCACTTCTCCGGTGGCTTCATCACTCCCGGTACGGCGCTGAGCAAGTCTCTGGAAGACTGGCGGCCCTACGCCGGCGCCGCCGTCAAGGGCGTCACGACCGCGATCCAGGAGGGAAAACGGATGTACGACGCTCGCGGTGGCGAGGGAGACGAGGACCAGACCCGGCGGAATCTGGACCCGGACCGATGATCGAGATCGCACACCCGCAGGCCGCCATGACGGTACTCGGCGACCGGGAAGCGCCACCGAACGGTATGGCCGGAATCCACATCGATGTACCGGACCTCGACGGGAAGGACTTCGCCCCGCAGGTCGGTGTCGACGGCGAACCGGTGCTCTACGGGTTCGGACGGGCGCTGATCCCGGTCACGCCAGGGCGGCACGTGGTCGAGGCACAGAAGCTGCGCGGTCAGGATGGCACCTTCGCGCTGACCATCCGGGCCGGTGAGGTGGCCCGGATCGTCTGTGAGCGCGGACGTTTCCGGGTCGAGGGCACGCCGCCTGCGCGTAGGGTTCCGCCGATGGTGCGCATGGCTCCACTCATCGTCGGTGGGGTCCTGGCACTGACCGCCCTGTTGCTGGGACTCGTCTTCCTTCTGCATCTAACCGGGCTTCCGGACGGATTGGTCGTCGCTCTTGCCGCAGTTCCGGGTACCGCCGGGTTGGTCTGGTTCATGTTCCGAACCGGCCAGGCCTATGACGCCATGTTCTCCCCTACCTGGAATCAGAACCGGAGCAGTCGGAGCGGGCCCGCCCACAGTCCGCTTCGGCTCGGCGATGACGCGGCCGTCCCCACGCCGCCCGCCGGCCGAGGAGCGGTTCTGCTGGAGCTACGCTTCCACGCCTCCGCGGTTGACGCCGACGGTGTCGAGGACTTCGACTACGACGGGTGGGTGGCGGCGCCGACGGTGCGGATCGACGGGCGCACCGTCGTGGCCGGGTGGGGGCGCTGCTGGTATCCGCTCTCCCCCGGACTGCACGACGTCGAGCTGACCGAGCCGGCAACCGCGAAGACCCGGGTCGAGGTCACCGCGGGCGGGATCAGCACCCTCCGCTGCCAGGCGACCGTCATCCACCAGGGCGTCTCCACCGCAACGCTGGCACCGGGCTGAGGCCACCGGTCCCGGTCCTGGCTGGCGCCGAGGGGTGTGTCCGGGCCCTCGACAGACCCGTCAGCACCAGCCGAGAGCTCAGGCGGTGGCGCCGCCGTCGACGACCAGGTCGTGGCCGACGGTGAAGCCGGACTCGTCGGCGGCCAGCCAGAGGACCGCGGCGGTGATCTCGGGCAGGGTGCCGACGCGGCCGATCGGCAGAGCCGCGGCGAGGCGGGCCGTGCGGTCGGCCGGGGTCTCGCCGGGGCGCAGGGACATCGTGGTGTCGGACGGGCCGGGGCTGACCGCGTTGATCCGGATGTTCTCGCCGATGTACTCCAGGGCGGTGCTGCGGGTGAGGGCGCTGACCGCCGCCTTCGCCGCGCCGTAGACGCCGAGGCCGGGGATGCGGCCGTGCGCGCCGATGTTGGAGGAGATGTTCACGATGGCGCCGCCGCGGCCGCGCATCCGGGCGATCTCGTGCTTCATGCACAGGTAGACGCCGGTCAGGTTGGTGTCGATCACCGTGTGCCAGTCGGGCTCGGCGACGTCGGCGAGCGGGCCCGGGCGGCCGAGCACTCCGGCGTTGTTGACCGCGACGTCGAGTGCCCCGAATCGGTCGACGGTCGTGTCGACGAGCCGCGAGACCTGTTCGGCGACGGTCACGTCGGCCGGGATCGCCGCCGCGGTACCGCCGTCCGCCTCGATCAGCGTGACCGTCGCGGCCAGCGTGGCGGCGTCGCGGCCAGCGACGGCGACGGAGGCGCCCTCGGCCGCGAGCGCTCGTGCGACCGCGCGGCCGATGCCGGATCCGCCGCCGGTGACCAGAGCGACCCTGCCCGTGAAGCGCTGCCGTGTCATGTCTGCATTCGTCACGACCACGAGGCTAGCCATTCAAGAACGCTCAGTCTAGTAAGGGTCGCCATTGGGTCAGCGCCGCGAAGGCTTCGTCGGCGGCGTCGCGAGCCCGGAGCGCACCGGTACGCCCCTTGCCGACCACCCGCAGACCCTCCAGGATCACCAGCAGGAACCGGGCCAGGCGCCGCGGGTCGGCCGCCTCGACCAGCTCGCCGGAGCCGCGGGCCCGGACCAGCGCGGAGGTCAGCGCCACCTCCAGGGTCTCCCAGCTGGTCTCCACGCTGAGCGCGACCACGGTGTCCGCCGGCATCCGCTCCACGGCCGCGTTGACCACGAAACAGCCCAGGTCACCGGCGCGATCCGCCTCCGCGACGAAGTCGTCCAGCACCGCCTTGATCGCGGGCAGCGCGGGACCGGGCCCGGCCAGGCGCTCGACCAGCAGCGGGTCGCGCTCGCCGACGTAGCGGTCGAGCGCGCGGACGTAGAGGTCGTGCTTGCTGCCGAAGGTGGCGTACAGGCCGGCGCGCGCCACCCCGGTCGCCTCCACCAGATCGGCCATCGACGTCGCCTCGTACCCCCGCTGCCAGAACAGCCGCATCGCCGCGCCCAGCGCCTGGTCGGGGTCGAACTCTTTCACCCGGGACATGACACGATTCTAGAACGCACGATCCGGATATCAGGGCCGAGGGTGCCGCTGGCCGGGCGTTACGGCGTACCGGAAAGGGGTCGGGGTTTGAGGGCTTGAACCTCCTCGCCGTAGACCGCCCAGCCGGTGTCGCGGGCGCGTTTGGCCTGGTACATCGCGGCGTCGGCGCGGTGCAGCAGCTCGTCGGTGTCGGTGCCGCCGCCCGGTTCGCTGGCCGCGATGCCGATGCTGCCCCGGCAGCGGATCGTCGTCCCGGCGACGTCGACCGGCTCGGCCATCGCGGCGAGGATGCGGGTGGCCACCGCGATCGCGTTGTCCAGCGCGTTGATGTGGCGCAGCACCACGGCGAACTCGTCGCCGCCCAGCCGGCCGATGGTGTCCGAACCCAGCACCGACCGTTGCAGGGCGTGCGCCACCGAGACCAGCAGCGTGTCGCCCGCCTGGTGACCGAGGGTGTCGTTGATCGGTTTGAAGTCGTTGAGGTCGATGAAGAGCACCGCCAGGCGGTCGCCGTCGGTCAGGCCGGTCAGCGCCTGCTCCAGCGCCCGGACCAGGGCACCCCGGTTGAGCAGGCCGGTCAGCACGTCGTGCGCGGCCTCGTGCTGCAGCAGGTCCTGGAACTCGCGGCGCTCGGTCACGTCCCGGTGGCTGACCACGAAACCGCCGACGGCCGGTTGACCGGTCAGATCACGCAGGGTCACGTCGTGCCAGTGCCAGCTGCCGTCCGCGTGCCGGGTACGGACCTCGGTACGCTGCTCCGCGGTACCGCCCTCCCAGCACGCCCGGATCGCGTTCACGTCGTCCGGATGGATCAACTGGAAGTAGTCGGAACCGACCAGGTCCTCCGGCCGGTATCCCAGCACCGCCTGCGCGGCCGGGCTGACCGAGTCGATCGTGCCGTCCCGGTCCACCACGTTGATCACGTCGCAGGAGTCCTGCACCAGGGCCCGGTACCGTTCCTCCCGGCGGCGCAGCTGCTCGGCCGCGGTCTGCTCGACCCGGCGTGTCTCCGCCTGGGCCTGGCTGATGAACCGCCAGTAGGCGAGCTGCACCGCGCACATCGCGAGCACCAGCGTCGCGTGCAGCACGGCGAAGAAGACCGGGTGCTGCCAGGCCCGGGCGTCGGAGAAGACCAGCTCGGGTACGACGATGCCGACGATCACGTGATGGACCGCGACCAGCGCCACCGACAGGACCAGGGTGAGCCACTCCTGGTAGAGACCGATCAGCCCGAGCACGATGAAGAACCCGAAGTGCAGGTCGGTCAGACCGCCGCCGGCGTGCACCAGCGCCGCGGAACCCAGCAGCAGCCCCAGCGACACCACCAGGGAACCGGCGCGGCGCGCGTCGACGAAGTTCGCCACGGCGGCGCAGACCGCGGTCGACACCACCATGGCCCACATGATCGACACACCGTGCGTGTGCGCCGCCTGCGGGCCGTCGAGCATCGCCACGATCCGGTCCCGGAAGGCGGCCATCGCGACGAGCACCGGCACCGCCAGCGTCAGCACGGTCCGCAGGGCACGGTGCCGCGCCGCGAACGCCTCGTCCGGCAGATGGACGTCCGGTATGAGCCCGCTGATCCACGCCCTCACGACTCTCTCATCGGACGATGCGGGGACCCTGCTGAGCGCCTACTGGAGGGTGATCGGGTTGACCAGGTCCGCGGCGACCGTGAGCAGCGTGAAGGCACCGCCCACCAGGAGGACCACGTACGTCAGCGGCATCATCTTCAGGTAGTCGACCCGGCCCGGATCGGGGCAGCCCCGCCGGGCGGCGACCCAGGACCGCAGCCGCTCGAACCAGGCGATGGCGACGTGCCCGCCGTCGAGGGGCAGCAGCGGCAGCAGGTTGAAGGCGACCATGAAGACGTTCAGTCCGATGAAGATCATCAGCACCGTCGACCAGAGGCCGAGCGAGGCCGCCTCCCCGCCGAGCAGGCTGATCCCGACCACGCTGACCGGGGTGTCCGGATCCCGCTCCGCGCCGGTCAGCGAGTGCCAGAGCGCCGGGACCTTCGACGGGATGCGCGTGACCGACTCGACGGTCTGCCCGGCCATCCAGCCGGTGTAGGTCACCGTCGCCCCGATCGCGCCCACCGGCCCGAACGTCACCTCGCGGGGAACGGTGACGTCCTGACCGACACCGATCGCGGCCACCGTGGTGACCGGGCCGG
The DNA here is from genome assembly GCF_040681165.1 of Actinoplanes sp. NPDC051851. Lineage (NCBI taxonomy): Bacteria > Bacillati > Actinomycetota > Actinomycetes > Micromonosporales > Micromonosporaceae > Actinoplanes > Actinoplanes sp. NPDC051851. The sequence goes on along the minus strand of NZ_JBFAYF010000016.1, from coordinate 132,534 downwards.
CCGGGTCGTCGAGTGGCGGGCGCTGGACCGCGCTCAGCTCGACCCGCACCGTGGCGGGCCGCCCGTCCCGGAGATAGGCCACCTGGGCCGGGCCGGGTTCGGCCTGCCGGACGACCCGGACCATGCCGGCGTAGTCGGTGACGGGTACGCCGCCGACCGCGGTGATCACGTCGCCGGTACGCAGCCCGGCCGCCCTGGCCGGGCTCACCGGGTCGCCGGGTGTGCAGGATCGGGCGGTGTCCGGCGTGACGCAGTCGCCGACCGTGATCGCGGCGGGCTGGGCGGCCAGGTCGGCGGCGGTCTGCGGGTAGTTCAGGTTCGGCACGCCGACGTACGCGGCCGCGAACCAGAGCGCGACGACCGCCAGGGCGAACTGGACCGCCACCCCGGAGAGCATGACCACGGTCCGCTTCCACACCGGGAAACGCCACATGGCCCGGTGCCGGTCGGCGGGGGCGGTGTCGTCGTCGTACGCGGTCATCCCGGCGATCCGGCAGAATCCGCCGAGCGGAACGGCCTTGAGACCGTATTCGGTCTCGCCCCGGCGCCACGAGAAGATCGTCGGCCCGTAGCCCACGAAGTAGTGGGTGACCCGCATGCCGAAACGCTTCGCGCTCAGCATGTGCCCCGCCTCGTGCAGGCTCACCGACACCAGGATCGCCAGCGCGAAGGCCGCCGTGAACAACACCCTCGTCATCACAGCACCGGAGGATATCGGACTCCCGTGCCGCATCGACCCGGTTCACCCGGCGGATTCCGTCGCGACCGCACCGTTCAGCGCCACCCGGATCACGGCAGCGGCGATGCTGTCCTGCTCACCGGATGGAGCAGCACGTCAAGCTGGCCGCCTGGGTGCCGCTGGCGGACGTGCCCGGGCAGGACCGGGCGGTCACCGTTGACGTCGGACTGGCCAGGTACCGCACCGGACCGGGCGACGGGCGCGTCGCACCGGTGCCGGTGGGTGGCCTCGTCCGGCAGTGAGAACGGCCCGGCGGCGCGTCAGACCAGGCTGGGTTCGGTCTTCTCGCGGACCTCGGCCTCGGTGACGCCCGGGGCCAGCTCGACCAGGCGCAACCCGTCCGGGGTCACGTCCAGCACCGCCAGGTCCGTGATGATCCGCTGGACGACATCGCGGCCGGTGTACGGCAGCGAGCACTCCTTGACGATCTTGTACGACCCGTCCCGCGCCACGTGCTCCATCAGCACGATGACCTTCCGCGCGCCGTGGACCAGGTCCATCGCGCCGCCCATGCCCTTGACCATCTTGCCGGGGATCATCCAGTTCGCGATGTCACCCGCCGCCGACACCTGCATGGCACCGAGGATCGCCGCGTCGATCTTGCCGCCACGGATCATGCCGAACGACGTCGCCGAGTCGAAGAAGGACGCGCCACGGCGTACCGTGACGGTCTCTTTACCGGCATTGATCAGGTCGGCGTCCTCGTCACCGTCGAGCGGGTAGGCGCCCACCCCGAGGATCCCGTTCTCGCTGTGCAGCACCAGCTCGACGTCGTCCGGCACGTGGTTGGGCACCAGCGTCGGCAGGCCGATCCCGAGATTCACGTACGACCCGTCGGTCAGCTCCGCCGCCGCCCGCGCCGCCATCTCGTCCCTGGTCCAGGCCATTACCGCACCGTCCGCTTCTCGATACGCTTCGTCGCCGCCTGCTCGGGGGTCAGTGCGACCACTCGGTGGACGTAGATCCCCGGCGTGTGGATCTCGTCCGGGTTCAGCTCGCCCGGCTCGACCAGCTCCTCGACCTCGGCGATGGTGACCGTCGCGCACATCGCCGCGAGCGGGTTGAAGTTCCGCGCCGCCTGCCGGAACACCAGGTTCCCGTGCCGGTCACCCTTCCACGCCCGGACCAGTCCGAAATCGGCCACGATCGCCTCTTCCAGGATGTGCTCGCGACCGCCGAAGACCCGCGTCTCCTTCGGCGGCGAGGCCACCGCGACGTTGCCCGCGTCGTCGTACCGCCAGGGCAGACCGCCCTCGGCCACCTGCGTACCCGCGCCGGTCGCGGTGAAGAACGCCGGAATCCCCGAGCCGCCCGCCCGCATCCGCTCGGCGAGGGTGCCCTGCGGGGTCAGCTCGACCTCCAGCTCACCGGCGAGGTACTGCCGGGCGAACTCCTTGTTCTCCCCGACGTAGGACGCGATGATCCGCCGGATCCGGTGCTCACCGAGCAGCAGCCCGAGACCCCAGTCGTCGACGCCCGCGTTGTTCGACACGATCTCCAGATCCCGCGTGCCGGCGTCCAGCAGCGCCGCGATCAGCGCGGCCGGAATGCCGCAGAGTCCGAAACCACCCACCGAGAGCGTGGCCCCGTCCGGGATGTCCGCCACCGCTTCCGCGGCCGAACCGACGACTTTCTGCATGCCTAGGATCAAACCAAGCTTTCCGGGTACGCCGTCAAAGAACTGCTCGCTCCGCGTACCCCGAACCCGCACTAGTGTTCACTGAGTGAACGCACCACCGGACGTGCTCGGCCGCGCCGCCATCCTGCTGCGCGCCATCTCGGCCCGCGAACGCGGCAGCGCCACCACGGCCGAACTGGCCCGCGCCACCGGCATCGCCCGCCCCACCGCGCACCGCCTGCTGACCGCCCTGATGACCCAGGGCTTCGTCGACCGCGACCCCGACGGCCGCTGGCTGCTCGGCCCGGAGCTCTACCTGCTCGGCACCGCGGCGGCCGCCCGCTACGACGTGACGTCGCTGGCCCAGCCCAGTGTCCGTCGATTGGCGGTCGCCACCGGAGAGAGTGCGTTCTTCTCCGTACGCCGCGGCGACGAGACCGTCTGCCTGCTCCGCGAGGACGGCAGCTTCCCGATCCGCTCCCACGTGCTCCACGAGGGCATCCGCTTCCCCCTCGGCGTGGCGTCCGCGGGCCTGGCGATCCTGGCATACCTGCCCGCCACCGAGGTCGACCGCTACCTGTCCGCCAACGATCTCACCGTCGCCTACGGGGTGTCACACGCCCCGGACCGGCTCCGCGCCCGCATCGCCGACACCCGCCGCGACGGCTACGCCCTCAACCCGGGCCTGATCGTCGAGGGCAGCTGGGGCATGGCCGCCGCCGTCTTCGACAACCGTTCCCGCCCGGTCGGCGCCCTGACCCTGACCGGCATCGAGTCCCGCTTCACCCCGGACCGCCAGCCCAAACTCGGCCGCCTCCTGCTCGACGAGGCCCACCGTCTGACCATCACCGCCCGCTGAACCTCGGCCGGCTCGCCGTCATCGTGCTGCCGGGACGCCGATCCATCAGACTCCCGATGTACACACCATTGCGGCCTACATCATCTGCCGTACGCATTTAATCAGGCACGGGAATGATGTTGAAAGAAAGCTCCCGGCGCATTCTGGAATCCGATCGGCAAGCATTCCTGCTCCGACGGAACCTGATTCACCGAGAGGACCACCATCATGACCACCACCGCATTCTGGGTGTTCAACTCCATCACCCGGGCCAACTCGAACAGCATCCTCATGTTTCTGCAGCCGGTCGAGCCGCAGGAGGACTTCACCTACAGCGCGTGGAACGTCGTCAACCCGAGCCCCCATTCATTCCAGTCGAAGACGCTCGAGACGACCTACTCGGCCAGCATCGCGGAGGTGGGCGGCAGCGACTTCTCCACTCCGACCGAACTGATGCTCGGCATGCCGCGGATCATCACGAACCCCGACGGCCAGAGCCCGGCGATCACCTCCGCGGTGGCGACGCCGGCGCAGCTGGAGTGCTCGGCCGACCAGGTCGGGCTCTTCAGCCTCGCGAACACCCCGCCGACCCCACTGAGCATCACCTGGTACGTCACCGGCAAGAAGGTGGTGGAGACCAACACCCTGCCCACTACCGCACTGCAGCCGGGCAACGGCGGCCTGTTCGAGCTGCAGCAGACGCTGTATCTGATGTTCGCGCAGCACCCGATCTCCACGGCGACCTACACCGAGCAGACCGTTTCTTCGCAAATGAAGATCCCCTTCGCGTCCGACGCCACGGACGTCTACATCCAGGCGTACACCGACGAGTCGGATTCCATCGACAAGTGCCGGAAGGTCACCAAGGCCGAATGGGACAAGCTGACCGGATAGGACCCGCCGCACGAGGGCACTGCCGACGTCCGCCGACTACACGGCGACCCGCCACGATCTGAGGTGCAGGGGTGTGCCCGCACACCGGCCCCTCCGCCGGCGGTGGTCACGGGCGGGCGACGAGGAGCCACTCCTGGCTCCAGTCCGGGCCGCAGGGCAGCACCTGCAGGCCGGTGTCCTGGAGCAGCAGGCCCTCGCGGACCGAGAGGCAGTCGGCGCCGTCGTCGTCGGCCAGGCGGCCGTCCGGGCGGAAGGTCCAGCGCTGCGCCGGATCGTCCGCCGCGCACACCTCCTGCCGTACGTCGGCGGCGCCCAGCACGCCCGACAGGCATTTGCCGCTGAGCATGTTCACCAGGTGGCGGGTGCCGCCGGGCAGGTGGCGGACCCGCCAGAGCTGGTTGCGGTAGTCGCCGTCGTCGCGCCAGTGCCACAGGTGGGTGCGCGCGCCCGCCTCGACCGCCCAGTTCTCCACGTCGACCACGAACGACTCGGCCACCGAGGTCGCCGACCGCCGGTTGACGATCGCCACCACGGCGCGATCCGGGATCTCCCCGGTCAGCGGGGCGAGCCGGTCCGGATACGACGGGGACGCCGAGGGCGGCGTCTCGGCCCTCCGGTCCGGCAGTCCCGCCGCCAGTGCCCCGGCGAGGCCCGCACCGGCGAGGACCGCCACCGCCCCGGCGAGCAGCCACCACCGTCGCGGGCGGGGCGGCTCCGGCCGCTCGATACGGGCCGGCGGGACGGGCGCGGGTGGCGTGGTCGGCGCGGGTGGCGTCCGGACGTCGGGGATCTCCACCGGCGGGTGCGCGCCGGCGGTGAGGATCTCCAGGTGGATGCCGCGCAGCGCGGGGTTCGGGTCCATGCCCAGCTCGTCGGCGAGCCGCCGCCGGAGCGTCTCGTAATACCGCAGCGCGTCGGACGGCCGCCCACCCCGGGACAGGGCCAGCATGTACTGCCCGGCCAGCCGCTCGTCGTACGGGTACGCCTCCACCGCCCCGGCCAGGCCGTGCAGCAGTTCGGCGTGCCGGCCCGCGGCCAGGGCCCGGTCGTTGCGGTCCAGTTCGGCCGCGTGCCGCTCACGCTGCAGGTTCTCCCGTACGCCGTCGAGCCATGGCGTGTCGAGCGCACCGAACGGGCGCTCCCGCCAGATCGCCAGCGCCTCGTCGAGCTTCTCGGCGGCGATCAGGCTCCGGAACCGGTGCATGTCCACGTCGTCCGGGTCGATCTCGAGGCAGTAGCCGTCCGGGCGGCGCGCGACGCGGGCGTCCGGGGCGAGCACCCGGCGCAGCCGGGAGATGTAGTTGTGCAGGGCGCCGCGGGCCCGCTGGGGCGGGTCGTCGCCCCAGACCCGGTCGATCAGCTCCGCGGGGGAGACGGCGCGCCCGGCCTCGACCATCAGCACGGCGAGCACGCACCGCTGTCGCTGCGGGCCCGTATCGATCCTCTCGCCACGACGGAAGACGTCGACGCCTCCGAACACCTGAAAGTCCACTTCTCTCCCATGACGGCTGCGACCAGGGGATTTGACATTCACCGGAGATCCGCGTGAGAGCCACCTGCAACTCTCATCGATGTCACGGCACGGGGTCAATCAAGAACGCGACGAAGTGACCGGGTTTCAGATCTGTGCCGGCCGCCGGGGCCACACTCCACGTCGGCCCCGTCGACCGCGACTCGGGGGAGGTCTGTTTCTGGACACCTGGTGACAGCGGCGCCGCCCGGCGGTCCCGGCGGGCGGCGCCGTTCACGCGTACCCGGAAAGCTCTGATGTCGTCGGGGAAGGCCCCGGGGGCCTTCTCGGCCGGCGCGAACGGGACACCGGGCCCCGCCACCGTGTCCGGACCGAGAATGGTCAGGTAGTCGACCAGCAGCACCCACGTATCCTGTGTGGCCGACACCGATTCACGGGGAGCACCATGATCGACTGGGACGACGCCTACCGCACCGACACGGCGCCGTGGGACATCGGCCGCCCGCAACCGGCGATCATGGCGGTGCTGGAGAACGCCGTGCGCGGCCCGCGGATCCTCGACGTCGGCTGCGGCACCGGTGACCTCGTCATCGCCCTGGCGCGACGCGGCTTCCACGTCACCGGCGTCGACATCTCCCCGGTCGCCATCGCCGCGGCGAAGAAGAAGGCCGCCGACGTGCACGTGCGGCACGTCCGTCTCCAGGTACGCGACATCACCGAGCCGGACACCGACAGCCATTCGCACACCGTCTACAACACGGTCTTCGACTGCGGCCTGCTGCACAACCTGCACCGGCAGGGCGGCCCCGTCGGCGCGTACCTCGACGTCCTGCCCACCCTCGTCGCTCCCGACGGCTTCCTCTACGTCCTCGCCGTCTCCGCCGAGGCCGGCGAGGGCTGGACCGTCACCCGCGACTACCTCGAAGCCACCTTCACCGCCCCGCACTGGGTCAGCACCATCGTCAAGGACGTCCAGGTCATCGCCGAGGACGGCTATGACAAGATCACCATGCCCGGCTTCCTCCTGCGCACCACCCGGGAGTAAAAAGATCGGGTAGCGTCGATGACATGTCGACGCTGCACCCCGAGGGTTACCACGGCGACCGGGCACGCGCCGGCTTCTTCGAGGGTTGGTACAACAAGGTGGTCAGCGCCGACGGCGCGCACCGCTGGGCGGTCATCCCGGGGATCGCGCTCGGCGACGACGAGGCGTTCGTGCAGCTCCTCGACGGCACCACCGGCAAGGCCTGGTACCAACGGTACGACCGGTCGGAGTTCCGGGCCCGCGCGGACCGCTACGACGTCACCGTCGGCCCGAACCGGTTCACCGCGTCCGGCATGGTCCTCGACGTACCCGAAGCGGGCCTGCGCGGAGAGATCCGCTACACCGGCCCCCTCGACCCCTGGCCGGTACGCCTCTGGGCACCCGGCGCCATGGGCTGGTACGCCTGGGTCCCCTTCCTCGAGTGCTACCACGGCATCCTCTCCTTCGGCCACGGCCTCTCCGGCACCCTGGAACACGACGGCGGCACACTCGACTTCGACGGCGGGCGCGGATACCTGGAGAAGGACTGGGGCCGCGCCTTCCCCAGCGCCTACGTCTGGATGCAGACCAACCACTTCACCACCCCGGCCACCTGCCTCTCCGCCTCGATCGCGATGATCCCGTGGCTACGCGCCGAGTTCCGCGGCTTCATCGTCGCCGTACGCCACGACGGCCACCTGTACCGCTTCGCGACCCACACCGGCGCCCGCACCACGTCCCTGGAGGTCGACGAACGGCACGTGGACTGGACCCTGCGCTCCCGGCGCGGCCACACTCTGACCATCCACGCCGAACGCCGCCGCGGCGGCATCCTCCAGGCCCCGGCCGCCGGCCAGATGCGCCGCCAGGTCGAGGAGTCCCTCGACGCCACCGCGCACGTACGCCTCACCGACCGCCACGACCGCGTCCTGCTCGACGACACCGGCTCCCACGCGGGCCTGGAGCTCTTCGGCGACCTCCCCCGCCTGCTCGCAGCCCGCTGAGGCCGTCGTCAACTCTCGTTCCAGGTCACCGGGCAGTGCCGGCAGAGCCCTCACCCGACAGCGTCCCGCCAGCGCAACGCGCAGAGGAATCTCTCGATGTCCGCGGCCGCGTCGTGGCCGTAGGTGCCGCCGATCCGCCCGGTGAGAGCGGCCGGTGGGTATGTCCACGGTGAGGAACTGCCCCGGCCGATAGTGGAATTCATCTGCCAGGAGTGCGGGGATATCGAATACGAAGGATCTGACGAGAATCCCCCGCCGGTACCCGTCAGCCCTTGTTGCGGCGGGTGCCACGGATCGCGGAGAACACCGCCGCGAGGATCATGATCCCCATCAAAGCGTAGAACGCCGCTCGCAGACTCTCGGCGAAGACGACGGCGAGCCGGCCGTCGAGCCTGCTGGTGCCGACGAAGATGGCGAACGCCAGATTCCGGGGAATCGCGTGCGACGCCACGAGTATGGCCGTGGTGAACGAGAAGACCATGCCGATGCTGGAGAAGGTACGCAGCACACCGGAGGCGATGCCCAGCCGCTCGGGTGGTGCCGCGCCCATCACGGCGGCGGTGTTCGCCGGGAAGAACAGGCTGCCCCCGATCATGATGACCAGGTTCCCGACGGCCGCCAGCCACAGATCACTCGTCGCGGTCATCTGGGCGAAGATCGCCATCGCGGCGACCGAGACGCCGAGTCCGAGGGTCGCGGGGATGACCGGGCCGACCCGGTCGGTGAGCCGTCCGGCGTAGGGACCGACCACCGCGCCGAGCAGGTAGCCCGGGACCAGCAGCATCGAGGCGTCGATCGGGTCCATGCCACGCGTGCCCTGCAGGTACATGATGACCAGGAAGAGCACGGCGAAGCTGCCGACACCCTGGAGCAGCGAGGCCAGCAGCGAGGGCGTCATCGTCGGGATCCGGAACAGCGACAGGTCGAGTGTGGGGTCCGGGTGCCTCACCTCGATGAAGCCGAACACCACGAGCAGCACGATACCGCCGGCGAGATAGCCGGCCAGGACGCCGTCGAGCGGACGCGACGCCAGCCCGGTCATCGCCCAGAGGATCCCGAAGAGACCGAGACCGAGCGTGATCATGCCGAGGAAGTCGAACCTGCGGCGCTGCCGTTCGCCCTGATCACGCAGGACCCGCTGGGCCAGCAGCAACGCGACGGCACCGATCGGCACGTTGATCCAGAAGATCCATTGCCAGGGTACGTAGGTCACCATGAGCCCGCCGAGCAGAACACCGATGACCGAGCCGAACGAGAAGCCGAGGGCGTTGTAGCCGAAGGCCCGGCCGCGCTCCTTCGGCGGATAGAGCTCCGAGATGATCGCGCTGCTGTTGGCCGCGATCAGGGCCGCGCCGGCACCCTGGACGAGGCGGAAGCCGATGATGCTCGGTGCGTTCCACGCCAGCGCACAGAGGATCGAGCCGATGATGAACACCAGGAAGCCGGTCTTGTACATCCGTACCCGGCCGAACATGTCGCCGAACCGGCCCAGCTGGGTGGAGAGCACGGTGACGGCGAGGAGATAGCCGACGACCACCCACGTGACGGCGGAGAGCGTGATGTGGAGATCCTCCTCGATCACCGGCAGGGCGAGCACCACGATCGTTCCGTCGACCGCGGAGATGAGCACACCGATCATCACGACGAGCATGCCGAGCCCACGTCGCGGTGATGTGGGCGGCGTCGGGGCCTCCGCCTCCTTGATAGAGAAATCGTCGCGCGTCATCGATACCTCGTCTCAGCCGTGACTATCAATCTATTTTGCTAGCATCCTTGCGAGCAGAAGGCCACGTACGACGATCACCGCGAGGGAGTACACGATGGACAGCGGTGCCGGCACCGCGAACGTCCACCGCCGGCCATCGGGTACGCACCGAAAGACGCGGCGACCCCGAGCCCGCAGGACCCGGGACGCGCCGGCGCGTCCCGGCTCTCCGGGGACCGCTCAGCTCTCGAGCGGCGCCTCGATGCTCCACTCCCGGCCGTCCGGGTCGCGCACCACCATCCGCTGGGTGCCCCAGTGGGTCTCCTCGAACGGGGAGACCACCTCGACGATCGGGTCGGGCCGGAAGGCCGCCGCGTCCGGCACCCGGACCACGAACTGCGTCTGCGGCGCCTTGTCCTCCGGCACCTCACCGACGACGAAGTACGGCCCCTCCTCGTGCTTGAGCATCCCGGAGCCGTGCTCGGTGACGAAGTCGACCTTGAATCCCATCGACTCCAGGAACTTGGCCGTCTTGCCCCAGCTGTGCGTCTCGACGTAAACGCCTTCCACACCTCGGGTCGTCATGTCTGGACTCCTCTCACCCGATTCCGTCTTGGTTGTGACCCCGTTGCTGCGCGAGATGCGCCCGCAGCGCCTCGGCGACCAGCGCCGAGAGTGACAGTTCACGGTCGATGGCGTAATGCTTGACCTCTCGGATCAGAGTCACCGGAAGGTAAACATTGAACTGCCTGACCTCCTCAGCAGTCATGCTAGCATGCTAGCAAGCTCGCATCCGGCTGCCAACCCGCCCGGGCCCGGCGCCCGCCATCGGTGTCCACGCCAGAGTCGGGTCGCCCGGAGGGATCTCACCTCCGGGCTCCCACGGAACGGAGCGTGACAGTCTTCCGTCACTCCGCTCGTACCACCCTGGCCATCATCAGAGGGTTACGGACCCAGGCCCAGTGCGCGAAGTAGCGCGGGTGTTGCGCGATGAGGCGTTCCCACACGACTGGTCAAGTCCCCGGAAGTGGTGTAACGGCTGATCTTTCGAGTTGTGCTGGTTAGAAGGACTGTTCGCCAGGTTGGACGGTGACGGGCTCACCGGTTTCGGGTCGCCATTGGTCGATGTCGTCGGGCCAGGGTGCGGGCCGGCCGTTGTCGTTGAAGAAGCCGGTCTCGATGTTGTCGGTGTGCAGGGCGGCGTCGCGCCGTTCGCGTTCGGCGGGGTCGGCGATGGCGAGCTCGCTGGCGGATCAGTTGAGTGCGGCGGTGACACCCAGATCGCGGGCGCAGCGGGTGTCGTGCAGATGCCCGGGCACCGTCTCGGAAGTCCGGATCGGCAGACCGTCCGGGCGCATGACCGCTTGAATGTTCGCGCCGAAATCGCGGTGCTTTCCCGAGCACCAGGCATCGATCGTTTCGCCTTTGACGCTGAGCGTGGTCTCGGTCAGCCGGTCGCAATCGAACAGTTTCCCGTCGAGGATGACGTGGGACCAGCCCTCGGCGGCGACCCTGCGCAAGGCCGGTGTGCAGAGTGCGGTCGCCGGCAGAGCTCGACGATGCGGCGGGATTCGAACCGCAACGGTGCGGCGAGTGCCGTGGGGACGGCCCGGAGTGGGGTCTCCAGGCGCAGGCCGTCGTGTTCCGGCTGGGTACGGCCGCCGGTGAGCATGAACGGGCGGACGAGGGGGTCCCGGTCGTACCGTGGTGGTGGCTGCCGGTGGCCCGCGTGCGGCCACCCGTCCTCGGTCGTCGTGGTAGGTGCTGCCGGGATTCGGCGATCAGCGCCGGGGTGAGCAGGGTGCCGAAACGGTCGGCGAGGGTGGTGATCTCGAAGCCGATGGTGCTGAGCGCGCAAACGCTTCCGGCGACGACGCCGAGGATGCTGCCACCGGAGATCTGCGAGATGATCAGGTAGCCGCGCCGCATCTCGATCATGATGCGTTTGAGTCCGTCGAAGTCGTAGCGGTGGCCGGCGCTGACGGCGAGGCTGGCCAGGCTGGAGACGATCGCGGCGAGGCGGTCGGCGTCGGCGCGGTCGAGGCCGCCGGAGCAGGCGCGGCGGCGAGGGCGGCGTTCTCCATGGCGACGACCTGCAGGCCGGCCGGGGTGCTCAGGACCAGGTTCTGCGCCTGTACGGCCTGCGGGTTGCCGTACTGGTTGAAGGCGAGGATCGCGGAGTCGCGGGCCGATTTCGCGGAGACGAATGGGACGAACCGGCCGGGCTCGAATCTCCCGGCCCGGAAGACGCGGTAGAGCAGGGCGCGTTCCTGTGCGGCGGATTCCTTGGCGATGCTGAACATGCTGAGGGTGGCGCAGTTGCGGCGCAGTTCGCTGTCGAGTCCGATTGTCGATCTCGCCGGCCGCGATGACGCCGGCCAGCGCGAGGATGACGGCGACCGGCAGCGCGAGGGTCCGTGCGATCCGGCCCCGGATCGTGCCGCCGGTGCGGCGGTTCGGTAAGGGCGCGGTCGGCTCGTCGTGCGTCGCGGGCTCGCCTCCATCAGCCCATTATGAAATAGGCTTGTCAATTACGGCTATTTCCTACGCCGGCACCTGACCGATCGGCCGACACTTGCCGAACCTATGGGCTGTGATGCCCGGGTAAAGCACTCGCAGGGATTAAAGGCGACCATTTCACGGTTGATGCAGGCGACGGGATCACCGTACGTTCTCTGTGGTCAGTCGACCCCAGGAAATGCTTCTCGCAAGAACCGGAAAGGGATTCCTATGCGTACGTCTCTCGCCGCCGGAATGACGATGTTCGCCGCTCTCACCGGGGCCGCCGCACCCGCCGTCGCGGCGCCGGCGCCCCCGCCGCGAGCCACCGGCATGGTGATCGATGTGGTCTCGGCCAACGGGTCCGGATGCCCATTGGGCACCACCGCGGTCACCGTGTCACCGGACAGCAAGGCCTTCACGGTCACCTACAGCGAGTTCACCGCCCAGGTCGGCGCGGGCGCGAAACCGACCAGCTTCCGCAAGAACTGCCAGCTCGGCCTCAACGTCCACGTGCCGCACGGCTACACGTACGCGATCACCAGCACCGACTACCGCGGCTTCGCCCACCTGGAACGCGGCGCCACGGCGACCCAGACCTCGTTCTACTACTTCCAGGGCGAGTCCACGACCACCAGGAGCCGGCACACCTTCGCCGGCCCGATCGACGGCAACTGGCAGCGGACCGACGTCGTCGGCGTCGGTTCCCTGTCCTTCCTGCCCTGCGGCGAACAGCGGTACCTCAACGTCAACACCGAGCTGCGCGCCGGCGTGGGCCGGTCCGACAAGCGGAAGACCAGCTTCATCACCATGGACTCCACCGACGGCAAGCTCGACACGGTCTACCACGTCGCCTGGAAGAAGTGCTGATCACGGTCGCACCCCGTGACGAACCGCCCGGCCGGCCGACGGCTCCGCCGGGCAGATGAAGCGCGGGCTGAGGAAGGCCTCGGGTGCCTTCCTCAGCCCGCGCCCGACGCCGTCGGCGGCCCGTTCCGGCACTCCTCCGCGGGATTCAATTCCGCGCTATGGAGGAACGTCGTTTAAAACATAATTAATGTCTCCTGCCGGCCACGAGGATCCGCTGGATCCGCTTCCCCGGGCCAATCGGAAGATGCGTAACTTTTCGAGCGCGCAAACGATGTTACCAACGTGCGGATGTCTCCGAAGACGATTTTCATAGCGGTTCTAGGGGCCGGCCTGCCGTCGGCGGTCCTCGCCGGCTGGGCGCTGGGTGCGCCGGGTCCGCGCACCGCGACGGTCGTGGTGACCCCCGGTGTGGACGCGGGTGCGAGGCTCGGCGGAGCGCCGGCCCCGCTCGACGACAGCCCGTCCGTGCAACCGAGCCGGCAGGCCGCCGGCGAACATCCTCCGCGGGAGTCGGCCGGTCTCATCGTGGCGACCACCGCCGCCCACCGGGTTCCCTCGTCACCGGCCCCGACGGCGCGGACGGCGCGGACGCGGCAGCCCGCCCTGAACGTTCCGCCGGTGCCGACGCCGACACAGGCCGGGCAGCCGGATCCGGCGACTCCACCCTTCGACGACGTCGTGCCGGACGACGACCTGGCGCCGTCGTCCGAGCCGTTGAGCGACTATCAGGATCTGGGCCAGTTCCCCGCGGGCGGACCGCACCGATGGCAGCGGGACCGCGGCTGGCGTGTGGATGCCGGCCCGGATCCCGCCCGTTTCGGCAGGCACCACAACTGGCCGTGATCCCCGGGGAGCACTCGCCGTTCCGGGCGGGACCCGCGAGATCTCAGGCCCGGTCCGGACCACCGGCGATCCTCTGCGGAACGGCGCTCGGCGGCTTCGGCGCGTCGTGACGTCGCGACACGTTGGCCCGGAACGCGGCTCTCCGCGCCGGATGCGGCGAGACCGGGCGTGGCCGGTGCTCGCCGTCCGGACCGGGCACCACCGCACGGCCCCGCGGTGGCGGCGCGAGAGCCGGAGCTCGCGGCGGGACCGGCGCACCCGGTCCGGCCGACGTCCCGGCGAGGCCTGGCACGAAGGGGACGGCCCGGGCCTCGGCGACGGCTGCCACGGACGGCCGCGGTGCGGCCGGCACGTCCGGTAGCGGCAGGGGCGCGGAAACCTCGGAGAGCCAGGTCTCGGAAAGCCGGGGCACGGAAGCCTCGGAAGACCGGGACACGCAGGCCCCGGGAGCGACCGGCGCGTCGTGGTCTCGCCGCCGCCGGCAGGGGCGTGCCCGGCCGGCTCGCCAGACGATCAGCAGCACCGTCACGCCTTCGACGACGCCGAGGGAGCCGGCCACCCCACTGCGCCGATGCGGACTGAGGTACGCCGGGAATACGTACTCGGCCACCCCGAATCCCAGCACGGTTCCGATGAGCAGGGCGACGGTCGCGAACCGCCCGGCCAATCCCCTCCCGTGCGATCGCAGGTATCGGAACCCCCGGGTGCGGGTCACGGCTACCGCTTTCCTCAGCGGTGGACGACAGTCAGCGAAAGTAATAATGATCTTGCCCCTCGAACCGATCCGCGGTCAACGCCGTGTGACCCCCTATGAAAGAACCGTATGTGGTTTTGGTTCTTTCTGAAATCGCCCTTCCGGGGTCCTCCATAGGCACACCCCACACCGTCGGGCACCGGCCTCCCCGGCGGCGCGAGCACCACGACGAGCGGGCCGCCGGGACGAGTACGTCCCGGCGGCCCGCTCGCGGCGGTTCAGCGGTTCAGCGGTTCAGCAGGCCCCGGCGCCTCCGTACCGGAATGTTCGCCCGGAGAGCTTGGCGACGTCGTAGTAGTCGCTCGTGGTACGGACGGTCATGTCGACGGTCGGGCCGTTGAGGTAGGTGATACTGCCGACCTTGGCGGCCGCGGTGTCGCTCTCGCCGTGCCGCCCGTTGCCCATCTCGGTGCAGGGATCGGTGCTGGAGGCGGCGACCTCACCGAAGGTCTGCACGACGCCGGTCCTGGTGAAGGTGCCGTTCCAGCGGCTGGCCGGGTAGTAGCCGACCCACTCGGTGTCGTACGCGATCCACCAGGCGCTGCCGTCGTACTGGATGCCGATGCGCTTGGCGGTGTCCCGGGGCAGGGTGTCCCCGGGGTGGATGTTGCTGCTGTACTGGACGAAGCCGCAGCCGTTGTAGCAGGTGGACACGCCGTTGACCCAGTGGTACACGAACAGGTGCGGGTCGTCGTCGCCGTTGACCACCCGGTCCACGTTCCAGCCGACCTCGACGATCTGGCGGCTGTCCGAGGACTGCACGGCCAGTTCGGCGAGGGTGTGGTAATCGCCGCTGTCCAGCACCGGCTTGGCGATGGTGAAGTTGCCGTACGCGCCGTCCGTGGCCGCGATCTGGGTACCGACGTTGTAGGAGAAGTACACGTTCGACGCGGACGCGGCCCGGTCCACGACGGTGGGCGGCTTCGGCGGCACGATCGCGGTCACCGCCGAGGGCAGCACACCGCCCCGCGAGGAGCGGCCCTTCGGCGCGTAGTCGTTGCCCGCCTGATCCTCGTCCGGAACGGCGGCGTCGAGGCCGCCGGCCTTGAGCGCACCGCTGCTGGCGCCCTCCGGCCCGGTCTCGATCTCCTGCGGGGGCTGCCCCCAGGGAAGGTGCGGCGGCGGGCTCAACTCCGCGTCCGGCTGGTCGGGCACCATGGACGGGGGCAGGACCGCCGCGACCGAAGCGGCGACGTCGCCGGGCGCCGGAACGATCTCGGCATGCGCGCCCAGGCGGCTGGAGAACAGGCCGGCAGTACCGATCGCGACGACGGTGAGACCCGCGAGAATTGCTCTGCGACGTTGCGGAGACAAAGGTAGACCCCTCGATTATCGGAATCGTGGCCGGGCTATCGGTGACATTGATTCAACCGGTTCCCGGCCTCAGTGACGTCGGCCACGGTATCGCCTGTGGAGCAGATCAGAAACGGCTCGGGAGAGCGGATATCCGGTAACACCCGATCTGATTAGCCGATCCGGATGATGATTTTCCGCGCCTATTCGATCCCGCCCCGGGCGTACGGAAAAGAATGCGAATGTTCTTGGGTCACCACGGCAGCGGAGCGACGAGAAGGCGCTCCAGTGCGGTTCCGGCGGCCTCCGCCAGCGAGTGCAGCGACTGCATCTGCTCGTTGGTCGCCCGCTGACGCACCGCCCAGTACACGCCGATCGCGCCGATCGGGGCGGACTCCCGGATCGGCACCATCGCCATGCTGCGCACGAACCTGGGCCGGTACGCCTGCTGCGGGATCCGGTCGTCGATCCGCACGTCCGGAACGACCGCGGCGGAGCAGTTCAGCATCGCCCAGCCGCTGATGCACTCGGCGATCGGGAACCGCTGCCCCTTCCACAGCGGACTGATCGCGTCCTCGTCGGCGTAGAAGCACTGATCGCCCTCCCGCAGTACCAGGGTGGCACCGTGCGACCCGGTCAACGACCGGGCGCAGCGTCGTACTATCCGCTGTACCAACTCGAGGGCACGCACTCCGGCCAGTGCCTGGACCGCCTCGCTGAGCAGCGCCTTCTCGGGTCGCAAAGCCACTTCCCCCATCCCCGCGGGCCGGTGCCGCACGCTCGGCACGACGACCGCGTGAAAGAACCGTATTGCAGTTCGGGTCTTTCACGCATCGCTCTTCCGGGTTCATCCGAAGGCATGGGGCAGCACGTCTACCGCCGCACGGCGGCGCCCCCGCTCAGGCGGCGCCCCCGCTCAGGCGGCGGCCAGGCTCACGACACCGATCGTCTTGCGGCTTCGTCGCCTGCCACATCGCGGCCGGCTGCGGGCTCAGTGACACCACCAGGAGCAGCAGCCAGGGCCGGACGTCGGCCGGCCACGCCAGGTAGGTCGGCACGAACGCGCCCGCGAGGACGGTGCCGGACGCTCAGGGAGTTCTCGGCGCGACTATGAGTGACAGTCCATTGAAGATAAAGTATATTGAGCAGTGCTCAGAGCCGTGGGTCAACGGGGTGTCCCACAAACGATCCGCGGCGCGACGCTGTGGATCACTCGCATCCCGATGACCTCCCCCGCACGACGTCAGGGAGGAGCACCCATCGATGACACCGAATGAGTATACACCCGCCGAACCGTGCCGGACCTGTGGTGAAGCCACTCACCCCGGCGCCGAGTGCTACCCGCGGGGCACGACGTCGCGTACCGGAAGGGAGACGACGCCGACCGCGATCCCGCGACGCTCGGGCCTTCGCGGACGGACCTCGCGACGCGCCTGGATCGCCCGCGCCACCGTCGCCGGGGCCGTCACCCTCGGTATCGCCGCGATCAAAATCCTCCCCGCCACACCCCGCTCCACGGTGACGGACTACTTCGGCGCCCTGGCCGACGGCGACGCCACCGCCGCGCTGGCCCTGGTCGACGACGACGGCCGGATCAAGAAGGCCTGGCACTCCTGGTCGCAGGCACAGCCCCTGCTCTCCGACGCGGCCCTCGCCGACGATCGGTTACGGCCACACGACCTCACCATCGAGCGGATCACCCCGAGCCGCAACGGGAGCACCCTGGTCTCGGTGACCTACCGGGCCGACGGGCGGACCGTCGCGCAGACCATCGAGGTGAGGCGGACCGGCGACCACGATTTCCGCCTCCTCGACCCCTTCGTGAACCTCTCCATCGAGGGGGCCGCCGGACGGCAGGTCTCCATCGACGCCGTCGGCCTGGGCCTGCTCGACACCGGGGTCGCCCGGCTCGTCGCGTTCCCCGGGGCGTACGAGGCCCGGGCCGCCGCCACCCCGGCCCTCGCCGAGTCGACGGTGACCGTCGTCCCCGAACAGCTCGGGGACGACGCACCGTACGCCACCGTCAGCTTCCCGGTGCCCTGACCCGGCCGGGGACTACCCGGCGGCCAGGCGCTCCCGGACCACGGCGAGCACTCCGTCCCGCTCGGTGTTGATCATGAAATGGCCGCCCGGCAGCACGTGGTGGTCGAAGCCCGCCGTAGTCTGCGACCGCCACTGCTCCACCCGCTCGGGCGGCACCTCGGCGTCCCCCGCCCCGGAGAACGCCACGATCGGGCAGTCCAGCGGCGACTCGGGCCGGTGCGCGTACGTCTCGCACACCGCGAAGTCGGCCCGGATCGCCGGTAGCAACAGCTCCATCAGCTCCGGTGCCGTATCCAGCTCGGCCGGGAGACCGCCCAGCGCCCGCAGCCGCGCCACGACCACCGAGTCCGGCTGGTCGTGCACCCACGGCTGGGGACGGGGCAGCTGCGGGGCCGGGCCGGCCGAGACGAACAGGGTCTCCGGCCGGCCCTCGCCGCGGCGGCGCAGGGTGCGTGCCAGCTCGAACGCGACCAGCGCGCCCATACTGTGCCCGAACAGCGACCACCGGCCGCCCAACTCCCCGGACACGGCCGTGGCCAGGGCGTTCACCAGCGGGTCGAGCCGATCGAACGGGTCCTGCGCCCAGCGTCGCCGGCGACCGGGCAGCTCGATCGGGCACACCTCGACGGTGCCGCCGAACGCGTCCTGCCAGGACGTGTACGCGGTGGAGTTCCCGCCGGCCCACGGCAGGCAGAACAGGCGGTGGGCCGGTGGGGTGCGCCGCGGCCGGTCCACCACCCAGCCGTTCGCGCGTACCGCCCGGGCGTTCGTGATCGAATTCACGTGACAGTCTCCGTCGTCGTCAGTTCGCCAGCAGGGACTGGGCTTCGTCGTCGGACAGGCTCTCCAGCTCGGTGAGGAGCAGTTCCTCGATCACCAGAGCGGTCTCCGCCAGCGTGGGACTGTCGAACAGCACCCGGATCGGCACATCGAGCTCCAGCTGCTGGCGCAGGTGCACCACGACGCGCATGGCCATCAGCGAGTCGCCGCCCAGGGCGAAGAAGTCGTCGTGAACGCCGACCCGCGCCACCCCGAGCATCGACGCCCACACCTCGGCGACGGCCTGCTCCACAGCGGTGCCCGGCGCCTCGTACGGGACCAGGTCCGCCTCGTCGACCTCGTCCGGCACCACCAGGGCCCTGCGGTCGACCTTGCCGTTGGCGGTCAGCGGCAGTTCGTCCAGCTCGTACAGGACCCCGGGGATCATGTAGCCGGGCAGCGTGGTGGCGAGGAAGTCGAGCAGGTCGCCGGGGAGCGGCTCACCGGCCTGCGCGACCACGAACGCGACCAGCCGTTTCGCGCCGCGCGGGTCGCCGTGCGCCACGGCCACCGCGGCCCGCACACCCGGATGCTGGGTCAGCGCCGCCTCGATCTCGCCCAGCTCGATGCGGTAGCCCTGCACCTTGACCTGGAAGTCCTCCCGGCCGAGGAACTCGATCTCCCCGCCCGGCAGGAAGCGGCCCAGATCTCCGGTGCGGTAGAGCCGCTCGCCGGTGCCGGGGTGCACGATGAACGCCGCCGCGGTCTTCGCCTCGTCGAGCAGGTAACCCTGTGCCAGCCCGACCCCGCCGATGTACAGCTGACCGGGCACCCAGTCCGGGCACGGGCGCAGGTCGTCGTCGAGCACGTGGAAACTCTGGTTCCGCATCGGATGCCCGTACGGGATGCTGGTCCAGGTCATCGGCACGGCCCCGACCGGGTAGAGGATCGACCAGATCGACGCCTCGGTCGCCCCGCCGAGGCTGATCACCTCGGGGCCGCCGAGCGCCCGGCGGATCCGTTCCGGCAGGGTCACCGGGATCCAGTCGCCGCTGAGCATGACCAGTCGCAGCCGCGCCGCCGCGCCGCTCACCGTCAGGTGCTCGACCAGCAGCTCCATCAGGGCGGGCACCGAGTTCCACACGGTCACCCCGGCGCCGGTGAGCAGGGCCAGCCAGGCGGCCGGGTCACGCTGCGCGTCGGCCTCCGGTACGACGATCGCGCCGCCGACGGCGAGCGGACCGAAGATGTCGTAGACCGACAGGTCGAAACTGAGCGACGAGACGGCCAGCACCCGGTCGTCGGCCCCGATCGCGAACCGGTCGTTGACGTCGGCGACCGTGTTCAGCGCACCCCGGTGGTCGATCATCACGCCCTTGGGCAGGCCGGTGGAGCCGGAGGTGAAGATGACGTAGGCCAGGTCGCCCGGGGTCACCTCGCCGGTGTCGCCGGACGGCACGCCGTCGGCCGGCAGCGTGTCCACCTCGTACGCCGCCTCGACCGCACCGATGCCGGCGAAACGGGCGGCGCCGATCCGGCTCTGGGTCAGCACCGCACGTGCCCGGCTGTGCTCCAGGAGCAGGCGCACCCGCTCCGGCGGCAGGTCCGGGTCGATCGGCAGATACGCGCCGCCGGCGGCCAGGACGCCCAGCACCGCGGCGCACTGCTCCCAGCCCTTCTCCATGATCACCGCGATCAGCTCGCTGGGGCGGACCCGCAGCGGGCGCAGCCGGCCGGCGATCGTGTACGCCCGGCCCGCCAGTTCGCCGTAGCTGAGGGTGCGGCCGGCGGTGACGACCGCGGTGCGCCGTGGATCACGGGCCGCGACGGCGAAGAACGGCTCGTGCAGCAGACCGTCCGGCACCGGCCCCGCGGTCCGGTTGTACGCCTGCCGCGCCTCGACCTGACCGGCCGGCAGCAGCGACGGCATCGGCTCGTCCCAGCGGTCCTCGTCCCGGGCGAGCCAGTCGAGCAGTCCCAGGGTGGCGGTGCGGATGTCGGCCACCATGCCGTCCGGGAACAGCCCGTCGACCGCGTCGATGTCCAGCACCAGCTCACCGTCGAGCTCGTAGACCTGGGTGTCGATCCAGATCTGCGGCGTCTGCGAGATGCTGTACGTGACCTCGCCGATCTGCGGGTGCTCGCCGATGGCCTGGAAGAGGCTGGTGAACACGACCGGCATGGCCGCCGCGGCGTCCCCGCGCCGGCGTTTGACCTCGCGCAGCACCCGGACCCCGCCGAACAGCCGGTGATCCAGGTCGGCGGCGAGCCGGGCCCGGACCGCCTCGGCCCGCGCCCGGAAGGTGCCGGTGCCGCTCGCGTCCATCTCCAGCAGGGTCACCGAGGTGAAATCGCCGACGATCGCGTCGACCTGCGGGTGCAGCGGCAGCCGGTTGGCCATCGGCAGGTTCAGCGTGAAGCGGCGGCTCTTCGACCAACTTCCGAGCACTTCACCGTACGCGGTCAGCAGCACCGCGGTCGGCGTGATGCCACGCCGGGCGGCCTGTGCCCGCAGCCGTGCCCACGGCGCCGCGCCCAGCCGGCCGGTGAGCCTGCTGAACCGTACCTCGGTCATGGTCTGCGGATCGGCGGCCAACGGCAGATCCGGCGCCGGGGGCAGATCCGGCACCCGGTCGAGCCAGTACCGGGCCGCCCGGTCGTACCGCGCGGTCCGCTCGATCTGCCGGGTGGCCAGCACGTAGTCGCGGAACGACAGCTCCAGCTCGGGCAGGCCGGCGTCCGGCTCGTGGTAGAGCCGGGTCAGCTCCCGCATCCAGATCACCGACGCCCACGCGTCGGTGATCAGGCCGTCGATGCTGAAGTGCACCCGGCCGCGGCCGCCGTCCATCAGGGTGGCCCGCATCTCGAACAGCGGCCACCGTTCCGGGGCGAAGATCTGGTGCGACATCGCCGCGCGGGTGGCCCGCAGGGCGGCGGTCTCGGCATCCGCGCCGCGCCCGCGGACGTCCTCGGTCACGATCACGTAGTCCGGCACGTCGGCGAGGATCTGCTGCTCGCCGTGGGGCAGCACGATCGCACGCAGCATGCCGTGCCGGGCGATGGTGCGCCGCAACGCCGCCTGCAGCCGGGCGACGTCCAGGTCCTCGACGTCGAACTCCTCGTAACCGTGCATGCCGGCGCCGAGCTCGAAGACGCCGCTGCGGCCGATCCAGTAGGCCTGCTGCACGTCGGTAAGCGGGAACGGCTCGCCGGCCGCGGCCGGGTCCGGTACCGCCACGATCAGCGGTTCCGGCTCGCCGGCGGTGGCATCGGCGGCACGCACCGCGGCGGCCAGGCCGCGGACCGTGGGATCCTCGACGAACACCCGCAGCGGCACCTCGACCCCGCAGTCCTGCCGGACCCGGACCGTCACCTGGGCGGCCAGCAGCGAATGCCCGCCGAGGGCGAAGAAGTCGGTGTCCGGCGCGATGGCCGGCACGCCCAGCAGGTCGGCGAAGACCGCCGCGATCCGTTGCTGGACCGGGTCCCCGTCGTCCGGCTCGGCCGCGTCCGTCTCGCCACTCGGCGGGGTGCCCGGATCGACGCCCGGATCGACGGTGACCAGGCACGAACCGGGTGCGGTGCCGGCGATCCGCGGCACCAGCGCCTCCAGACGGTCCAGGTCGAGACCGGGCCAGGCGTACGTGGTGAACGACGCCCCCGTCGCGTCGGCGCTTCGCGCGAACCGCGCCCGCACCGCGTCGGCCGCGGCCGGGTCGCCGACGACGTGCGCCTCGACCACGTGCGCCGCGCCGATCGCGGCGGTCAGCATCTCGGCGGTGTCGCCCCGCGGCACGCCGGTGAGCACCACCAGCACGTGCTCGGGCGTGCCCGCCCCGGTGACACCGGCACCGGCGCGGGCCAGCGCCCGGGCGAACCGGGTCGCGGCCGGCTCGTCGCCCACCACCCGGACCTGCCGGCCGGCGAGGCCTCCGCCGGTCACCGGCAACGGTTCGAGCGACGGCACGAAGCGGTGGGTACCGCGCATCGCCACGACCGGCTCGGGCCGGGCCGCGGTCAGCTCCGCGGCCACCTGGCGGCGCGTCACCGGCGGCGCACCGGCCGGCACGTCGATCAGGGTGCGGCTGCCGGGCCGGCCGGAACGGGCCCAGTCCAGCAGCACGGATCGCTGCGGGATCAGGTCTTCCTCACCGGTCACGTCGAGGACCCCGGTGGTCAGCAGCACCGTGCGGCCCTCGGGCGGGTCCGCCGGAATGCTCAGCGGTGCCTCCGGGTCGAGCAGCGCGGTGTGGAGCACGCCCGCGCCCGGCCGCCCGCCGGTGACGTTCACCCCGGCGAGCAGTTCGGCCGGCTCACCCACCACCTGCCAGGCGGCGGGCGACGCCAGCGGCAGCGGCAGCGGCGCGGTCCGGCGGAAGGTGTGTGCCGACAGCAGGCTCGTCGCCTCGGCCGGCCGGGTGGCGGGCGGCCGTACCCAGTGCCGTTCCCGCTGGAACGGATAGGTCGGCAGCGGGACCCGCCGCGGCCGGTGCGCGCCGTGCATCGCCGGGAAGTCCACCGCGGCGCCGTGGCACCACAACCGCCCGGCGGCGGTGAGGGCCTCCCGGTGGGCGTCGCTCTCCGGGTCCAGCCCGGCGACGGTCGCGCGGAAGGCGCCGGAGCTCGCGGCCAGCCCGGTGAGCGCGCCGCCGACGCCGGCCTCCAGCCAGAGCGCGTCCGGGTCGGCGCAGGCCGCCAGCCCGTCGGCGAAGCGCACCGGGGCGCGCAGCTGCCGTCCCCAGTAGGCCGGGTCGGTCGCCTGCGCGTCGGTGATCCAGGTGCCGGTCACGTTCGACACGAACGGGATCCGCGGCGCGGCCAGCGGCAGCCGGGCCGCCTCGGCGGTGAACGCGGCCGCGGCGGCGTCCATGCTCGGCGAGTGGAAGGCGTGCGAGGTACGCAGCCGGGTGAACGTCACCGCCCGGTCGGCGAGCGCCGCCTCGAGGGCCTCGACGGCCGCGTGCGGGCCGGAGACCACGCACTGGCGCGGCCCGTTCACCGCGGCGACCGCCAGGTGCTCGCCCAGCATCGGCAGCACCTCGTCCTCGGCGAGCGGGACGGCCACCATCGCGCCCGGCTCGGCGGCCTGCATGAGTCGGCCACGGGCCGCGACCAGGCGCGACGCGTCGGCCGGGGAGAGCACCCCGGCGACACAGGCCGCGACGAGCTCGCCGACGCTGTGCCCGAGCATCGCCGACGGGCGTACGCCCCACGACTGCCAGAGGGTGGCCAGGGCGTACTGCACCGCGAACAGGGCCGGCTGGGCGTACCGAGTCAGGGTGATCCGCTCCCGCGCGGCGTCGCTCTGCCCGTCGGCCGGGTAGAGCAGGTCACGCAGATCCTCGCCGAACTCCGGGGCCAGCGCGCCGGCGATCTCGTCGAGCGCGGCCCGGAAGACCGGCTCGCCCCGGTACAGGGCGTGGCCCATGCCGACGCGCTGGGTGCCCTGGCCGGGGAAGCCGAACACCACCCGGCGGTCACCGGCGTCGTCCTGCGCCGGCCGGTGCTCGGGCGTCGCGGTGCCCAGCGCGTCCACGGCACCGGCGAGGTCGATGGCGACCACGAACCGCCGGTACGGCAGCCGCCACCGGCCCTGCTGCAGGGTGAACGCGACGTCGGCCAGCGCCGGTGACCCGCCGGACCGCAGATGGGCGGCGAGCCGGGCGGCGGTGGCCTCCAGCGCGGCCGGGGTGGCCGCCGACAGCGGCAGCAGCTGGGGCCGGTCCGGGCCGGCGGTGGCCGGGCTCGGCGGCGCCGATTCCAGCACCACGTGCGCGTTGGTGCCGCCGATGCCGAACGAGCTGACCCCGGCCCGCAGCACGTCCCCGGTCCAATCGGTCAGCGCGGTGTTGACCCGCAGCGGGCTGCCGTCCAGCTCCAGCCGGGGGTTCGGGGTACGCACGTGCAGCGACGGCGGCAGCTGCCGGGCGGTCATCGCCAGCACCGTCTTGATCAGGCCGACCACACCGGCCGCGGTGTCCAGGTGCCCGACGTTCGACTTCACCGAGCCCAGCGCGATCCGCCCGGCGCCGGCCGTACCGAACACGGCCCGCAGGGCGGCCACCTCGATCGGGTCGCCGAGCGGGGTGCCGGTGCCGTGCGCCTCCACGTACGAGATCGTCTCCGGTGCGACGCCGGACACCCCGAGCGCCTCGGCGATCACGTCGGCCTGACCGTCCACGCTGGGCGCGGTGAAGCCGACCTTGCGCGAGCCGTCGTTGTTGATCGCCGAGCCGCGGATCACCGCGTGGATCACGTCGCCGTCGGCGATCGCGTCGGCCAGCCGCCGCAGCACGACCACGCCGGCACCGGAGGACGGGACCGCGCCGGTCGCCTCGCTGTCGAAGGCGCGGCAGTGCCCGTCGGCCGACAGGATCCCGCCGGCCTCGTGCCGGTATCCGCGCCGCGCGGCGATCACCGTCGCCCCACCGGCCAGCGCGATGTCGCACTCGCCGGCGAGCAGTGCCTGCGCGGCCATGTGCACCGCGACCAGCGACGTCGAGCAGCCGGTCTGCACGCTGACGCTGGGCCCGTGCAGGTCGAGCTTGTACGACACTCGGGTCGGCACGAAGTCCTTGTCGTTGCCGAGCGCCGTCTGGAACGCGCCGACGCGCTGGACCAGTTCCCGGTTCGGCAGCAGGTTGTGCATCAGATACGAGCTCTCCCCCACCCCGGCGTAGACGCCGGTGACCGTGTCACCGCGGTCGGCGGGGTGCCCGGCGTGCTCCAGCGCCTCCCACGCGCACTCCAGCATGATCCGGTGCTGCGGATCGAGCAGTTGCGCCTCGCGGGCGGAGAAGCCGAAGAACCGGTGATCGAAACCGGCCACGTCGTCGAGCAGGCCGACGGCCCGGACGTACCCGGGATCGGCGATCTCCCCCGGGTCGGCCCCGTCTGCCAGCAGTTGCTCGTCGGTCAGCGTGGAGATCGACTCCACCCCGTCGCGCAGATTGCCCCAGAACGCCGCCGGGGTGTCCGCCCCCGGTACGCGCAGGGCCATCCCGACGATCGCGATGCCTTCGGTGTCCGCGTCAGTCATCTCTTCCGTCCCCGTTTCCGGACCGCGCGCGCAGCCGCGCCGCTCGTCCGCTCTGACTCACTCGTGTCTCGGCGCGACGCCGGCCCGCGGCGCCGCCGGGCTGCTCGTCGCCGGTGGCCAGCCGCCGGGCCAGCGAGCGCACCGTGGGGTGGCGCAGCAGATCGACCACCGCGACCGGGCGGCCCAGCCGCTCCACCAGCCGGCCCTGAACCCGGACCAGCAGCAGCGAATGGCCGCCCAGGTCGAAGAAGTTGTCGTCCATGCCGACCCGGTCGACCGACAGGACCTCGCACCAGACGCCGGCGACCGTGCGCTCCAGCGCCCCGGTGGGCTGCTCGGCCGCCGGGGCCGTGGCGGGGCCCTCGGGTGCCGGCAGCGACGCCCGATCGATCTTGCCGCGCTCGCCGCGCGGCAGCCGGTCCAGCAACAGAAAGGCGGCGGGCACCAGGTAGCCGGGCAGCCGCTGGTCGAGGTGGGCGCGCAGGTCGGCCGCCGACAGCGGGCCGTCGGCGACCACGTACCCGGTCAGCGCCGGATGTCCCGGCCGGTCCTCGCGCAACAGCACGGCGGCTTCGCGCACCCGGGGGTGGCTGGTCAGCGCCGCCTCGATCTCGCCCGGCTCGATCCGGAAGCCGCGCAGCTTGACCTGGTCGTCGGTGCGGCCGAGGAACTCCAGCACGCCGGTGACGGTGCGCCGCGCCCGGTCCCGGGTGGCGTACATCCGGGAGCCGGGCGGGCCCCACGGGTCGGCCAGGAACGCGGCCCCGGTCTTCGCCGGATCGCCCGTGTATCCCTGGGCGACGCCCGGGCCGGCCAGGTACAGCTCGCCGGGCACGCCCGGCGGCACCGGGTGCAGGGACCCGTCCAGGACGTACGCCCGCACTCCCGGCAGCGGCTGCCCGATCGGCACGGTGCCGGCGGTGACGTGCCGAGCTCCGGGTTCGTACACCGTCGCGGTGATCGTCGCCTCGGTCGGGCCGTACGCGTTGAGCCACCGCACCCGGTCCGGCACCGCCGCGCGCCACTGCTCCAGGCGGGTGCCGTCGACCCGTTCGCTGCCCACCACCACCAGCCGCAGATCCGCGGTGACCGGGCACTGCCCGAGCTGCGGCACCCACTCGTGCCAGTACGAGGCGGGCAGGTTCAGCACGGTGAGCCGTTCCCGGGCGGCCAGCGCGGTCATCTCCGGGATGCCGGGCACCGGCCCGTCCGGCAGCAGCACCACGGTGGCGCCCCGGATCAGGGTGGTGAACAGTTCCTCGGCGGCCACGTCGAAGGTCAGCGCGGCGAACTGCAGCGCGCGATCGGCCGGGCGCAGGTCGTACCGGCCGGCGACCGCCTGCACGGTGTGCGCCAGGTTGCCGTGGCCGACCACCACCCCCTTGGGGGCGCCGGTGCTGCCGGAGGTGTAGAGCACGTACGCCGGCCAGCCCGGATCCGGCATCGGCGGCAGGTCCCGCGCCGGCGTGCCGGCCAGCTCCCGTACCCCGGGCGCGTCCAGGACGAGCCGGGCGCCCGAGTCACCCACCAGGTGGTCGCGGCGCTGCCGTGGGGCGAGCGGGTCGATCGGCACGTACGCCGCCCCGGCGCGCAGCACACCCAGCAGCGCGACCGGCCACAGCAGACTGCGGCCGGTGGCCACCGCGACGGTGTCACCCGGCCCGATCCCCCGCGCGTGCAGGGCGGCCGCGACCCGCTCGGCCGCCCCGGCCAGGTCGGCGTAGGTCAGTTCGTCGCCGTCCTGGCGTACCGCGACCGCCCGCGGTCCCGCGGCCACCGCCGCGGCGAACAGCTGCGGCACGGTCGCCGCGGCGGGCGCCGTGGTGCCGTCCGGGTTCGGGGCGGCGAGCATCGGCAGCCGGCCCAGCGGCGACTCCGGGCTGCGCAGGGCGGCGTCCAGCTGCGCCAGGTAGTGCCCGGCCAGCCGCTCCGCGGTGGCCCGGTCGAACAGGTCGAGGTCGTACTCGACGTGGCCGCGCCACGCGCCGGAGTCCAGCGGCGCCTCGTCCCAGCCGACGGTCAGGTCGAACTTGGCGATACCGACGTCCGGTTCGCTGACCCCGACCCGCAGTCCGGGCAGGGCACCGGTGGTCTCCGGCACGTTCTGCATCGACATCATCACCTGGAACAGCGGGGTACGGCCCGGCTCGCGAGGTGGCCGTACCGCCGCCACCACCTGCTCGAACGGCACGTCCTGGTGTTCGTACGCGCCGAGGGTCGCCTCGCGCACCCGGTGCAGCAGGCCGGCGAAGCTCAACCGCGGCGTCCACCTCGCCCGGACCACGACCGTGTTCACGAAGAAGCCGATCAGCTGCTCGAACGCGGGGTGGGTACGCCCGGAGACCGGGATGCCGACGCTGACGTCGGTGACGCCCGCGTACCGGCCGAGGGTCAGCTGGAACGCCGTCAGCAGGATCATGAACGGGGTGACGCCGTACGCCCGCCCGGTCTCACGCAGCCGGGCCGCCAGCTCGGGTGCCAGCCGGATCTCGAACCGCTCGCCCACGTTGCGCGGCTGCTCCGGACGTGGCCGGTCGACCGGCAGGTCCAGCAGCGGCGGGGCACCGTGCAGCGCCTGCCGCCAGTGGGCCAGCTGCCGCTCCCGCAACGGCCCGTCGAGCAGCCCGTGTTGCCAGGTCACGTAGTCGGCGTACCGGAACGCGGGCGGTGGCAGGGATCCGCCGGTGTACAGGACGCCCAGCTCGCGCAGGAGTACGCCGATCGACCAGCCGTCCGAGACGATGTGGTGCACGGCGACGGTCAGCAGGTGCCGTTCGTCGGTCACCCGGACCAGCGCGGCGCGCAGCAGCGGGCCGGCGGCCAGGTCGAACGGCGCGGCGGCCAGCCGGTGCACGAGGGCGGCCGCCGCCTCGTCACGGCCGGGGCCGGGCAGCGGCCGTAGGTCGGTGACGGGCAGCTCGAGGTCGGCGGGCGCGTCGATCACCTGCCGCGGCTCGCCGTCGCCGGCGACGATCCTGGTACGCAGCGCCGCATGCCGGCGGACCAGTGCGCTCAGCGCACCGGTCAGGGCCGCGACGTCCAGCGGCCCGTCGATGGTCAGCAGCAGCGGCACGTTGTACAGCGCCCGGCCCGGCGTCAGCCGGTCGAGGAACCAGAGCCGGTGCTGGGCGGGCGACACCGGCAGCGGGCCGTCGCCGTCGCCGGCCACCGGGGCCGGGACGTCCCCGCAGGCCGCGGTGGCGACCTGCCCGGCCAGGGCCTCGACGGTCGGCGCGGCGAACGCGGCGCGGACCCCGAGCTCGACGCCGAGCCGTGCGGCGATCCGGGAGACGACCTGGGCGGCCAGCAGCGAGTGACCGCCCAGGGCGAAGAAGTCGTCGGTCGCCGAGATCCGCGGCACGCCGAGCAGCTCCGCCCAGATGCCGGCGATCAGCTGCTGAACCGGGCCGGCCGGCGGCACGAAGACCGCGGCCCGCACGCCGTCGTCCGGGCCCGGCGCCGGCAGGGCCCGGCGGTCGAGCTTGCCATTCGGGGTGACCGGCAACTCGGGCAGCACCACGTAGAAGGCCGGGACCATCGCCTCGGGCAGCCGGGCGGCCAGCCAGGAGCGCAGCTCGTGCCGGTCGATGCCGGACCCGGCCACCACGTGGGCGACCAGATGCCGGCCGTCGCCCTCGCCGCCCACGGTGACCGCGGCGGCACCGATGCCGGGGGCCGTGGTCAGCACCGCCGCGATCTCGTCCGGCTCGATGCGCACGCCGCGGATCTTCACCTGGTCGTCGGTCCGGCCCAGGAACTCGATCTGGCCGTCCGGCCGCCACCGGGCGACGTCGCCGGTGCGGTAGAGCCGCGCACCCGAGCCCGCCACACCGGCGACGAACCGCTGCGCGGTCAGGCCGGGACGGCCCAGATAGCCTCGGGCCAGGCGCGGGCCGCCCAGGTGCAGCTCGCCGGGCACGCCGATCCCGGTAGGGCGCCCCCACGGGTCGAGCACCGCGGCGGTCGTCTCCGCGATCGGCCGCCCGATCGGCACCCGCACCTCGACCGGCCAGTCGCCGGGTACGTCGTAGCAGGTGGCGATCGAGGTGACCTCGGTCGGCCCGTACACGTTCGCGACGCGCAACCCGGGCACCGCCCGCCGCAGCGCCGCGGCCCGTCGCGGGTCGGCGGCCTCGCCGCCGAAGAGGATCACCCGCAGTGGGGCGAACATCGCCGGGTCGGTGTCCACGCACCGGTTGAACAGGGCGGTGGTCAGGAACATCGCGGTGATGCCGTGCCGCGCGACGCGCCGTCCGAGCGCCACCGGGTCCAGCGACTCGTCCCGGCCGATGCCGACCAGCCGGCCCCCGTTGAGCAGGGCACCCCAGATCTCGATGGTCGCCGCGTCGAACGACACGTTGGCGACCTGGGCCACCCGGTCGGTGGCGGTGAAACCGGCCCAGGCGCTGTCGTGCACGAGCCCCACCACCGCCCGGTGGATGATCTCGGTGCCCTTGGGTTGCCCCGTCGACCCGGAGGTGTAGAAGACGCAGGCCCGCCGGCCGGGGTGCGGCTGCGGCAGGACGGCCGACGACGGGACGGGCTGCTCGGCGTCGGCCCATCGCAGGACCGGCGGGCCGGCCGCGAATCCCGGGTCCCGGTCGGTGATGAGCAGCGCGGCACCGCTGTCGCGGACCATGTGGTCCAGCCGCGGCGCCGGATGCCCGGGATCCAGCGGCAGGTACGTGCCGCCGGCGGCGAGCACACCGAGCACGGCGATCACCAGGCGCGCCGAGGGGGCCATCGCCAGTCCCACCACGGTCTCCGTGGTGACACCGCGCGCCAGCAGGGTGGCCGCCACCCGCTGCGCCCGGTCCCACAGCTGCGCGTAGGTCAGGGTGGCGTCGGCGAACTCCAGCGCCACCTCCTGCGGGCGGTCCGCGACCTGGCGGCGGAACATCGTCACGATGCTCTCCGCCCGGTCCGGCCCGCCGGCGGTGCCCCAGCGGGCCAGCTGCGCCAGCTCCCCGGCGGTGGTGTGCGCCAGCTCCCCGACCGGGCGGTGCGGCTCGGCGAGCAGGGCGTCGAGCAGGGTGATCAGGTGGGTGGCCAGCCAGCGCACGGTGGCCGGGTCGAACAGCCGCGGGTCGTACTCCAGCCGGCCGGGCCACGAACCGTCCGCGGCCGGGCCCGGCCGCCAGCGGAGGGTGAGGTCGGCGATGGGCGCCTCGACCGGCTCGGGCGCCTCGGCGGCGAAGATCATGCGCGGGTCCTGTGGCGCGACCCGCGGGTCGGGGTCCGCGGCGCGCAGCAGCCCGGCCAGGTTCTCCCGGCCGGTCCAGCACAGCCGGGCCGGCCCGTCGGCGTGCACGCCGACGTCGGTGACGCCCGCCTGCCGGCCCAGCATCAGCTGATAGGCGACCAGCAGCAGCCGCCGCGGGCCGGTCCCGAGCCGCTCCCCGGCCTGCGCCAGGCGCCGCACGGTCGCCGGGGGCAGACGGAGCGGGACCGCGGCACCGGCCTGCGCCGGGCTCGGCACCCGGGGCCGGTCGGTGACCAGTTCGAGGGCCGCGGTCTCCACTACGCCGGCCGTCCCGTCTCGATCAGCGCGGCGTCGTCGTCCCGGACGACCCGCCCCGCGTCCAGGGTGACGACCAGATCGGCGTCCGCCAGCGTCTGCCGGCGATGCGCGATCACCAGGACGGTGGCGCCGGCCAGCCGGGTACGCAGCACCTGCCGGATGTGCGCGTCGGTCTCCGCGTCGAGGCTCGCCGTGGCCTCGTCGATCAGCACGATCCGGGAGCCGTTGAGCAGCGCGCGGGCCAGGCAGAACAGCTGCCGCTCGCCAGCGCTGAACCGGGCGTCGCCGGTGGCCAGCGGATGGTCCAGGCCCTCGGGGAGCGAGGCCAGCCGTTCGGCCAGGCCGACCTCGGCCAGCGCCTGACGGGCCTGTTCGGGGGTGTGCGCGCCGAACGGGTCGAGGTTCTCCCGGACCGTACCGGGGAGCAGCACCGGGTCCTGCGGGATCACCTCGATGGCCGCCCGCAGGTCCGCCAGCCGCAGGGTGGAGACGTCGACGCCGTCGACGACGATCCGGCCGCCGTCCACCTCGACGAAGCGCAGCAGGCCGGCGAAGAGACTCGACTTGCCACTGCCGGTACGCCCGGCGATGCCGATCGTGCGGCCGCCCGGCACGTGCAGGCTGATCCGGTCGAGTGCGGGGGTACCACTACCGGCATAGCGCAGGGTGACGTCCTCGAACCGGATGTCGCCGGTGGACGGCCACCCGGCCGGTGCGGCGTCCCCGCCGGCCGGCTCGGCCGGCAGCTTCGTGTAGTCGTGCACCCGTTCGAAACCGGCCAGCGACAGGTCCATCATCTGCACCGTCATCAGGCTCATCGCCAGCGTCTCGATCAGCATGTACGCGAAGCTCAGTCCCGCTCCGGCGAATCCGGCGCCGACGTCGTTCGCGATCACCAGCAGCGTGGCGTAGCCGAACAGCACACCCGCGCCGAGCATGTCCAGGCGCAGGTTGAAGTGCCGGGACAGCGAGTTCACCGTGTAGTTCGCCTCGTGCGCCGTACGGGCCCGGGCGGCGAACTCCCGCTCGAAGCCGCGCATCCGGGCCGGCCGGCCCTCGATCGAGCCGACCCCCTCGACCACCTCGCCGAGCAGGGCCAGCACCGGCTCGGTGGCCTGCCGGGCCAGCCGGGACACCGCCACCGTGCTGGACCGGGTCCGGCCCTGCCACCGGCCGTAGAGCACCAGCACCGGCAGGGTCAGCAGCAGCGCGAACGGGTTGGTCAGCGCCAGCAGCGCCCAGGGCACGACCAGGCCGACGTAGATGGTCAGCGTGTCGACGGTGCTCTCCGGCAACTCCAGGTCGACGGTCTCCATGTCCGCGGAGAAGCGGGTGATCACCCGGCCGGACGGGGTGCGGTCGAAGAAGGAGAGCGGCGCGCGCAGGACGCTGCGCAGCATCCCGTCGTGCAGCCGGCCGCCCGCCCGTACGCCGCGGGAGAAGGCGAAGGTGAACAGGCCACGGTCCAGGGCCAGCCCGGTCAGGCCGATCAGGGCGAAGACGGCGGCGTAGAAGACGGTGTCCTCACCGGGCCGCTCGGTCCACCGGCCCAGCCAGAAGGAGGAGGCGCCGACCGCGCCCTGCCCGAGCACCGCCAGCCCGACCAGCACCAGGGCGAGGGCGCCGGGGGTCAGCACCCGCAGGTAGTCCCGGTACGTGGTCAGCAGCACCCGGCCGGTGCGGACCGGCGGCTCCGGTTCGTCGTCCTCCGGCTCGTCGCCAGCGGCCTCGCCCACCGGGGCGGCGTCGCCGGGCGTGCGGGCGGACACCGGCGTGGCGGTGCTCTCCGGCAGCAGCTCCGGGAGGGACGGGACGGCCTGCTCGAACGGGCCGTCCGCGACGATCCGGCCACCATCGAGAACGATCACCCGGTCGGCACGGCGGGCGAAGTCCAGCCGGTGGGTGGCCACGATCCGGGTACGCCCGGCCAGCACCGTACCGAACAGGTCATCCATGATGGTCGCCGCGACCGCGTCGTCGACCGCGCTGGTCGGGTCGTCGGCCAGGTACACGTCGGCGTCCTCGTAGCCGGCCCGGGCCAGCGCGACCCGCTGGCGCTGACCGCCGGAGAGGGTGGTGCCGCGCTCGCCGATCGGGGTCCGGTCCCCGTCCGGCATCGCGTCCAGGTCGGCATCGAGCGCGGTGGCGCGCAGCACCTCGGCGTACCGCTGCTCGTCCTCGGGGGAGAAGCAGCGGATGTTCTCGGCGACGGTGCCCTGCATGATCCAGGCCTGCTGCGGCAGGTAGACCACGCCGCCGCCGACCCGCATCGCGCCGGCGGTGCCGCGCATCCGGCCCGCCAGGGCACCGAGCAGCGCCGACTTGCCACTGCCGACGCGGCCCAGCACGCAGACCAGCTCACCGGGCGCCACCGCCAGGTCCACGCCGGTGAGCACCGGCGTGTCGGCACCCGGCCAGGCGATCGACGCGCCGGTGAGCGTGACGGCACCCGCCGGTGCGCCGCCGGCCGGGTCCTCCGCCGGCACCGCGACCGGCGCGGTCAGGAACGCGGTCATCTTGCCGAAGGCGACCCGCCACTCGTTGCGCATGTCGAGGTAACGCACCAGCTCGGGCAGCTGCGAGCGCAGCACGGTGAGCACCGCGATCGCGGCGAACACGTCCGCGGCGCGCAGCCGGTTGCCCAGCGCCGCGTACGTGACCAGGGTGACCGTGATCATCAGCACCGGGGCCGCGGCGTTGACCAGGTAGAGCATGGCGAGCCTGCGCTGGCGGCGCACCAGCAGCTCGTTGAGCACGGCCCGCTCCCGGCCGACCGCCGCCTCGGCCATCCGCTCCCAGCCGTGGGCGCGCAGGGTACGGATCGCCGCGACGAACTCGCTGATCAGTCCGATCCGGCGGCCGTTCGCCTCGCGGATCTGCGGGACCAGGTCGTACACCCGGTCGTTGGTCCGGTGGGAGAGCCACATCCCGCCGATCATCAGCGCGACGCCGACCAGCCCGGACCAGCCGAGCAGGAACAGCAGCACGGCGCAGGAGCCGGCGATGCCCAGCGGCACCGCCCACGCCATGTGGATGAACGACACCTTGCCGACCCGGGTGGCATCCGAGGAGGCGAGGGTGATCACCTCACCGGTCGGGTGGTCGAGCCGGGCGCCGCGGTCCATCCGCAGGTACCGGCCCAGCACCCGGGTGCGCAGCAGCGCGGTGATCGAGTGGGTGCTCTTCCACGTCTCCGACCACTGGTGCTTGTGCGCGAGCGAGTCGACGGCGTGGAACAACCCCAGCGCGGCCGCGATCAGCAGGCCCTGCCCGACCGTCCCGCGCGCCGCCCCTTCGAACCAGCCGACCATCTGGCGGATGAACAGCGGGCCGGCCACCGCGCACACCTCGTACGCCAGGAAGATCAGCGCGGCGAGCCAGAAGCGCCGGCGGTACGTCTCGTAGAGGGCGCGCCGCAGGCCGTCCGGCTCGCCCTGGTGGCGGGCCCAGGCCTCGTCGAACACCGGCCCGACCCGGTCCAGATGGTCGTATCGGGGCGGGACCAGGTTGTCGGAGAGCTCGAGCGGCCGCGTCCGGGCGACCGTCACGAGCGTCGACGGCCACTGGATGAAGACGCGCGAGAACACGTTCGCGCGCTCCTCGGCACTGGGCCGGCTGGGAATCTGGGTGCTCACCACGTCGTCGTCTCGTTTCGGTTCTTCAGCTCACCGGGGCGGTGAACGGGGTGTAGCCGTACGCCTGTTCCAGGGCACCGCGGACGGTGACCGGCAGATAGGGGCGCATCGCGTCGAACTCGCGGGCCCGGCTGAACCGGTTCCCGGCCGGGAACCGGGGCCGCTGCTCCAGCCAGTTCGCCACGGTCAGCGCCGCGAGGTCGGTGTACTGCTCGTCGGTGACCCCGATGAACTCGCCCTCGCGCGTCTCCAGCAGGAACGGGGCGCCCTCGAACGCCGCGTCGAACAGGCTGGTGCGGGTCACCGCACCGAACAGGTACGCCAGTGTCTCGGCCTCGTCGCCGATCAGCTCACGCACCGCCGGGCGCAGTTCCCGGGGCACCGCACCGGTCGGGAAGATCTCGGTGCCGTACGCCGAGTGGAACAGCCCGGCGTCGCACAGCGCCGGCCGGCATCCCCACCGCCGCAGCAGATCGTGCACGCCACGCAGGTGATCCAGCAATGCCGCGTCGGAGTGCGCCAGCTCGCCCACCCCGTGCCGTTCCAGAAAGGCGATCTTCTCGGCGTGCCCCGCGGTCACGACGCCTCCGGATGGCTGCCGAGCGAACCGGTCATCGCGACCAGGACCTTGCGCGGCCCCTCGAAGCTCGACCGGCCGTGCGACATCGCCAGGTTGTCGACCATCATCAGGTCACCGGGCTGCCACGGGAACTTCAGCAGCTCGGCGTCGTAGGCGGCGCGGACCGCGGCCAGGTCCGCGTCGTCGATGCGGCTGCCGTCGCCCAGGTACGCGTTGCGCGGCAGGTCCTCCTCGGCCATCAGCTCCATCAACGCCTCCCTGGTCGCCTCGTTGAGACTGGAGACGTGGAACAGGTGCGCCTGGTTCATCCAGCCGACCCGGCCGGTCACCGGGTGCACGGTGGTCGCCTGGCAGGTCTCGCTGGTGCGCAGCGCCCCATCGGGCAGCCATTCGAAGACGATGCCCCGTTCGGCGCAGAACGCCTCGACCGCCGGCTTGTCCATCCCGGTGAACGTCTCCTGCCAGGACACGCCCAGACCGGGCCGGTAGTTGCGGACGTACCGCACGCCGTGCCGCTCGAAGCGCTCCCGTACGCCGGCCGGGATGCGCTGGTAGACGGCGTGGCTGTCGGCCAGCGGTGTCTCACCGCCGCTGCGCGCCGCGATCTGCGAATAGAAGTACAGCGTGCGCGGCCAGACGCTGGTATACGCCATCTCGTTGTGCTGCGGGATGACCTCGGTGGCCGGGTACTCGGTGGACGTGTACACGTCACCGACCTTGCTCCGCGGGGTGGACCGGTACGTGTACTCGGCCATCTCCTCGCCGAACACCCGCACGAACCGGGCGAACACCGTGTCGTCCGGTACGTCGAAGCCGCGCAGCACGGTGGCCCCGAAGTCGATCGTCGCCCGGGTCAGGAGTTCGGTGTGGTGCTCGGCCCAGGCCACCGGGTCCATCCCGGACGCGGTGGCCTCGAAGAGCGCGACCCGGTCCGTAGCCGGGAAGAGGCAGGATTGCTTGACGTCATCCATGGTGTGGACCGTCCGTTTCGTCTCGTCGACCACTTCAGGAGTCTCCGGCGGGCACGAAGGAGCTCAGGGCCCGCCGGATGAGGTCCGCGAGACGCTCGATGTTCTCGCGGTCGTTGAGGTTGGTGCTGAACTTGAGCATCAGCAGCAGGCAGCCGTCGGCGAACCGGCCGTTGACCTGCATCTGGTGCATCCGGGTCAGCCTCGGCATCGGCCACGGGTCCTCGATCGAGGGCCCGAGCAGCGGCGACTTCTCCGGCTCGTACTCGAACTCGCCCCAGTTGTTGACCAGGATCGGCGGTCTGCCCAGGGGTGCCAGGTCCCGCGCCACCTCCGGCTGCGCGCCGAGGTAGCGCAGCAGACCGTAGGCCAGGCCCCGGCGGGGCACCGCACGCATCTGCTCGGCGATCGAACGCAGCAGTGCATCCGGTCCCGGTGCGGCCGGGCGCCGCAGCAGCCGCGGCGAGGTCATCGAGAACCGGCCGATCGCCCGCGACAGGTCCAGTTCGTCGCCGCCCATCTCCCGGCCCCGCACCACCAGGTCGAGCAGGACCGAGTCCTGACCGCTCCACTCGGTGAAGCCCTGCAGCACGGCGGCGAGGATGCCCTCGTTGACGGTCAGGCCGTACTCGCCGGGCAGCAGTCGCCGCAGCCGGGTGGTCTGGTCCGCGTCGAGGGCGACGGTCACCGTCTCCTCCGAGGACATCCAGTCCTCGCCGTTCGGGTGGTCGAGCGGCCACACCGGCAGCGGTCGCCGGGCGAGGCCGGTCCAGTAGGCGGCGTCCTCGGCCAACTGCGGGGAGCGGGCCAGCTCGTCCAGATTGCGCGCCCACTGCGCGAACGAGCCGGTGGTCGCCGCCGGTCGCGGCCGGCGGCCGGCCTCCAGGTCCAGGTAGGCGGTCTGCAGGTCGTCCATCAGTACGTCCCACGAGCTGTTGTCCATCAGCTGGTGGTGCACGATGGCGATCAGCCGGTCCGGGCGGTCGCCCCCGAAGTGGACCAGGGCCAGGTGGATCAGCGGGCCGTGGGCGAAGTCGAGCTTGCCGTGCAGGGTCCGGTCCAGCCTGCGGAACGCCACCTCCTGCGCCGGTGCGGCGAGGGCCGACAGGTCGACGCTGGTGAACGCCGGGCGGTCGAATCGCCCGGCGACCTCGACCCGGTAGCGGCCGCCCTCGTCCGGGAAGCTGATCCGCAGCGACTCGTGGTGCTCCAGGACGACGGCCAGCGCCTGCTCGATCAGCTTCGGGTCCAGCGACCGCAGCGTGTCGAACATGAAGATGTGCGTGTAGTTCACCTTGTCGGCGAAGTCGCGCTCCTGGAAGGCCCGGTGCGAGGGGACCAGCGGGATCGGCCCGGCGGTCTCGGCCGGCCCGGCGCCGGGGGCCTCGGTGGCGGCGAGCGCGGCGAGTGCGGCGACGGTCGGGTTCGCGATGAACTGCGCCGGCGTGATCGTGATACCCGCCTTACGCGCCCGGTCCACCACCCGGATCACGTGCAGCGAGTCACCACCCAGCGCGAAGAAGTCGTCGTCCGGGCCGACCTCGTCCACCCGCAGGACCGCACGCCAGATCCCCGCCAGCCGCTGCGCCACCGTGTCCCCGCCGGTCACCGGCGCGGCACCGCTCGCGGCGGGCCGGGCGGCAGCCGCCAGCGCGGCCCGGTCCACCTTGCCGTTGGGCAGGTACGGCACCACGTCGACCAGGACCAGCGTGGGAACCATGTAGTCGGGCAGGCGCTGCTTGAGCGCGGCCCGCAGCCGGGCCGGGTCGGCGGCCACCCCGGGGCGCACCACCGCGTAGCCGATCAGGCGCCGCTGGTCGGGCCCGTCCTCGGCGATGTCGACGACGCTGTCGGCCACCTCGCCGACGGCGGCCAGCGCCGCGGCCACCTCGCCGAGCTCGACCCGGTGCCCGCGGATCTTCACCTGGTCGCCGGCGCGGCCGAGGAACTCCAGCTCGCCATCGGCCAGGAACCGGCCGCGGTCGCCGGTGCGGTACCAGCGCCCGCCGTCCGGGCCGGTGACGAAGCGCTCGGCGGTCAGTACCGGATCGCCGAGGTACTCACGGGCCAGGCCGGCCCCGGCCACCACGATCTCGCCCGGCTGGCCCAGCGGCACCGGGCGGAGCCGGTCGTCCACCACGGCCAGGCGGGCACCCGGGATCGGGCGGCCCAGCGGTGCCACCGCGCCGCGGCCGCGCCGCTCGGTGGGTACCTCGGCGACCGCCACGATGCCGGTCGTCTCGGTCTGGCCGTACATGTTGATCAGGCGCGGCGCCGCGGCACCGAGCGCGCGGACCGTCTCGGGCAGGTCGTAGAGCAGCGGCTCGCTGGCGGTCAGGATGACCTGTGGCCGCCAGTAGTCGGCGACCGCGGCCAGTGCCGGCAGCACCACCCGCAGGTAGGACGGCACCAGGTCGAGCACCTGGACGCCGTGCCGGCGCGCCTCGGCGAGCAGGTCGCCCGGCGCGGCCAGCTGGTCGGCGGTGGCGATCACGACCCGGCCGCCGAGGGCGAGCGGGACGGTCAGCTGCCGGACCGAGGACGAGAACGCGAACGACGCGGTGTGCAGGTAGACCGGTGCGGCCGGCAGGTCCAGCGCGGCCGGCAGACCGGACAGGTACCCGGCCAGGCCACGATGCCCGACCACCACACCCTTGGGCACTCCCTGGCTGCCGGAGGTGAACACGACGTACGCGGGATCGTCCGGCCCGGCCGGCACCGGATCGGCTACCGCCTCCTCCCCCAGCCGGTCCAGCACGAGCGGCTCGCCGGATCCGGCCGGAAGCGTGCCGGCCAGCGCCGCCGAGGTGATCACCAGCGGGGACGCGGTCTGCGCCGCCGTCGCCGCCAGCCGCTGCGCCGGGTACGCCGGGTCGAACGGCACGTAGGCGCCGCCCGCCTCCAGCACCGCCAGTACCGCCGTGACCAGGTCGGCGCCCCGTTCCAGGTAGATCCCGACCAGGACACCGGGGCGCACCCCGCGGGCGGCCAGCACCCGGGCGAGCTCCACCGAGCGGCGTCGCAGCTCGCCGTAGGTCACCGAGGTCTGCCCGCAGACCACCGCCACCGCGTCCGGGCGCCGCGCGGCCTGCTCGGCGAAGCGCTGCGGGAAGGTGTGCTCGGTCGCGTCCCGCGGCAGCGGCTCGCCGCGGCCCAGCGCTTCGATGCTCTCCCGTTCTCCGGGCAGCAGGACGCCGGCCCCGAAGACCGGCGCGTCCGGCTCCGCGACCAGCCGCCCGAGCAGCCGCTCGAAGCGGTCCATCAGGCGTGCCACGGTGGCGGCGTCGAACAGGTCGGTGCTGTACTCGGCGTGCCCGGCCAGGCCGTTCTCGGTCTCCCACAGGTCGACGACCAGGTCGAAGCGGGCCGTCACCTGCTCCGCGTCGATCTCCTCCAGGACCAGGCCGGGACCGGGCTCCGGCAGCGCCCGCGCCATGTTCTGCAACGCGAACCGCACCTGGAACAGCGGCGCGTAGCTCAGGTCACGCACCGGGGCGACCGCGTCGACGACCATCTCGAAGGGCACGTCCTGGTTCGCGTACGCACTGTGCGCGACCTCGCGGACCCGGCCGAGCAGTTCGGTGAAGGTCGGGTCACCGGAGAGATCCACCCGCAGCGCGAGGGTGTTGGCGAAGAAGCCGACCAGGTTCTCCAGCTCGGTTACCGTCCGGTTGGCGATCGGCGTGCCGACCACCACGTCACGCTCCCCGCTGAGCTGCGCCATGAGTACGTCGAAGCCGGCCAGCAGCAGCATGAACAGCGAGACACCGCGACGGCGGGCCAGGCCGGCGACCGCCTCGGACAGCTCGGGTGACCACTGCACCTCGTGGCGCGCGCCCCGATAGGTCTGCGCGACCGGCCGCGGCCGGTCGGTCGGCAGGTCCAGGGTGGGCAGGCCGGCCAGGTGCCGCTTCCAGTAGTCCAGCTGGCCGTCGAGCTCCGCGCCGGTGAGCCAGGAGCGCTGCCAGTACGTGTAGTCCAGGTAGCCGAACTCCAGCTCGGGCAGTCCGGCCGGCTGCCCGGTCGCGGCGGCCCGGTACAACGCCATCAGGTCGTCCAGGACGATCGAGAGCGACCAGCCGTCGGAGACCACGTGGTGCAGGGTCAGCAGCAGCACGTGCTCGGCGGGCCCGGACCGGACCAGCACCGCCCGCAGCAGCGGCCCGGAGGCCAGG
Organism: Actinoplanes sp. NPDC051851; assembly: GCF_040681165.1. Lineage (NCBI taxonomy): Bacteria > Bacillati > Actinomycetota > Actinomycetes > Micromonosporales > Micromonosporaceae > Actinoplanes > Actinoplanes sp. NPDC051851. The sequence goes on along the minus strand of NZ_JBFAYF010000016.1, from coordinate 92,262 downwards.
TCGAACGGGCGCACCGCCTCATGACCGGCGAGCGCCGCCAGTCGCTGCCGCGGGTCGCCGGCACCGCTCAGGTCCACCTCGGTGAACGGCACGTCGCCGGCCGGGAGGACGCGCTGCTCGGGTTCGCCGTCCGGGGCCGGGAAGTACGCGCGCAGCCCCTCGTGGCGGGCCCACAGCCCGGCGACCGCGGCACGCATCGCCGCGGTGTCGAGGGCTCCGGTGAACCGCAACGCGACCGGCACGTTGTAGAAGGAGCTCTCCTCGGCGAGACGGTTCAGGAAGTAGAGACGGCCCTGCGCGTACGACAGCGGGGCCCCGCCGGAGCGCGGCACCACCACGAGTCCGGGGCGCGGTGCCCGGCCGCCCAGCCCGTCGATCCGTACCGCCAGCTCGGCCAGCGTGGTGGCCTCGAGGAACGTCGCCAGCGGCAGGTCCATCTCGAGGATCTTGCGGAGCCGGGCCATCGCCTGCACGGCCAGCAGCGAGTGCCCGCCCAGCTCCAGGAACCCGGCGTCGCGGCCGATCGTCTCCACCGGCACCTTCAGCACGTCGGCCCAGACCCGGGCGACGACCTTCTCCAGCGGGGTGGCCGGCAGATCGGTGCTCGCCTCGACGGCCGCCTCGGGCAGCGGCGCGGGCAGCGCCGCCCGGTCCACCTTGCCGCTGCCGGCCAGCGGCAGCTCGTCGAGCACGACCACGACGTCGGGGACCATGTACTCCGGCAGTTCCCGGCGCAGCGCCTCGCGGACCTCGGTACCGGCCACGCCGGCCCCGGCCACGTAGCCGACCAGCGCGGTCTCGCCGGGCCGGTCCTCGCGCAGGAGCACGATCGCCTCGCGGACCCGCGGCAGCCGGGTCAGCGCCGCCTCGATCTCCGCCAGCTCCACCCGGTACCCGCGGACCTTGACCTGGGTGTCGACCCGGCCCAGGCAGTCCAGCTCGCCGTCGGGACGCCTCCGGGCCAGGTCGCCGGTGCGGTACATCCGCTCCCCCGGCGTGGTCGCGAACGGGTCCGCGACGAACCGTTCGGCGGTCAGCCCGGGGCGGTTCCAGTAGCCGCGGGCGACGCCGGTGCCGGCCACGTACAGCTCGCCGATCGTGCCGCGCGGCACCGGCTGCAGGTAGCGGTCCAGGACGTACAGCCGGGTGTTCGCGATGGGCCGGCCGATCGGCACGGTCCCGCTCAGATCGGTCTGCTCGTCCACCTCGTACACGCAGCACCCGACGACGGTCTCGGTCGGGCCGTATTCGTTGACCACCCGCAGGCCGGGGATCCTCCGGCGCCAGGCCGCCACGGTGCCGCCGTGCAGTGACTCGCCACCGACCACCAGATAGCCGTCGGCCTCGACGGTGGCCGACGGCATCGCCTTGTCCAGCGTCTCCAGGTGCGCCGGGGTCAGCTTGACCAGACCGTGATCGAGCTTCTGGCACAGCGTCTCGGCGAGCGCCGGCAACTCCTCGCCCTCGGCGACCAGCAGCACCGGGCGGCCGGCCAGCAGCGGCGCGAACAGGGTGGTCACCGACAGGTCGAAGCGCAGCGACGAGACCAGCGGCGCACCGCCGCCGTCGGCCACCCGGTACGCCCGCACCGCCCAGCCCAGGTAGTTGCCCAGCCCGCGGTGGGTGACCGTGACGCCCTTGGGGCGCCCGGTGGAGCCGGACGTGTAGATCAGATAGCAGGCGCTGTCCGGATGCGGCCGGGACCGGGTGAGCGGTTCGGCCGGGTCGCCGGCGGTGTCCTGGTCTGCGCGCAGCACCCGGGCTCCGGTCGCCGCCGCCCGATCCGCGTACCGGGCGCTGGTGAGTACCACCCCGGCGCCCGCGTCGGTGACCATGAAGCCGACCCGGTCGGCCGGGTCGCGCACGTCCAGCGGGACGTACGCGCCGCCGGCCTTCAGCGTGGCCAGCACGGCGACCACCAGGTCGACGCCGCGTTCCAGCAGCAGGCCCACCCGGGACTCGGTGCCGACGCCGGCCGACCGCAGCCGGACGGCGAGCCGGTCGGCGAGCGCGTCGAGCTCGGCGAAGGTCACCACCGCCGGACCGGCGAGCAGCGCCGGGCGGTGTGGGGTGCGTACGGCCTGCCGCTCGAACAGCTCGATCGCGCAGAGGTCGGCCAGTTCCACATCGGTGGTCCGGTTCCCGTCGACGACGTCGCGGTGCACCTCGTCGGCGGAGAGCAGGGCGGCGTTCCCGACCGTTACCAGCGGCGCGGCGGTCAGCTCGCTCAACAACCGGCCCAGGTGGGTCGCCAGGCGCTCGACGGTCGCCACGTCGAACAGGTCGGTGGAGTACTCGATGCTGCCGTGCAGCGAGCCGTCCGCGCCCGGCCACAGGTCGAGGGTCAGGTCGTACTTGGAGATCGGCAGGTGGTGCTCGACCGAGGAGACGCGCAGCCCGTCCACGTCGACGGCCAGTGTGGGGTCCTCCACCAGCGCGAACATCACCTGGGCCAGTGGCGTACGGCTGAGGCTGCGCTCCGGGTCGACGACCTCCACCACCCGGTCGAACGGTGCCCCGCCGTGCGTCATGCCCTCCTGGGCCACGTCGCGGACCCGACCGATCAACTCCCGGAAGCTCGGCGTGCCGGACGTGTCCAGCCGGAGCACCACCGAGTTGACGAAGAAGCCAACGATCGACTCCAGCTCGGCCCGCGGGCGGTTGGCCACCGGTGTGATCACCGAGATGTCGTCCTGGCCCGAGTACCGGGAGAGCAGCGCGGTGAACCCGGCGAGCAGCACCATGAACGGCGTCGCCCGCTCCCGCGACGCGAGGTCGCGCACCGCCGGCCAGATCCCGGCGGGCAGGACGAAGCGGTACCGCTGCCCGCGGAAGGTCTGCACCGCGGGCCGGGTCCGGTCGGCCGGGATCTCCAGCGCCGGGTTCGCGCCGGCCAGCCGGTTCTGCCAGTACGCGACGTCGGCGGCCAGCTCGGCGGCGCGCTCGGGGCGGCCCTCCCAGGCCGCGTAGTCCACGTACTGCAGGGCCGGTGCCGCGGGCTCGGGGCCGCCGGTCACCGCGGCCCGGTACAGCGCCAGCAGGTCGTCGATGAGCAGGCTCGTCGACCAGCCGTCACTGACGCTGTGGTGGACGGTCAGCAGCAGGACGTGGTCGTCCACACCGGTCCGGAACAGCGCGGCCCGCACCAGGGGCCCGTGCGCCAGGGCGAAGGGCCGCCGCGACTCCGTGGCGAGCGCGGCGTCCAGCCCGTCCTCGGGCACCTCGGCCAGGGGGAGATCGATGGTGACCCGCGGCAGGATGTGCAGGACCGGATCGCCGTCGCGCGGGACGAAGAGCGTGCGCAGCGCTTCGTGCCGGGCCACCAGACGGTTGACGGCGGCGGCCAGCGCCTCGGTGCGCAGCGGGCCGGTCAGCCGCAACGCGGTGGGCACGTTGAAGACGAAGCCGTCCGGGTCGAGCTGATCCATGAACCACAGTCGGCGCTGGGCCGCGGAGAGCGGCAGGTCGCCGTCGCGCGGGACGGGGGTGATCGCGTCGCTCGGCGCGGTCTGCCGGCCGGCCAGCCGCTTCTCCAGCAGCGCCCGCTTGGCCCCTGACATCGCGTCGAGCCGGGCCGCGCTCGGCGACTGTCGCGGGGTACCGGTCTCCGCGCTCATCGGGCGTCCCCGAGCTGCGCCACGAGGCTGGCCGGTCGCATGTCCGTCCAGTTAACATTCACGTAATCCAGACAGGCGGAACGCGTGTCCGCGCCGTGGACCACGGTCCATCCCGCGGGAACCACGGCGAAATCTGGCCACAGCGAATGCTGACCCTCATTGTTGACAATCACAAAGAACTGGCCGTCTGGATCGTCAAACGGATTATTCATCGCCCCGTGCCCCCATTTTGGTGCTTGATTATGCGTTCGTTCTCGTCGCCGATTGCGGGCGGCATGAGATTTCGCCGCGCACGGCAAGGGCAGCCCTCAGCCCGGCGCGAAACAGTGCCGACGACAGTCGTCACGGCCGCATGAAGCGCCTCTGAGCAGCTACTTTTTAATGTTCGGAGCACATCCCGGCAGCAGGGTCAGTACACCCGGCCGGGCGACGGCAGGTCCAGCCTCAGCGACCGGGAGGACCGTGCAGTGCACCCTTGAGAGAAACAAATGCGCAAGGTCTTCCCCGCGCTCCGATAAAGCCCCCGTTGAACATCACGGCTGGACACTAGCAGCGGCCCATCAGGCACGCAAGAAGTCGACACCGGCCGATCGAAGCCAGCACTTCCCCAGCACCCAGAGTGATATTCAGACGATTGCCATCCCATCAAACACCCGTTTACAAACGTCAACGCGCCCGTTCACATTCATAGTTTCATATCGATTTTTGCACGTGGCTGACGCGCCGGCCGATCCCCAGTGGACCGCCACCCGATCCGGCACGTCCCGCCACGCCCCACCACGTCCCGCCCGCCAGGGGTCACCCTCCGAACACGAGACACCCGCCGCGACCCGTTCCCCCGCCGGTGAAACAGATCACAACGTCGCTCCGCTCACTCGTGACGCAGTTCCCCGGTACGCGTCACCCGACGGACCGCGGGCAGCAGCACCGCCACGGTCGTACCCAGCACGAGGAGGCCACCGACCAGGGCGGGTTCCAGGATGGTCGCGGCGCGGAACGCCACCGGCACCCGCTCCGTCCGCATCAGCAGCACGCCGAGCCCGGTGCCCACCGCGACGGCGAGGGCCAGCCCGCTCGCCACCGGCACGATCGCCTGCCAGAGCACCGACCAGACCACCGTCGTGCGGCGGGCACCGACCGCGCTCAGCACCCCGAGCAGCCGTCTGCGCTCGTGCAGCCGAGCGCCCACGTCCAGCAGCAGCCCGAGCGCCATCATCGCGAGGACCAGCACGGATCCGACGTTCAGCGCCGTACGCAAGCCGCTGTACTTATCCCCCTCCGGGGCGAGCGAGGTGAACAGCGCGAGCGGGTCGATCTCGGCCGCGACGCCGCGCACCGTGCCGACCACGCTCGCGGGCGTCTCCGTGGTGAACATCCGGGTCTCGACGAACCACGGCTCGACGTCGGCCAGCCCGTCCGGTGCCGCGGCGGGGGTCAGCAGCAGGGCGGTGTTCACGTTCTGCGCGTCACTGCCGACCGGGCGGGCGGTCCGGGCGTTCTCCGGTACGGCCACCTCCCAGCCCTCCACCTCGACGGACGGGCCCGGGTCGCCGGACGTGAACGCGTCGCCGTCCGCGCACGAGTCCACCCGGGCGATCTGCCGCAGCGCCACGCAGTCGCCGACCGCCACGTAGCCGAAGATCCCACCGACCTCGGTGAGCGGGTACATCGCGACGGTGCCCGCGGTGATCCCGTCGACCTGCTCGAACATCGCGGTGCGCCGCCGCATCTGGTCCGCGGTCTGCTTCCCCGGCGCCTGCAGGATGAACGCCGGGTCCGCGGCGTCGTCCGGGGCCTCCCGGCGTGCGGCGTCCGCGGCGAAGAAGCTCTGCAACGCGATCACGCCGGCGACCGCCACCACGATGCCGGTGACGGCGCGCGTGGAGCCGGCCGGATTCCGGCGCAGCTGCTCGGCGGCGAGCTGCCAGGAGACCGCGGCGCCCGGGAAGAGCCGGGCGACGAGCGGCACCAGGTACGGCAGCAGCGGGACGACCGCCACGACCAGCAGCACCACGCCGAGGCCGGTGCGGTCCTCGTTCAGGTCGGGCGTACCGGAGAAGGCCGGAAAGAGGAGGAGGAGAGCCATGGCCAGGGGGATCAGCCGCCACCAGAGGCGTCCGTGCCAGGTCGCCGCGCTGCGCAGGACGCCGAGCGGCTCGACGGTGACGCCGCGGAATCCGAGCAGGTTCATCACCACCGCGAGCCCGAAGACGGCCAGCACCACGAGCGCGGCCAGGGCGGGGACCGGCCGGACGTCCGACGGGTAGACGCTGACGTCGAAGAGCCAGAAACGGTCGGCCAGCACGCGGGCGATCAGGTAGAGCAGCACCCCGGCCGACATCCCCACGCCCGCCGGGACCAGACTCTCGCCCACCGCGACACGCAGCACGGCACGCCGGTCCGCGCCGATCAGCCGGATCGCGGCGAGCCGCCGGTCACGGGCCTCCGCGCCGAAACGCAGGGCCGCCCCGATGAAGATCGCCACCGGCAGGAGCACGGTCGCCAGGATCGAAACCACTATCACGTACGTCCGGGGACTGGGATCGTCCTCGCTCACCACGCCGTAGCGGGCCACCCGCCAGGAACCGTGGTCGATCAGGTCCACCACCCGGTGATAGCCGGCGTAGTACGCGAACTCGTGCGGCCCGGAGAGCCCGGCCGGCGCGATCGTCCCGACGATGTCGTACGGCATCTGACGTCGCAGATCGGCGCCGTCCGGCCCGGCGAGCGCGGCCTGCAGGGCGGGCGACGCGTACATCTGGTGCTCGCCCGGGAAGGCCGGGAGCCCCGGGGGCAGCGGGGAGTCCGCCGTGTCGGGCCAGATCAGCCGGCCGCGGACGGCGTTCTCGCCCCACTGCGACTCCACCCAGGCGGTGACCACCGTACGCCCGGCGGGGGCGTCCTCGGTGTAGTCGTCCAGCCGGGCCGCCGTCCGTGCCTGCCGGGCGTCGAGCATGACCGGCACGGACGCGCCGAGCAGCAGGGCGGCCGCGCCGATCGCCACACCGGTCGCGGCCATCGCGGTCCGGCCCCAGCCACGGCGGCCACCGGAGAGCGCCAGCCGGACACCGAGCCCGAGCTCGGCCAGCACCCGCCTCATCGGACGCCCAGTCGCTCGGTACTGCCCAGTCGCTCAGTGCTGCCCAGTCGATCGGTACTGCCCAGTCGATCGGTGCTGCGGCCGTCGCGCACCACGATGCCGCGGTCGGCGTACGCCGCCACCCGCGCGTCGTGGGTGACCAGCACGACCGCCGCGCCCGCCTCCCGGGCCGCGTCGGTGAGCATCTCCATCACCTGCTCGCCCGCGACCGAGTCGAGCGCGCCGGTCGGCTCGTCGGCGAAGATCACTTTCGGTCCGGTGATCAGCGCGCGGGCCACCGCGACGCGCTGCTGCTGACCGCCGGAGAGCTCGCCGGGGCGGGCGTCCGCCTTCTCGGCCAGGCCGAGCCGGTCCATCAGGTCGGCGGCGCGGCGCTCGGCCTGCCGCCGGGAGACGCCGTCCAGGCGCAGCGGCAGCGCGACGTTCTGCCGGGCGGTCAACTCCGGGACCAGCTGACCGAATTGGAACACGAAGCCGAAATCCCGTCGCCGGATCCGGCTGCGCTCGGCGTCGCCGAGTTCGGAGAGTTCGCGCCCGGCGTACGCGACCCGGCCCTCGTCGGGGACGGTCAGGCCGGCCGCGCAGTGCAGCAGGGTGGACTTGCCCGAGCCGGACGGCCCCATCACCGAGACGACCTCCCCGGCGGCGACCATGAGATCGGCACCGTCGAGCGCCGTGGTCGGCCCGTAGCTCTTGCGCAGCCCCTCGGCCACCAGCAGCACGCCGTCACCGTTCATCGCCGCACCCTGCTCGCCGGTCGTCACGCCCGCGCCGTTCATCCGCGCACCTGCTTCGCCAGCTCGTCCAGCTTCGTCGCGGTGTGCTCCAGCCAGCGCAGGTCCGCCTCGAGGTGGAAGAGCGCGTGGTCGCAGATCAGCCGGTCCGCGAGGTCGCCGCCACGCTTGCGCCGGGTCAGTTCGCGCATCGCGGTGAGGTGCTCCTCGCGCTGCACGTCCAGCACCGCGGCGGCCGAGCGCCCGGTGAGCAGCGCGCCGATCACCTTGGCGTAGAGGTTGCTCTGCAGGTACTGCTCGGGCTTCTCCGGCTCGCCGAGCCAGCGCGCCACATCGGTCACGCCCGACTCGGTGATCGTGTACCGCTTCCGGTCCGGCCCGCCGTCGCCGCCCTCGGCGTCCGCGGTCACCATCCCGTTCTTGAGCAGCTTCGCCAGTGTCGTGTAGACCTGCGCGTAGTGCAGCGGCCGGTCGGCACCGAAGTGCTGGTCGTAGGCGCGCTTGAGGTCATAGCCGTGTCTCGGCTGCCCCTCCAGCAACACCAGAAACGCCGTAGCGATCGTCATGCGCGGCACTATACACATAGATATATAGTCACTCGATCAATGCGGCCGCGCCTCACCCGTCGGTGAAGAGGAACTCCGCGCCCAACTGGCGAAAGAGCCAGACGATGTGCGGGCGCGCCTTCCACAACCGCAGCGAATGCCCCTGATCCGCGGCCTCGGTAGCCAGTACCACGAAGAGGCGAACCGTCGCCGCATCGCAGAAGTCCACGTCCGTCAGATCGACCATGATCTCGTGGGAGTGCCCGGTAGTGATCACAGCCCGGAGACGGTCGTGCAGCACCGGTGTGGTCGCCCCGTCCAACTCCCCCGCCAGCCGGATGACCAGGGCACCGGTCCCCGCCGTGATCGCCGCGATCGGACCGACCCGGTCACCACCCGCAGCGCCGCTCACCGCGCACCACCGGACCGGGGGTGGATCGTCGCCCAGACGACCTTGCCCGTACCGCACGGCATCGCGCCCCACGACGTCGCCGCCGCGTGCACCACGTGCAGGCCGGAGCCGGACCCTCCGGCCAGGCGCGGCACCCGCGGATCCTCGTCACGCACCGCGACGTGCAGCCCGCTCCCCCGCCGGGACAGCATCACCGTGATCGGGGTCGCCGCGTGTTCCACGGCGTTGAGCACCAGCTCCGAGGCGACCAGCCGGGCCCGGTCCCGCAGGCCCGCCATCCCCCACGCCCCGCACGCGTTGGCGACCGCACCCCGGACCGCCGCGGCGGCCCCGCTCTCCGGAGGCAGGTCCAGCTCGAACCGGCCGGTCAGCGGCGACTGCTCGGCGGCGGCCGCCCGGGCCCGCGGCACGCTGGGGTACGACGGCACGGCGCCGGGACGGGACAGCCGTTCGGCGAGCGCGGTGCCGGGTGACACGCAGACCAGCACCGACACCGGCGGCCACATCGGAGCACCCAGCCGGCCGGCCGCGGTCCACGTCGGCACGCTGCCCGCCCGCGGGTCGGTCAGCGGGTTCAGGTCGATGAGCAGGGTGGCCGGGTGCTCGCTCAGGCACTGGCGGATCGCGGAGCCGGTCGCCCGGCCGAGCCGCCGTCCCCATCGGCCGTGCACGGCGAGGGTGAGCACACTGGTCTCCACGTCCAGACCGACGTCGACGCCGTCGCCCTGGGCCGGGTCGTACGGCTCGAACAGATACGGGGGTTCCACAACCACTCAACCATCCGGGAGGCGATACGGAGCGGGCGTTCCTCCGTTGGTGCACGATGCGCACGCCCCGGCGGGGTCATCGACGGCGCAGCGTCTCGGACGGGAGCACCCCGAAGGCGGCGTGATAGGCGGCGGTGAAGCTGCTGTGGCTGGCGAAACCCCAGCGCATGGCGACGGCGGAGACCGTGGTGGTGGCCGGGTCCGCCTCCAGCAGGTGCCGGTGGGCCCGCTGCAGCCGCACATCGCGCAGGTACGCCGTCGGTGTCGTACCGAGATGGCGCCGGAAGGCCAGTTGCAGCGACCGGATGGTGACCCGGGCGGCGAGGGCGATCTCGGCCGGGGTGATGTCACCGTGCGCGTTCTCGTCGATGAACGCGATGGCCCGCCGCAGGGTCGCCGGGTGGGCGTCGTGCTGGTCGGCGACGGTCGGTTCGACGAGCGCGGTGTTGGGGAACGTCGACAGGGCGACCGCGGCGAGCATCCGCGCCGTGGACCCGACCAGCAGCGGCTCCTCGTCGGCGGGGATCCCGGCGACCGTGGTGCGTACGTAGTCGAAGCAGTTCTCCCAGGTCGTGGCGGCCCGCGAGGAGTGCGGCCGGTGCCCGGTGAACCGGATCGGCCGTGGTGCCCGGCCCGGTTCACCGGCGGCGACCTGCGCGAAGATCGCGGGCGGGAACCAGGCGTGCTCGACGTCGTAGTCCTTGACCTGGACCCGGAACTCGCGGCCGGGCAGCGCCGGGACGAAGACGTCGCCGGGGCCGCTCTCGACGATGCCCGCTCCGAGGTCGTGCCGGGCCTGACCGGCGCGGACCCTGCTGATCGGGATCAGGTGGATCGGCTGGAGCTCCGCGACGAAGTCCATGCTGAGCGTGACGTGGTGCAGCGAGACCGGGCCCACCTCGGTCCGGGCGATCCGCAGGTGGTGCCGGTCGCCGGTCACGTTCAGCCGCATCCGGGTGTACGTCCGCTCCAGCAGGGCGTGCGCCTCGCCGAGGTCATCGGTCTCGAACACCTCGGTCACGGCGCCGTCAGCGTGCGGGCTCGCGAGATCCTCAGAAGGCCACCTCCGGCATACGGGCCACCTACGCCAGGGTCCGCCTCCCGCCCACGATAGGGCAATCCCTGAACGGGTGACCAGGTTTCGCTCCCGCGACAGCACCGGCGGTGGACCTTCGCTTTCCACGTAGTCGACCGTCCAGCCACCGGCGACCGTTACATACGCCGGCCGCGCACGGCACCTGACCGCGAAGGATCCCGGACTGATGAGAACGACGACGGGCCGATGTCTGGAGACCGGGATAACCACGGTCAGGCTCATCGGCGACCTGACCGGGGAGACGATCGCCACGGTCCGTGCCGTGGTGGGCAAGGCCGCCGCGGAGTGCCCGACGGCCGTGGTCGTCGACCTCACCGCGATGGCACCGGCGGCCCCGGACCACATGAGCGTCTTCGGCGCGGTCACCCACCAGGCGCGGCACGTGTGGGGCGTACCGGTCCTGCTCTGCGCGCCCACGGCGGAGCTCAGGGCCGCGTTCGCCGAGATCCGCCCGCTGGTGGCGCTCTACGACGACCACGAGCTGGCCCGGACCGCGGTGTACGCCGACGTCCCGCACTGGGTACGCCGCCGTCTCGCCCCCGCGGCCGGCAGCGCCCGGGCCGCCCGGGTCCTGCTCGGTGACGCGTGCCGCGGGTGGGGCCTGGCCCACCTGTACGAGCGGGCCCGGCTGATCGCCACCGAGCTGGCCGCCAACGCGATCACGCACGCCGGCACCGAGTTCGACGTCACCGCCGCGTACACCGGCCGTTTCCTGCGCATCGCCGCCCAGGACGGCAGCCCGCTGATCCCCCACCCGCGGGCCGCCGCCGCGAACGGCTCGTCCCCGCTGCGGGCCGGTGGGCTGGGGCTGCGCGCGGTCGCCGCCGCCAGCAGCCACTGGGGCACGACCCTGATCCCGGGCGGCAAGATCGTCTGGTCGCTGCTGCACGCGGACCGCTGACCCGCGGCCACCCTCGTCAGCCGGGCAGGACCATCGACCAGCCGCCGTCGATCACCAGGTTGGTGCCGGTGATGTACGCGGCCTCGTCGCTGGCGAGGAAGACCGCCGCCGGGATGACGTCGGCCGGGGTACCGAGCCGGCCCAGCGGGATGGCGTTCGCGATCGTGCGCATCGGGTGGTCCGGCGCGAGCAGGTTCCTCCGGGTCCCCTCGGTCTCGATCATGCCGGGGCTGACGCAGTTGGCGCGGATGCCGTACCGGGCGCCCTCCGCCGCGAGCTGCCGGGTCAGCGCGATCACCCCGCCCTTGGTGGCCGCGTGCGCGGTGCGCTGGTTGGTCACCGAGCCGGTCAGCCCGGCGGTGGAGCCGACCGTGATGATGCAGCCCTGGGAGGCGATCAGGTGCGGCCAGGCGGCGCGGACGGTCAGGAAGACCGAGTCCAGCTCGGCCTTCACCGTGAAGCTCCAGTCCGCGTACGACTGTTCGTCGACCGGGCCGAACCGGACCGCTCCGGCGTTGGCGTACGCGATGTCGATGCGCCCGAAGGCCTCCACCGCGTGCTCGGCCCAGGCGTTCACCGACGCCTCATCGGTGACGTCCAGCCGACCGGGACTGATCATCGTCCCGCCGACCCCCCGGACCAGCTCGCAGGTCTCCGCCGCGGCCTCGACGTTGACGTCGCCGCCGACCACGAGCGCACCCTCGGCGGAGAACCGCAGCGCGGCGGCCCGCCCCTGCCCCTGCGCGGTGCCGGAGATCAACGCGACCTTCCCGGCCAGACGTCCGCCGCTCATCGCTGCTCTCCTCGGGTGGATCGGGCTACGCGATCTTTAGTACACCCGAATCCGCGGCGCTGTCACGGCTTCCGGGCAAGACCAGCCCACATGTTGATCGCCGCCGGGTCGTAGGGGGCCACCGCGCCGTCCGGGCGCCACTCGGGCAGCAGCACCACGCCGGGTTCGACCAGCTCCAGCCCGTCGAAGAGCTCGCGGAACTCGTCGCGCGTGCTCGGCCAGGTGTCCGCCACCCCGGACTCCAGCATCCGCGTCGCGGCCGCCCGGCCCGCCTCGTCCAGGTAGTCCATCGTCGCGTGGGTGACGGCCAGGTAGCTACCCGCCGGAAGCGCGGCGACCAGCTCCCGGACGATCGCGCGTTCCCGCTCCCGGTCCGGCAGGAAGTGCAGCACCGCGATCAGCATCAGCGCGACCGGCCGTCCCAGGTCGAGGGTGTTCCGCAGGCGCGGGTCGGCCAGGATGCTCCCCGGGTCACGCAGGTCGGCCTCGATGTAGTCGGTCCGCCCCGCGGCGCTGCCGGTCAGCAGGGCCCGGGCATGCGTCATCACCAGCGGATCGTTGTCGATGTAGAGCACCCGGCTCTCCGGGGCGACCCGCTGGGCAACCTCGTGCGTGTTGTCCGCGGTGGGCAGCCCGGTCCCGATGTCCAGGAACTGCCGGATCCCCGCCTCGCCCGCCAGGAACCGCGTCATCCGCCCGAGCACCGCGCGATTGGCCAGGACCGCCTTGCGTACGTCCGGAAACCGCGCCTCGATCGCGTCGCCGGACGCCCGGTCCGCGGCGAAGTTGTCCTTCCCGCCGAGCCAGTAGTCGTACCGCCGTGCCGGGTGCGCCACCGTCGGGTCGAGGTCCACCGCACGATCACTCACGGCCCACACTCCATAGTCGACTGCCGATGCCGGTGTGGGCACTGTAGCGCCCCGGGCAAGTCGTCCGATGATCGCGACGGCGCCCGTTCACTGCCGCGGGGCGGATCTTATGGGTAACATCTCAACTAGTTTCGATGTAACACAGAGATACTTTGCGGGGCAACATTTGTAACACGGGCGAGGTTGGATGAAGCGTCAAACTTCTGAACAGGTGCATTTCGCCATCCTCGGCCCCCTACTAGTGGAGATCGCCGGAGTCAGGCTGCAACTGAGCGGGCTCATCTCCGCGCGGATCCTGACCACGCTGCTGCTCTCCTCGGGGAAAGTGGTGCCGGTCGCCCGGCTCGTCGAGGCCGCCTGGGACGAGGATCCCCCGCCCACCGCGACCCACCAGGTCCGGAAGGCGATCGCGGATCTGCGCCAGCGGATCCCGCAGGGACACTCGCTGATAGCCACCGACGGGCCGGGCTACCGGGCCGACGTCACAGTCGACCAGCTGGACCTGACGCTCTTCACCGACCGGCTGCAGCAGGCCCGCGAGTCGTCCGACGCCGGTGCGCTCCCGGACGCGGCCCGGTCACTCCGCGAGGCGCTGGCCCTGTGGCGCGGTGCGGTGATGTCCGAGAGCGGCGGTCCGCTCATCTCGGCGGCCTCGGCCGTACTCGAGGAGCGACGGCTGGCGGCCGTGGGGCAACTGATCGAGATCAGACTCGCCCTGGGCGAGTCGAGCGAGCTGGTGGAGGAGCTCCGGCAGTTGATCGTCGACCATCCCCTCCGGGAGACCTTCCGCGGCTACCTGATGCTGGCCCTGCACCGGTCCGGGCGCCGCGCCGAGGCGCTGGCCGAGTACGCCGGCACCCGCCGGCTGCTGGTCGAGGAGCTCGGCGTCGGGCCGGGCCAGCAGTTGAACAGGGTGCACGAGATGATCCTCCGCGGCAGTCCGGAGGCCGCCCCGCCGGAGCCCACCGAGCCGATCGGGGCACCGGCGCCGGCCGCGCTCACCGGCCCGGCCCCCTGCACGCTCCCGCACGATCTGCAGGATTTCGCCGGGCGGGAGTCCGAGTTGACCGGCCTGATGATGGCCGCGCACCCACCCGGTGACGACATCGTCAGGATCATCTCGATCGAGGGCATGGGCGGCAGCGGGAAGACCGCCCTCGCGATACGCGCGGCACACCGGCTGGCACCGCTCTTCCCGGACGGGCAGCTCTACGTCGACCTGCGCGGATTCACCCCCGGCGAGCAGCCACGCCAGCCGGTGACGGTGCTGGCCACGCTCCTGCGCACCCTCGGCCTGCGCGGTGAGCAGATCCCCGAGGACCTGGAGGCCGTGGCCGCGCTGTGGCGGTCCACCCTCGCCGGACAGCGCATGCTGCTCCTGCTGGACAACGCGGCACACGCCGCACAGGTCCGGCCGCTGCTGCCCGGAGCCGCGGGCTGTTCGGTGCTGATCACCAGCCGGCACCGGATGACCGGCCTGGACGGCTCGCAGTCGATGGCCCTCGGACTGCTGTCCAGCGCGGAGAGCATCGCGCTGACGACCGCCGCCCTCGGCCGGCAGCGCAGCGCGAACGAGTCCCAGGAGATCCGCGAACTGGTCGCCCTCTGCGGCCATCTGCCGCTGGCGCTGCGCATCGCCGTCGGCCGGCTGCGGAGCCGGCCGCATTGGAGCACCCGCTACCTGGTCGACCGGTTACGCAACGAGGCCCGACGGCTGGACGAGCTGCGCTCCGGCGAACGGGGCATCGAGGCCACGCTCCAGCTGTCCTACCTGGCGATGGACGAGAGTCATCGGGACGCGATCCGCCTGCTCGGGCTGCACCCCGGCGACGAGTTCGACACGGCCGCGACCGCGGCGCTCCTGGGGATCGGCGTACACGAGGCGGAGGACGTCCTCGAGCACCTGGTCGACGTGCACCTGATCGAGACCCGGGAGATCGGCCGCTACACCTTCCACGACCTGGTGCGCCGGTTCATCCGGCGGCTCCCGGCGCGGACCGCCGAACCGGCGGCGTTCCGGCAACTGCTCGACTACTACCTGGCCGTGTCGGAGTGGGCGTGCCGCATCCGCTACCCGGGCCGCGAGGCGACCGACGGCTGGCAGAGCCCCGAGGTGGAACTGCCCGTCTTCGCCGACCCCGAACAGGCGGAGGCGTTCTTCGAACGGGAGCACGGCACCCTGCTCGCCGCGGTGGAGAGGGCGCTGGAACAGGGCCTGTACCGGCAGGCCGTACACCTGGCACGCAATCTGCTCTTCTTCCTCAACACCCGGAGCAGATTCCCGGAGTACCAGCACGTCGCGTCGCTCGCGGTGGCGGCGGCCCGGCGGCTCGACGAACCACGTACCCTGCGCCTGAGCCTGTCGAACCTCTCCGTGGTGCAGTGGAAACTCGGCCGGTTCGCGGAGGGCATCGTCACGACCTCCGAGGCACTCGACATCGCCCTGACGCTGGACGACCGGGACGGCGAGGCCAGCTGCCTGAACATGCTCGGCCTGATGCTCAGCTGTCTGGGATTCCTCGACGAGGCGGAGTGGCGTCTGCAGCAGGCGGTGACGTTGTACGGCGAGCTGACCGCCGGACGGCAGGAGGGCTACGCCTGCTCCAACCTGAGCACGGTGTACTCCTGGCGGGGCCGGTACCGGGAGGCCTGCGCGGCCGCCGAGCGGGCGATCCTGCTCAGCCGCGGGTTCGGCCCCTACGGCGAGGAGATCACCGCGCTCACCGATCTCGCGATAGCCCAGCTCGCGGGCGACGACCTCGAGTCGGCCCGGCTCACCATCGACCAGGCGTTGACCCTGGGTGACGAGCGATACGTACCGGAGAATCTCGCCCTGACCTTCGCCGTGGCGTCGAAGGTGTATCAGCGGCTGCGGCGGGCGGATCGCGCCGACGCCTATGCGGTGCGCTCCCTCGAACTCCTCGCCGCGATGGGCACCACGATCCGCCGGGCGACCGTGGAGAACATCGTCGGGTCGGTCCGGTTCCAGGCGGGAGACCTCCGGCAGGCGCTGCAGCTGTACGAGAGCGCCTACGCGCACGCGGACACCATCGGCTACCGGATCGAGGTCGCCAGGGCACTGACCGGGATGGCCGACGTCCAGGCGGCGCTCGGTCAGCACCAGGCGGCGCAGGCGAAGCGTGACCGCGCCGACAGCCTGTACGCCACGATGGCCGAACCGTCCGCCCGGAAGGCGGCCGCCTGACCGCGCGGCGCCCGCTCCCGGTCCCGGTGGGCATCGGGACCGGGAACGGGCCCGGCGTCAGGGAGCGGCCGTACCGCCGGGCGTCTCCACGATGACGGCCGGGCCGGCGTCCGAGGCGAGCGTCCGGCTGCCCGGCACCGGCGCGGCCCAGAACCCGATCGCCACGGCCAGCGCCGCCACCAATCCGGTGAATGTCGAAGCCTTCATGTCCATGGTCCTGTCCCCGCTCCGTCGTTCGTCATCCGATGTCCAACGTGTACTCATGTTCACGGATCTCGTTCCCGTTCGCTTCCCCGCTCGATACCAGCGCCTGGACCGGCGGATACGACGTCGCACCGGCACGTCAGACCGCCCTCGGCGTGAGTTTCAGCGGCAGGCGGCGCAGCCCGTTGACGACGATGGAGTCGAGGAACTCCGGAGATCCGTCCGGTACGGCCTCCCCGACCTGCGCGATGAACTCCCGCAGCACCGTGCTGATCTCCAGCCTCGCCAGCCGGCTCCCGACGCAGTAGTGCGAGCCCGCGCCCAGGGCCAGGTGGCGGTTCGGGGTCCGGCGCAGGTCGAACCGGTCGGGATCGGCGAAGTGCGCCGGATCCCGGTTGGCAGCGACGAGCCAGCAGACCACCCGGTCCCCGGCCCGGATCCGCTGACCGCCGAGGGTGACGTCGTGCACGGCCCGGCGCATGAGATGTGTCGCGCTGGAGGTCCAGCGGAGGATCTCGTCGACGGCCGTACCCAGGGTGCCGTCGGATTCTCCGCCGTCGACGTCGTCGCGCAGCATCGACCACTGGTCCGGATGCTCCAGCATCGTCAGCATCCCGCCCGACATCGCCAGGCGGACGTTCTCCGTACCGCCGACCAGCAGGTTGTCGCAGTTCAGGACGACGTCCTCCGGCGGGAGCAGGGCGCCCTCGTACCGGACGCGCGCCAGCACGCTGACCAGATCGTCGCCCGGCCTGGCCCGGCGCTCCTCCACCAGGGCGCCGAAGTACTCCAGGATCTGCAGGTGGGCGAGGCTCCGCTCCTCCGCGGTGCCGGCGCAGAACGCGTCGGTCGTCCAGTCGACGATCTCCGGGCGATCCGCGTCGGGGATGGCGAGGAACGCGCAGACCACGTCCACCGGCAGCCTGGCAGCGATGTCGGTGACGAAGTCGACGCGCCCGGCCGCCACCGCCGCGCCGACGGCCGACCGCGCCGCGTCGTCCAGGAAGCGGCCGAGCCGGCGGAGGTTGCGCGGCACGAACCAGTCGGCGATCGCGCCACGGAGCGCCGCGTGCCGGGCCGGTGCGGAGAGGGCCAGCGTCCGGTCACCACCCGGGTCGTCGCCCTGCGCGAGCGGCCGCAACAGGATGCCCGCGGTGGAGCTGAACGTCCCGGCGTCCCGGAGCACCTCCCTGATCTCGTCGTACCCGGTCAACGACCAGAACCCGGGGAAGACGCCGGGCTCGTGCCACCGCACCGGCTGCTGCTCGCGCATCCGCCGGAAGGTCTCGTACGGAACCCCGGTCCGGTAGACCGCGCCGTCGAGGATGTCGTCCGCCGGGTGTGTCATGCCGCACACCCGCCGATCGCACCCGCGAGCTCGTCGGCCAGCAGCGCCAGCGGCGGGTCGTCACGAAGGTAGAAGTGGCCGCCCGGGACCGTCCGGACGGTGAACCCGCCCGCCGCGTGGTCACGCCACCGCGCGACACCGCCGCGGATGCCGGGCACGTCCGCGGCGCCGGCGACGGCCACCATGCGGCCGCTGATCCGTTTGCCGGTGTGCTGGGTGTACCGGGCGACGAGCCGCAGATCGTCCTTGAGGTAGCCGAGGATGAGGTCGAGCAGTTCCTCGTCCTGCCGGACCTCGGCGTCGACCGGCTCGTAGCTCTCCAGGTAGGCGAGGACCTCGTCGTTGCGCCGGAACGGCACCGGCGGCCGGTGTGCGGGCGCCGCGGCCGACGAGACGACCACCGTGGGGACCGGCGCACCGGCCTGTTCCAGCAGGTGCGCGACCTCAAAGGCGAGGTAGGCGCCCATGCTGTGACCGAAGAGGACCGCGTACCGCCGGGCGCCCGCCCGGATCTCCCCGGCGATGGACGCAGCGAGGGCCACCAGGCTGGGCGCGGGCGGGTGCGCGATCCGCTCCTCACGGCCGGGATACTGCACGGCGTCCACCCGGACCCCGGCCAGCGCGGATCGCCACGGGTGGAAGAAGGACGCGCAGCCGCCGGCGTGCGGGAAACAGAGGACGGCCGGCCCGCCCGCCGGGCCCGGGGCGATCTCCCGGAGGGATCCGGTCACCGGGGTCCGCAGACCGATCCCGCTCACCTGCCGCCGCCCGCCGTGAGCAGCTCCGTCTGCAGCGCGATGGTTCCGGCGTGGTAGACGTCCTTGACACCGATGCGCCGCCCGGCGATCGCCCCCAGCGCGCGGGTGAGCCGCAGGACGGTGAGCGAGTTGCCACCGAGCTCGAAGAACGTCTCGGCGGTGTCGTCGCGGACCTCGACGCCGAGGGTCTCCGCCCACGCCTGTGCCACCCGCTCCGCGAGGCCACGGTCCCGATCGGCCGTCGCGGCCGCCGGGCGGCGCGCCGCGGCCAGCAGTGCCGCCCGGTCGATCTTGTCGTGGGCGGTACGCGGGAACGCCTCGACGAGGATCACCCGATCCGGTACGGCGGCGGCACCGAGCGCCGCGCGGCCGGTACTCCGGATCGCGGCGGGGTCCGGAGTCCGGTCCGGCGCGGCGACCACGAACGCGTAGGAGGTCGCGGCCTCGGCGTCGTACGCGACCGCGACCGCCTGGACACCGGGGTGCGCGGCCAGCGCCTCCTCGACGGCCTCGGCGGCGATCCGTACCCCACGGATCTTGATCTCGTTGTCGAGCCGCCCGGCGAACTCCAGCCCCTCCTCGGGCGACCAGCGGCCGACGTCGCCGGTGAGGTAACACCGGGTCGCCCCGGTGGGACCCTCCGCCAGGACCACGAAGCGGGCCTCGGTCCGCTGCCGGTCCGCGACGTATCCGGCGGCCACCCCGGGACCCGAGACGGCGATCTGCCCGGCCGCACCGGGCGGGACGGGACGCCGCCGGTCGTCCAGCAGATGCAGCGTGCTGCCGGGTATGGGATGCCCGATCGTCGGCCGGCCCGGCCTGTCGTAGATCCGGTAGGTCGACCAGACGGTGCACTCGGTCGGGCCGTACTCGTTGGCCAGCCGCACCTCCGGCAGCATCGCGAAGTGCCGGTCGATGACGTGCTGCCCGAGGGCCTCCCCGGCGCAGATCACGGTCCGCAGCGAGGCGAGCGCGGCGGACCCCGCGGCGTCCCGGCCCCAGACCGCGAGCATCTCCCGGTAGAAGCTCGGCACGGTGAGCAGGTCGGTCACCCCGTGCTCGGCGATCAGCCGCAGGAGCGCGTCCGGGTCGCGCCGCTCGCTCTCCCGGGCCACCACGAGGGTGCCGCCCGCGGACAGGGTGCCCCAGAGGCCGGCCATCGCCGAGTCGAAGTGGAACGGGGAGAGCAGCAGGAAGACCGAGGCCGGGGAGGGCCGGTACACGGCCAGCCGGGCCTCGGTCGAGGTCGCGAGGTTGTACTGGGACACCGCGACGCCCTTGGGGAGCCCGGTGCTTCCCGAGGTGAACAGGACGTAGGCCTCCCCCGACAGGGAGGAGTCGGCGGCGTGCGCCGCGTCGCCGGGCTCGCCGTGCCGGAGCACGCCGCCGGTCTCCGGGTCGAGCGAGACGAACAGGCCCGCCGCGGCGCGGACGTGGTCGGCGGTGCCGGACGGCGCCTGGGGGTCGACCGGGACGAAGGAGCGGCCGCTGTACGAGATCCCGAGCAGGTGGGCGACCGTGGTGACGGCACGGACGGCCGGCACCGCGATCCGTTTCGAGCGGGCACCGTACCCGTCGGCCTCGATCCGGCGGGCGACCTCCACCGCGGCCGCGGCGAGCTCGCCGTACGTATGACGCACGTCCCCGCAGACGACCGCGGGATGGTCGGGATCACGCCGGGCCTGGCGCATCACCACGTCGCAGACCCGATCCGCCGGTTCCGGAAGCTCCGCTCCGACGGCGATCACAGTGGACTGGATGGTCTTCATACGGATACATCGTCGGTACCGGCTTCCCCGAGGGCTCCCATCGCGCTCCGGGAACCCGGCGGGATCCGGGCGGGATCCGCGGCGCATAGAACTCCTCGTGCCGGTGGCAGGACGTTCGAGCCCGAGGAAAGGCATGCGGTGTACAAGTCATTCGCGGAGAAGCTGTCCGAACCTGATCTGATCGACCTGGGCGACGGGGTGTTCGTCCTCCGGTTCGAGGTCATGAAGGTGACCTCGGTCTACGCGGCCGTCGAGGACCTCCTCAAACGGGGGGTGATCCACCCGGGCCAGACCCTGGTGGACAGCTCCAGTGGCATCTACGGGCACGCCCTCGCGCTCGTCTGCCGCACCTTCGGCCTCAAGTGCCACATCTTCGCCTCGATCGCCGTGGACGCGGCGATCCGGACGCAGCTCAAGTACCTCGGCGCCACCTACACCCAGGTCCCCTCCTCCGGGGACGACGGCCTGCAGCACGACCAGGAGACCCGGGTCCGCCTGGTGCACGACTACATGCGGGAACACCCGGACGCGTACTGGATGCAGCAGTACCACGACGACGTGCACTACGTCGGCTACCAGAGCGTCGCCGAGACGATCCTCAAGGAGCTGGGCTCCTCGGACGTCACCGTGGTCGGTGGGGTCGGCACCGGCGCGTCGACCAGCGCCATGAGCCGCTACCTGCGAGACGCCACCGATGACGTACGCATCGTCGGCATCCAGCCGTTCGGCAGCCGCTCCTTCGGCTCCGAGGCCATCCCGCTGGACGGGTTCATCGTCGCCGGGATCGGCAGCGGCATCCGGTTCGACAACATCGACTACTCCGCGTACGACGACATCCACTGGATCAACTTCGACGTCTCCGCGGCCGGGTGCCGGGGCCTGCTCTCCACCACCGGCGTCTTCGCCGGCCTCTCCTCCGGAGCGGGCTGGCAGGTCTCCCGGTACGTCCGCTCGCTCCTCCCGCAGGGCGGTCCGATCGTCTTCCTCTCCGCCGATCCGGGACATCGCTACGTCGAGCGCGTCTTCCCGCCGGACGGCCCCGCGGAGCGGGACCCGGAGTACACCCCGGACGTCATCACCGATCTCGCCGACCTGACCGGCCCGTGGAGCACGATGCACTGGGCGCGGCGCCCGTACGCCGTGGTGGACGATCTCCCGCCCTACCGGCCGGCCACCCGTTCCGGCATCCCGGACGAGCCGAACGTCGCGGATAAGCTGACCGTTCGTCAATCCACTGAGGAGAGAGCTCGATGACCAAGGTCGCCGTGATCAATTACGGCCCCGGGCGCGACTACCCCGCCATGCTCGCGGAGGTGGCCGGGAACGTGCACGTCTACAGCCACAACGCGCTCACCGCCACCGAGGGGCTCGGCTCCTACGAGCACGTCGAGGACTGCGAGTTCGTGCCCTACCCCGAACTGCGGATCCGGCAGCTCCACCGGGAGGAGCCGTTCACCCATCTGATCACCGACAACGAGTACGACCTGGAGCGGGTCGCCCGGATCCGCGAGGACCTCGGCATCCCCGGACAGTCCGCGGCCAGCGCACTCTCCTTCCGGGACAAGGCGGTGATGAAGGAGGTCGCGGGCCGGGCCGTCCGCACGGCGCGGTTCACCCGGCTGCACGCGATCACCGACCTGACCGCGTTCATCGAGACCAACGGCTACCCGGTGGTGGTCAAACCCGTCAAGCAGGGTGGCTCGCGGGACATCGCGGTGCTGCGCGACGAGGACGACCTGATGGCGTTCAGCCGCCGGCACTGGCGCGACGACCTGATGGCCGAGGAGTTCGTCGAGGGTCCGATGTACCACGTCGACGCGGTCGTCGCCCCCGGCTACCGCTTCGCCGCCGCCTCGCGGTACCTGCGCAGCTGCCTCGGCGTCTTCTCCGGGGAGAACAACGGCTCCCTCCAGCTCCACCCGGACGACAAGCTCGCCGCCCGGCTCGACGACTTCCTCGACCGGGTGCTCGGCGCCTTCGCGCTGCCCGAGGTCGGCGCCTATCACCTGGAGGTGTTCCACACCCCCGACGACGAGCTGGTGTTCTGCGAGATCGCCTCCCGTGTCGGCGGCAACCGGATCCCGGCGCTGACCAAGGCCACCTACGGCGTCGATCTGCACGGCGTGTGGCTGCGCCGGTCCGTCGGGCTACCGGTCGCCCCGCCACCCGCCGGGGCCCCGGCGGAGGTCCGCGGTTCGATCTCGATCCTCCCGCAGGGCCGCCCGGTGACACCGCCCGGCCGTCCGCCCTTCGACTGGATCGACCAGTACGAGGTGAACCCGGCGCTCCAGCCCGGTGCGGTCGTCCAGCACAGCGCCTCGCACCTCTGCTTCGCCATCGTCCGCGGCGCGGATCTCACCGAGGTGGAACAGCGGGTCCGGGAGACCGAGACCTGGCTGATGGCGAACCTCACGGAGGACACCGCCCGTTGAACGCCTGGCGCCACACGTCGGCCAACGGGCGCACCCTGCTCCTGACGGTCCTGCTCACCGGCCTGACCACGTTCATGTTCCTCCCCCTGCTGGCGATCCAGCTCAGCGCGGTGGGGATGCCGGCCGGCCGGGTCGGGCTCCTGGTCGGGCTGCTCTCCTTCAGCGGGCAGACCTTCTCGCTGATCAGCGGCCTCATCGTGGACCGCTTCCCGGCCCGTACGGTCCTGGCCGCCGGTTTCGGCCTGCGCATCGCCGGCTACGTCCTGCTCGGCCTCGGCATCACCGGACGTCCCGGCCTCGGGCTGCTGGTGCCCGGAATCCTCGGCATCGGCATCGGCGGATCACTGCTCGGCCTCTCCATCAAGACCCGCCTGGTCCAGGAGAGCGGCGACGATCCCCGTGGGATGCTCGCGCTCCGCTCGACCTTCGTGAACGTGGGCGTGGTGGCGGGCCCGGCGCTGGGCGCGCTGGCCTACCCCTTCGGTTTCCCGTACATCCTCGCCGCCTGTGTCTGCTCGCACCTGATCCTCGGCCTCCTGCTCACCGCCCGCACCCCGCGGCCCGCCGCCCCGGGGACACCGGCCGCCGCCGGACCGGGTGCCGCCGGACCGGCCGAGCCCGGGAAGCCGTGGGCGCGCCGGCACTGGGTCCTGCTCTTCCTGCTCGGGACGGCGTACTGGACGGTCTACAGCCAGCTGAACGTGGTCATGCCGCTGACCGCTCAGCGACTGACCGGGAGCACCGCGGCGATCTCGGTCGTCTTCACCGTCAACGGCGTCCTGTGCGTGCTGTTCCAGTACGTGCTCATCCGGCGGGTCTTCCACCACGCCACCAGCCGCACCCTGCTCCGCATCGGTTTCCTCGCCTTCGCCCTGGCGTACGCCGTCTTCCTCCCGCTCACCGGCTGGCCGGCCCTGCTGCTCTTCGTGCTGCCGGTGACGCTGGCCGAGATGCTGATCTCGCCGAGCCTCGACGACCAGGCGGTCCGCGCCGGCTCGTCGCGCCGCACCGGGCTCACGCTCGGTGCGATGGGTGCCGCCGCCGCGGTGGGCAGCCTGCTCGGTTCCAGCGGCGGCGGCTATCTCCTGCAGGTGCTGCACGGGGGGCCGGCCCTCTGGATCACCATCAGCGGCGTCGCCGTCGTAGCGGCCGCCGCCTCCCACCTTCTACCGAAAGGGCCCGTCCAGCATGCGACCGCCCAGCGTCCCCACCGCCGTGCTGATCCGTCCCCGGGAGACCGTCATCGACGCGGCCCGGAAACTCGGCCTGAATCTGGTGATCGTCACGGATCAGCCCGCGCCGGAGCCACCGGCCGGCGACTGGCCGGTGATCCAGACGAACTGGACTGAGTCCCGGGACGACATGGTGCGCCGGCTGCGGGAACTGAATCTGCCCGCTCCGGTGAGCTGCTTCGGCTTCGGCGAGCTGAGTGCGGTGACCGCGGCGGCCGTGAACCAGGAACTCGGCTGGCCCGGCACCCCGCCCGCGACGCAGCTGGCGTTCAAGGACAAGGCGGCGCTGCGTTCCCTGGTCGGCGACCGGGCCGGCGCCCCGGTCGCGTACACCGTCTGCCGGAGCCCGGCGGACCTGCCGGCCGCCGCCGCGCGGATCGGGTATCCGGTCGTGGCCAAGCCGGTGGACGGCAGCGGCAGTGCCGGGGTACGGCTGCTGACGAACCCGGCGGAGGCCGAACTCGCCGCACGAGAGCTCACCGCCGGCACCCCGTACCTGGTCGAGGAGTACCTCACCGGCACCGAGTACAGCGTGGAGGCGACCAGCAGCGCCGGCCGACATCGTGTCCTGGCGATCACCGAGAAGCTCACCACCGGCGCGCCGTCCTTCGTCGAGACCGGCCACACGCTGCCGGTACACCTTCCCGAGCAGCACGCCGCGGCCATCACGGCGCTGGTGGCCGCGACGCTGGACGCGGCCGGCTACCGCAACGGCCCCTCGCACACCGAGGTCATGCTGACCGCGACCGGACCACGGCTCATCGAGTCGCACGGCCGTCCCGGCGGGGACCGGATCAGCGACATGCTCGCCCTCGCCCTCGGCGAGGACGTCTTCGGTCACGCCATGGCGGCGGTCTTCGAGCTGCCGCCACCGGCCGCCGCGCGGCCCCGGGTGGCCGGCATCCGCTACGTCACCTTCGACCACACCACCCCGATGCCGGAGATCAGCACGGCGCTGGTCGTCTCGCTGCCGGGCGTGGCCGAGGTGCACATCAGCGTCCCCGCGGGCCAGGTCCCCGCACCCGTCGCGAAGTCCGCCGACCGGCACGCCTTCGTACTGGCCGTGGGTGACACCCGCGATGAACTGGAAGCCCGGCTCGACACGGCCATCCGCACGATGACCGCCCGGGCGTGACCCGACCGATCCGACCGTCCTCCGGGGAGAAGAGCATGTCGTACAAGATCCTGATTCTGGTACCCACCACGTCCACCACCGAGCTGAACAACCACTCGATCATCCCCAGCGCCCTCCTCCGGGAGGGCCACGAGGTGCACATCGGCGACATCGACACCCTCAACCTGCACCGGTCCGTCGTGGTCTGCGACCAGATCAGGGTCTCCGAGGAGTTCGCCGTCGGCGGTGACTTCCCGACCCTGCGCCGGCCGTACGCCTCGGCGGAGGAGTTCGACCTGGTCTGGGTCCTCGCCGGCACCCACCCGGAGTCCGGCGACGACTCGTTCCGCCTGCTGTGGCTGCTCAACCAGCGGGTTCCGTTCGTCAACGACGCCGCGGCGCTCTACTTCCTGAACAACAAGATCAACCTGGGCGCGATCGTCCCGCCGGAGAACCTGCCGGCCTCGTACGTCTCCAACGACTTCGACTTCCTGAACGACCTGGTGGAGTCCGGCGGTTCCCGGTCCTGGGTGGTCAAGCCGACCGACGACGGGTGCGGCGCCGACGTGTACGTGGTGAACCGCACCGACGGCAACCGCACCGCCATCCTCGGGTCGGCCACCGGCAACGTCCTCTCCCGGGAGGGCCGCTACGGCCGCACCGTCATCGGCATGACCAAGCGGCACGCCGCGGTGCAGGAGTACATCCCCAACGTCCGGGAGAACGAGAAGCGCGTCGTCATCGCCGGCAGCACACCGGTCACCGGCTACAACCGCCACCACCCGGAGCACGACCACCGCTCCAACGCCACCCTCGGCGCCCGCTTCTCCGCGCTCGACCTGACGACGGAGGAGGCCGACTTCGCCGGCGCACTGGGCAAGAAGCTGATGGACCTGGGCATCTTCTACTCCGGCGTCGACCTCGCGTTCCCCTACGTCATCGAGATCAACATGGTGAACCCGGCCGGTCTGAGCTACCACAAGCGGGCCACCGGCGAGGACCTCTCGTCCACCGCGGTCAACACCGTCCTCGCCGCGCTGCGCACCGCCGGCAAGCTCTGACCACCCGAGCGCCGGGGGCTGCTGGCGAGCCACCCCCGGCGCTCGGGGCACACCCGCGGCGCGGGTACGCTTCCGCCTCCTGGACGTCACCATCGTCTATACCGAACACCGGCTCCGCCGCGAGGGGTGCGCTCCCCGCCAGGTCTGGAAGGCGGACTGATGTCCCGGCCCACCTACCCGATCCACACCGCCCGGCTCGCCCTGCGCCCGGTCACGCCGGCCGACCTCGACGACGTGCACGCGTTCCAAAGCCATCCCGAGGTGGCCCGTTGGGCGCTCGGCGGCGAGCCGCGCGCCCGCTCGCTCACCGAGGCCTCGGTGACCGCGATGGCCGGCGAGGACGCGCTCCACGCCGAGGGCGACTGCCTGACCCTGGCCGCGGTCAGCGCAGGGACGGTCATCGGCACCGTGGAGTTGGTCTGGCGCAGCGAGTCCGACCAGACGGCCGAGCTGGGGTACGTCTTCCATCCCGGCCACGGCGGCCGTGGTCTGGCCACCGAGGCCGCCGCGGCCCTGCTGGACTGGGGATTCGGCGAGTTCGGACTGCACCGGGTCTACGCCCGGTGCCACGCCCGCAACGAGCCGTCCGCCCGCCTGATGACCCGCCTCGGTATGCGCCGGGAGGCCCACCACGTCGCCGCCTACCGATTCCGCGGCGAGTGGACCGACCAGCTGGTCTTCGCCGTCCTGTCCCACGAGTGGCACGCACTCCGCCGCCAACCCCCAGGACACCCCTCCGACCACCAGCCGGCCTCTCCCGGCCAGCGCTGACGGGTGTGTCGGTCACCGCGAGACACCTGTGACTTTGCTGGTCGATTCCGGCGGGATCGTCACCGGCGGGCTTGAGTGACCTCTGGGTGCCAGCTTTCCCGGCGCGGCTGGTGGTCAGGGGTCTCTCGGAGGGCCTGAGACACCCCGGATCGCCAGCCGGACCGGCCTGACGCACCCCGGATCGCCAGCCGACCGGTCGAGGCGCCCTGGACTGCCGGCTCACCGCCCGCGGGGTACCGCCCGACCGGGTCCACGAACGAACCCGGGCAGGCGGAGCCGACGATCCGCGGACGGCGAGCGTTCGGGCGGGCACCCCGGTCACGGGGTCCGGCGTCCCAACCAGGTGGTCCAGATGTGACCAGCAGGGTCACCTGTCAGCACAGCCAGAAGCACACAGCTGGCGCTGAAGGGTGTGTCGAGGGCCGCGAGGCACCCGTCAGCACCAGCCGGATCGTCGAGCGGGGCGGCTGAGGCCGTGGTCACGGCGTACCGGAGGAAGGTCTTCATCGGCGGAGTGCCCGGCGGGCCAGGGCGTTGCCGAGGAACTGAGCGGCCTGGACGATGATGATGATCGTGGCGACCGTGATGTAGACGACGGGCCAGTTGTAGCGCTGGGAACCGTAGGTCACCGCGAAGTCGCCGAGGCCGCCGCCGCCGAAGAGGCCCGCCTGGGCGGACATGTCGACGACGCCGACGAAGATGAACGTGTAGCCCAGGATGACCGGGCCGAGCGCCTCCGGGACGACCACCGTGAGCAGGATGCTCAGCGGACGGGCGCCCGCCGCACGCGCCGCCTCGATCACGCCCGGCTCGACGGCGAGGAGGTTCTGTTCGATGATGCGGCTGACCGCGAACGCCGCCGCCAGCGAGAGCGCGAACGTGACCGCGTCGGTGCCGATGGTGGTGCCGATCGTGACCAGCATGAGCGGCTGGATGGCGGTCAGGAAGATCACGAACGGGATCGGGCGGATGATGTTGACCAGGATGTTGACGGCGTAGAAGACCGGGCGGTTGGCGAGCAGGTTGCCGGGGCGGGTGGCGTACAGGACAAGGCCCAGCGCGAGGCCCAGCAGCCCGCCGACGACGACCGAGATGATGACGATGTAGAACGTCTGGCCGATCGCCTCGCGGAACACCGGCAGGTTGGTCAGGAACTCGTCCACGTCAGCCCTCCTCGGTCACGGCGGCGCCGGAGTCGCGCAGGGCGGCCAGCGCGGCGTCGATGTCGCCGCCGGTCAGCGAGAACGTCACGCTGCCGAGCGAGCGGCCCTGCAGCTCGCCGATGCCGCCGAAGATGAGCTCGGCGGTCACCCCGTGCGCGGCGAAGGTCCCGGCGAAACTCGCGTGATCGCGAACGGCGATGCTGACGATGCGGCCGGGATGCGTCAGCCGCAGCCGCGCGAGGGTTTCGGAACTCGGCCGGCCGTGCAGGGCGCCGCGGACGAAATCGGTCTGCGGGTCGGCGAAGATGTCGTAGACCGGACCGGTTTCGATCACCCGGCCGGCCTCCATCACGGCGACCCGGTCGGCGACCGTACGGATCACGTCCAGCTCGTGGGTGATCAGCACGATGGTGACACCGAGCTCCCGGTTGACCCGGCGGAGCAGGGCCAGGACCTCGGCCGTGGTACGCGGATCGAGCGCGCTGGTCGCCTCGTCGGCGAGCAGCAGCGACGGCTCGGTGGCGAGCGCCCGGGCGATGCCGACGCGCTGCTTCTGCCCGCCGGAGAGCTTCTCGGGGTGGTCGTGGGCGCGGTCGAGCAGTCCGACGAAGTCGAGGAGCCGGGCCACCCGCCGGTCCCGTTCCTCGCGGGCCACGCCGGCGACCTTCAGCGGGTACGCCACGTTTCCGGCCACCGTACGGGATCGGAAGAGGTTGAAGCTTTGAAAGATCATGCCGATGTCGCGCCGGACGGCCCGCAGATCGCGCTCGGGCAGCCCGGTGATCTCCCGCTCCCCGACGAAGACCCGGCCGCTGGTCGGCGTCTCGAGGCCGTTGATCAGGCGGATCAGCGTGCTCTTGCCCGCGCCGGACTGGCCGATCACGCCGAAGACCTCGCCCTCGGCGATCTCCAGGCTGACGCCGTCGAGGGCCACCAGGTCCGCGAAGGACTTGGTGACCCCCTCCAGCCGGACGTGCGCCGTCACTTGCCCGCCGCGACGGCCTGGTCCTGCACCGTCGTGAGCAGCGTCTGCAGGTCGGCGGCGGAGACGGTCCGCAGCACGGCGACGCCGCCGTTGGCCTCCTGGAGGCCCTTCTCCACGGACAGGTCGTGGTAGAGCTCGGCCAGCTTGAGGTAGGTCGGGTCGTCCTTGTCCTCGGCGCGGGCCACGAAGATGTTCACGTACGGCGCGGCGCTGCTGCTGGCCGGGTCGTCCTCGAAGACGGCCGCGGTGTGCGGCAGCTTGGCGCTGGTCGCATAGTTGATGTTGACGATCGCCCCGGCCACCGATCCGCTCTGCAGCGCACCGGCGGTCTGCGAGGCGTCCAGCGTGACGACCTCGACCTTCGTGGTCTCCACGTCGGCCGTACTGGAGAAGGCACTTCCGCCGTTCTTGAGCGTGAGAAGCCCGGCGGACTGGAGGACGAGCAGCCCACGGGCCTGGTTGATCGCGTCGTTCGGGATGGCCACCTTGGCGCCGGACGGCAGGTCGGTGGCGGCCCTGTACTTCAGCGAGTAGAGCGGCAGCGGGTAGACCGCGGTGGATCCGATCGGCTGCAGGTCGTCGCCGGACGTGACGTTGTAGTTCGCCAGGTACTGGATGTGCTGGAACTGGTTGAGCTCCAGCTGCTTCTCCTTCAGCGCCGGGTTCGGCTGGCTGTAGTCACTGAAGTTGACCAGCTTCACGGTCACGTTCAGCCTCTGCTTGGCCAGATCAGAATAGGTTTTCCAGTACGGCTCGGACGCGTCGGCAACACCGATCCGGACGGTCGTGGAGTCCTCTTCCCCGCGTAAGAGAACCGTGGCCGTGGCGCCTGCCGCGACGACGACGGCGACGGCGGCCGCGATCCAGGGCCAGCGGCTACGACGGCGGGCGGGCAGCTGCGGTTCAGACATGGCGATGCTCCAGGGGTAATCGGAAGGATCTTCACAGTAACCTACTAGTTCTATGGGTTATAGGGGTGGTCTCTATATCCCACCTCACATGCAGGCGATGACGAGATTGAGACCCGCATCACCGGTACGAAAGCGCTGGCCAGCCCTAGACTCGACCGCACTGTATGCAGCGATATACAAAAGACGGAGCGAGGATCATGACCACGTACGACTGGAAGCAGGGCTACGCGCGGATCGCCGAGCGCGGCCCGTTCGTCTACGGCCTGACCAACTACATCGCGGCCAACCTGAGCGCCAACGTGCTGCTCGCCGCCGGCGCCGGGCCCGCCATCGGCGCCGCGTCGGACTGGACCACCACGTTCCCGGCGGGCGCGAACGCGGTCTGGATCAACACGGCCGCGCTGATGAGCAGCGACGAGGACTCGCTGCGCACGGTCGCCCGGACGGCGCACCAGGCCGGCACGCCGTGGGTGCTCGACCCGGTCGCGGTCGGCGCGGGCGCCGCCAAGTACGACGACTTCGTCCGCTCGCTGCTGGAGTTCCGGCCCACCGCGATCCGCGGCAACGCCAGCGAACTGATCGCGCTCGCCGGGGGCGCCGCGACCGGCAAGGGCGTGGAGACCACCGTCGACTCGTCGGCCGCGATCACCGCCGTCGGCGAGTTCGCCGCCCGGATCGGCACGGTCGTCGCGGTCAGCGGGCCGGTCGACTACCTCTCGGACGGTTCGCGGATCGTCGAGGTGCCCGGCGGCGACGTCCGGCTGACCCGGGTCACCGGCGCCGGGTGCGCGCTCGGCGCCCTCACCGCCGCGGCGATCTTCGCGACCGGGGACGCGCTCCAGGGCGCGGTCGTGGCGCATTCCGCCTACGCGCTCGCCGCTGAGCGGGCCGGAGCGCGTACCAAGGGAACCGGCTCTTTCGCCGTTGCCCTGGTCGACGAGCTGTCGCTTTTGAATGAGGTCACCGAGTGAAGCAGATCCACCTCGGCGCCTTTCTCAACGCGGGTGTTCAGGGGACCGCGGGATGGCGGCACCCGGACGCGTCGCCCGCCTTTCTCACCGCCGCGCACTACGTCCGGATCGCGCAGACCCTGGAGGCGGGGCGATTCGATTTCGCGTTCGTTCCGGACGCGCTCAGCGTGCCGCGCAGCCTCGGCGGCTCGTTCGATCCGGCCGTGAAGTGGGGCTCCGGAACGCCGCGCCTGGATCCGGTTCCGGTGGTCACGCTGATGGCCGGAGCGACCACGCATCTCGGCGTGGCGGCGACCGTTTCCACCGGCTATCACGAGCCCTACAACGTGGCCCGGGAATTCGCGACCATCGACCATCTCACCGGCGGCCGGTCCGGCTGGAACGTGGTGACCAGTTTCCAGGACGCCGAGGCGCAGAACTTCGGGCAGGCCACGCTGCCGCCGCGAGGGAAACGCTATGCGCGTGCCGAGGAGTTCCTCGAAGTCGTCACCCGGCTCTGGGACAGCTGGGACGACGACGCGATCGTCGCCGACCGGGAATCCGGCGTCTTCGGGCACCCGGAGCGAGTCGAGGCGATCGACCACG
This sequence comes from Actinoplanes sp. NPDC051851, assembly GCF_040681165.1. Taxonomy (NCBI): domain Bacteria; kingdom Bacillati; phylum Actinomycetota; class Actinomycetes; order Micromonosporales; family Micromonosporaceae; genus Actinoplanes; species Actinoplanes sp. NPDC051851. The sequence continues at coordinate 60,919 of NZ_JBFAYF010000016.1, read as the reverse complement.
ACGGCGAGCATTTCCGGGTGCAGGGGCCGTTGAGCGTGCCGCGCCCGCCGCAGGGCTATCCGGTCGTCATTCAGGCCGGCGCCAGCGATTCCGGTCGCGATTTCGCCGCCCGCTGGGCCGATGTCATCTTCTGCAGCCACGCGTCGCTGGAATCCGCGATCGCGTTCTACGCCGACGTGAAAGCGCGGGCCGCCGCGCACGGCCGCGACCCGGACCAGGTGAAGATCCTGCCCGCCGCGACGCCGGTGGTCGGGGTGGACGCGAAGGCCAGGCACGAGGCCTTCGCCGACCTGGTCTCGATCGAGGCGGGGCTCTCCCGGCTCGCCTATCACGTGAACGTGGACCTGACGCGATACGACCTGGACGGCCCGTTGCCGACTCTCGAAGAGGTCGGCGTCGAGGGCCATTACCGCGAGGTCGTCGAATACGCCGAGAAGAACGATCTGACCGTCGGGCAGATCGGGCGCTGGTACGGCGCGCGCACCGAGGGCAGCATGGTCGGCACCGGGACCGAGGTCGCCGACATCATCGAGCGCTGGGTCGATTCCGGGGCCGCCGACGGATTCGTCATCCAGGCCACCCACGTGCCCGGCGCGTTCGACGGGTTCGTCGGCGAGGTCGTTCCGGAACTGCAGCGCCGGGGACGATTCCGCACCGAGTACGAGGGCGCCACACTGCGGGAGAACCTCGGGCTCGCCCGGCCGGAGCGCGGTGAGTGGAAGGCGCGCCGGAAGTGACCGGGCCGCTCGTCTCCGCGGCATGGCTGGCCGATCATCTCGGCGAGGTGACCGTGCTGGACGCCTCCATTCACCGCACCGCGACGGGATTCGCGCCCGGTCGCGAGGCGTTCGCGGCCGGGCACATTCCCTCGGCCCGCTTCGCGGACCTCGTCACGGACTTCTCCGACCCGGATGCGCCGTTCCCCTTCACCCTGCCGTCGGTCGAGCGGCTGCGTTCGGTTGCGCTTCTTTCCGGCGTACGCAATAGGAAGAGGGTGATCGTCTATGACCGCAACGGAGGCGCCTGGGCGGCTCGCATCTGGTGGCTGCTCCGGGTCCACGGATTCGCCTCGGTGAGCGTGCTCGACGGCGGTTTCCGGGCATGGACCGGGCCCGTCGAGACCGGCATTCCCGCGCCTCTTTCCGAGGTCGGCGAGCTGACCCTGCATTCGCCTTCCGAGCAGGCCACCGCGGACCTCGACGAGGTGGCACGGGCCGAGCCCGGGACGCTGGTCTGCGCGCTGCGTGCGGAGCAGTTCGCGGCCGAGCACATCCCGGGCAGCGTGAACGTCCCCTACCTCGCGCTGCTCCGGGACGACGGCACCATCGACCTCGACCGGGCCCGCTCCTCCGCGGTGGAGGCCTCGTCGATCGTCTACTGCGGCGGCGGGATCAACGCGGCCGGGCTCATCCTCGCCCTGGTCGCGGCCGGGCTGCCCGCGCCGCGGCTCTTCGACGGCTCGCTCAACGCATGGCGCGCCCGGTGACCGGGAACGCGCGGGACACCATCTACCGCACGCTGCTGGAGCGGCTGACGCACGGCTTCTACCCGGCCGGGACGCCGCTGATCCCGCAGACGCTGAGCGAGGAGTTCGCGGTCTCCCGGACGCCGGTCCGCGAGGCCCTGGCCCTGCTCGAACAGGACGGCCTGCTGGTCTCCGGCCGACGCGGCTTCGAGATCCGGCACCGGAGCGACGAGGAGATCCTGGAGATCTTCGAGGCGCGGGCGGTCCTGGAGTCGTCGGCCGTCTACGCCGCCGCCACCCGGGCCACGCCGATCGACCTGGCCCGGCTCCAGGACCTGCACGACCGCTCGCAGGCCACCGACGACCCGGCCGAGGTCCGGCGCCTGTTCAACCACTTCCACGACGCGCTGCGCAACGCGGCGCACAACCGGACCATCACCGGCCTGCTGCGCACCATCGAGGCCCAGGTGAAGGTGGCCGCGCCGTGGACCACGCCCGGCGGGCCCCGCGAGTTCGGCCCGAGCATCGCCGAGCACGCCGCGATCCTGACGGCGATCCGGGGCGGCGACGCGCCAGGCGCGCGGACCGCGAGCCTGACGCACAGCGCCCACGACCGGGACACCCGGGTGAGTCAGCTGATCATCCGAATGGCCGAGGACCTGACAGCCCCCGACTCCACGGCCGCCGGGCCCTTTTAGCCGCTTTTGTTAAGAAGCCAGCCAGGCGTCGATCTTCGCCACCTGCGCGGCCACGAACTCGGCCGGGGCGGCGGAGCCCTCCAGGGAGGCCTTCGCGATCCCGGCCAGGTCACCGTCGCTGAGCCCGAGGGAGGTGCGGGCGATCTCGTACTCCTCGAGGAGGCCCGCGCCGAACAGCAGCGGGTCGTCGCCGTTGAGCGAGCAGCGGACGCCCGCCTCCAGCAGCGCCGGCAGCGGGTGCGCGCCGATCTCCGGGACCACCCAGAGCGCCACGTTCGACGTCGGGCAGACGTCCAGCACGATGCCCTCGGCGGCGAGCCGGCGGATCAGCTCGGGGTCCTCGACGGCCCGGACGCCGTGCTGGATGCGCTGCGCGCCGAGCCGGTCCAGGGCGTCGATGACGCTCTCCGGGCCGCGCAGCTCACCGGCGTGCGGGGCCGCCTTCAGGCCCGCCTCCCGGGCGATCAGGAACGCCTTCTCGAACGGCGCCGGCGGGAAGAGCGCCTCGTCGGCGGCGAGCCCGAACGAGACCACCCCGCGACCGGCGAACTCCGCGCCCAGCAGCGCGAGCGCCTCCGCGTCCGCCGGCGGCAGGTTCCGGATCGCGCAGAACAGCAGCCCGAACCCGATCCCGAGCCGCGCCGCCTCGGCCCGGCCGGTCTCCAGCATGAACGTGGTCACCTCGGCCGGCGTGCCGAACTGCGGCACGTAGAACATCGGGTTGACCTGCGCCTCGATCCACACCGCCCCGGACGCGGCGGCATCCTGCACCACCTCGCGGATCACCCGGGCCAGGTGCTCCCGGGTCCGGACGAACGCCACCGCACCGTCGTACATCGCGACGAACTCCGGGAAGCTGGCGAACCCCCGCGTCGGCGGGGCGAGCTCACCGGCCTCGGCGGCGAGCTCGGCGAGGGTGGCCGGACGCATCGCGCCCTCGAGGTGGATGTGCAGGTGCGCCTTGGGCAGCGTCGCGAGGTCACGCATGGTTCCGTGTTTCTCCTGGTCAGTGAAGGATCCAGGAGTCTAACCGGCGACACCCGCCGCGACGGTGAGAGTCCCGGCCACCGTGTCGATCGCCGCCCTGGTCCCGAGCGGAACGGTCAGCTGGCCGGTGCCATGGCCGATCCGCAGGCCGCCCAGCACCGGCACGCCCAGCCCGCCGAGCCGGTCCTGCACCGCCTGGGCCGCCGTCCACTGGCCGCTCACCACCGCGGCGTCGGTGAACTGCCCGATCGCCACCCCGGCGATCCGGCGCAGCGCACCCACCCGGATGAGGTGGGTCAACATCCGGTCATAGCTGTACGGCGCCTCGTCGGTGTCCTCGAAGAGCAGGATCGCGCCGCTCAGATCGGGCAGATCCTTGGTGTCGACACTCGCCTGCAGCATGCTCAGATTGCCGCCGAGCAGGGTGCCGGTCGCCACGCCGGGGACGCTCACCGCCGCGCTGGGCTCGGCCGGGTCGCGGGTCAGCACGATCGGGTCGGTGGTCATCACCGCCCGGCGCAGCGACTCGATCTCGGTGGGACCGGTTCGCGAGTCGGTCCAGTTCACCATCGGCCCGTAGAAGCTGACCAGGCGGGCGGCGGTCCAGAGGCGGCCGGAGAGCACGGTCAGGTCGCTGAACCCGACGAAGACCCGCGGATCACGGCGCACCGCGTCCAGGTCGAGGCCGTCGATGATCCGCTGCGTGCCGTAGCCACCCCGGGCCGCGAAGACGCCGCGCACACCGGGGTCTCGGAAGGCCGCGTTGAGATCGGCGAGGCGGTCCGCGTCGGTGCCGGCCAGGTAGCCGTAGCGGTCGTAGAGGTGGGCGCCGGGCTCGACCACCAGCCCGAAGCCCTGCAGGATCTGAATACCCCGGGCCAGCCGCTCGTCAGGGACGCCTGCGGGCGCGACGACTCTGACCCGGTCACCCGGTCGGAGCGCGGGTGGGCGGACCACCTTCCGCGCCGGTTTCCCTGGGAGAGCAGCTCCTGCAGCCGTCACAGCCATAAAGCTACGGCGAGAGATCATCACTCAGCGAAACGATGCCGCTACGGATTGACCTCGTCAAGGATCAACCCGCGTTCTCGCAGCCACCGCTCCGTGCGGGCCATCCCCTCGACCAGACCGACCGCGGGCGTGTAGCCGAGCATCCGGTGGGCCTTCGCGATCGAATAGGTTCCGGTCCGGGTGAAGTAGCGCATCGAGGTCGCGTTGAACTCGGTCCGGATCCCGGCGAGCGCCGCCGCCCGCCCGGCCACCTCCGCGATCGCGACCGCCAGCCCGGCCGGCAGGGTTCGGGGCCCGCGCTTGCCCAGCATGCGGTAGTAGTGACCGAAGAACTCCCGGCACGGCACGCCCACCCCGCCGGTGAGGGTGAAGACCTGGCCCGCGCCCTCCGGCCTCGTCGCCGCCAGCAGCAGCCCGTCCACGAGATCGTCGACGTAGACCGGGCTGAAGATGCCGTCGCCCCGCCCCGGCAGCAAAAAACGTCCCTTTTTGATCAGCTCGACCGGCAGGACCGTCCACGGGCGGGAGCCGGGCCCGTAGACGTCGCCCGGCCGTACCACCGTGACCGCGATCCGCCCCTCGGCGTGGGCCTGCAGCACCACCTGCTCCCCCGCGATCTTGGTGTCGACATACGGGTTCCCATCGGTCCGGACCGGGCGGTCCTCGGTCACCCCGTCCGGGAACCCCAGGTCCGAGAAGGCCCGGATCGACGAGAGCTGCACGAACCGCCCGGCCTGCGCCCGCACCGCCGCATCGACCGCGTTCCGCGTCCCCAGGACGTTGACCGGCCACTGCTCCGCGAGCCCCACGGCGTTCGACACCACCGCCGCGGCGTGCACGACCAGATCGGCACCGCGCACGGCGTCCTGCCACTCGCCCACCTCACCGACGTCACCCGCGACCACCCCGGCCGGCTCGTCCGCGCAAAGGTCGACCCCGCCGACCGCATGCCCCTGCTCCCGCAACCGCACGGCGAGTGCCCGCCCGATGAACCCGTTCGCCCCGGTGATGAAGACGCGCATCAATCGAGGAGACCACCGCCGCACGAACGACGGCAAGCAGCGCGGGTCAGGCCGGGGTGAAAAGGACCGCGTCGGCGACGACGTAGCCGGTCGTTCCGGTGGTGCGGATCAGCACGCTTCCGGCTGTGCCTTTTCGGAAAGTCCAGGTGCCGAGCGGCACCCATTCGCCGCCGGAAGTGCGCTGGTCGACGGTGCGGGTCACGGTTCCGGCGCTGTGGATGACGTCGACCGGAACGGCGGCGGCACGGTTCTCGTGGGCGGTCCAGCGCAGCTTCACCGTGTAACGCCCGGCGGCCGGCAGGTCAGGGGTGAAACGGAAGCTGGCCGTGCCCTTGTTCGCGTCGCTGTCGTGTTCGAAATCGGCGCCGAAATAGCCGGGCGCCCCCGAAGCGTGCGTCCACTCGCCCTTCCGCGTCACGCCCTTCGTCATCGCGTTGTCCACGACGACCTCGCCGTCCTCGATCGGCGGCCAGTGCAGGACCTGTCCGTCGGCCAGCAGCTTCGCCCGCAGCGTCGCGTAGTCGAGCCGCTGCACGGGCACGTTCGCCGCCAGCGCGAGCATCGCCGCCGTCGCCGCGGACTGCGCCAGCATCATGAAAACCGGTTCCATCCGGATCGATCCGTACGCGATATGGGAAGCCGCAAGGCAGACCGGAACCGTGAGATTCTCGCACTGGGTCTCGATCGGAACGATCGAGCGGAAACTGACCGGAAAAGCGCCCGGAACGCTCGCCTGCACGTCCCCTTCATTGTGCACCACACCGTCGACGACCACGCGCTGACAGTTATGCGAATCCATCTGATAGCTCGCCAGCCCGACCGGATCGTTCGCGGTCACGTCCCCCCGGCAGTCGTGCTCGGTCATGACGTATGCCGAGAGCATCCGCCGCGCCTCACGCACGTAGATCTGCGGCGACCAACCCCCGTTGCCGGTGAATTCGTCCGCCGCCAGCCCCCAGCTCCCGGTCGCCTCACGGATCTCTGCGGGCAGCCGCGGATCATTCCCCAAAAACCACATCAAACCTTTTTGGTACGCCACATGCGCCGCGACAATCGACTCCCGCTCGGCGTGACTCGCGGTCGGATAGGCATAGTTCCCGCCGACATAATCGGTCGAAAATGGCCCCTCATTGTTGGCGTCGACTTTCCCGCCCCCGACGCTCTCGGTGTTGAAGAACGGCCCTCGATATCCCACTTGGACATGCCGGAACAGCAGCTCATAATCCGCCGCCTGATACCCGTCCGGTTGGGTGAACGGGATCCGCGAGGCATCCTGGGTGAGACACATCCGGAAGTTGTAGGCCTGGATCAGCCCGTCCGCGCTGCCCCTCGCCGCCACCGGCCCCGCCGAGATCCCCGGCAGCAGCCCGCTCGACGCCCGCCCGGCCACGACGTAGGGATCCACCCCACGATCGAACTGGTGCCCGGACCGCAGCTGCACCCCGTTGATCGTCTCCCCGTAGGCGGCGTTCCCTTCCCGCCCGACGACCCACTTCACCCCGGCCCGGTCCATGAGATCGCCTTCATACCCGGCATCCACGAACATCCGCCCACGAAACACGTGACCGTTCTCGCCCACCAGCTCGGTGATCCGATTCCCGACCTTGGCGACGGCGTGGAGCCGCACCCCGAGGTAGACGTCCACACCGGCTTCCTTGACCATCTCGGCCAGTACGGCGCTCGCCACGCTGGGCGCAAACCGGAACTGCGGAACAGCGGTGTTCTTCGCGTGCACCCGCCGGTAGAACTCGGCAGCGATCCCCCCGATCGACTCGACAGTCCCACCATCGGTCGCCCCGAGCCCTCCGGTGGTCATCCCCCCGACGTGCTGTCCGGGTTCGACCACGACGGCGGTGTGCCCCATCCGCCGTGCCTGGATCGCGGCGACGAGCCCGGCCGCGGTCGCCCCATAGACGACGAGATCAGCGTCAACCAGCTCCGGCCCGCGGCGAGACCAGAGCGCCGCCGCAGTGGCACCACCGCCGGCCAGAAGGACGGTCACCCCACCGAGCTGAAGAAGACGCCGTCGGCCAACCAGACGCGACATCCTGCGAACTCCCCCTCGCAGCCCACCGCCGCGCCTCTCAAAAACAACGAGCCCATCCTGATCGACCCCGATTTCCGTGTCAACGCAGCCTGACGCCCACGCCGACCTTGCTCGATGTGAACCCGGACGGGCGTCCCCTGCCGGCCACCGGGGTCAGAACACCTAGCGAACTTCCTCCGGCGCAAGACGTAACGCGTTTGCAGTGAATACGAGGCCGCCTTTCCTGGCTCTTTCCACAGCAAACTTTCCGGCACGGAAACGACGTTCCGGAGTGTGCGGATCCGGCATCGATATACACCTTAGGCGATTAGTTGTCATTCGCATCAGAACCCGCCAGAGGGCACCGATGAACGGCTTCATATCCGGGACGTCACCAACGGTCAAAGTGGTCGCCCATTGACCAATCTCCAGCGCACCCGGACTTTTCTCGATACTCCTCTGCCACTGGACTATGTAGTCGCTCTCCGGGCTCTCTATCCGCCCATTGGTTCGCACACGAGGCGCAAGCATCGGGCGGGCCTCCCGATTCCAGATACCGACGTAGCGACCACAGTCGGCAACCCGCTCTCGCACGGGAGGCCGCCCAAACTCCTGCCAGTCATCATCGATGATCACCGCACCGGGCAAAGCTATCCTGATCGCAGAAACTATCGCTTCCTCGTCCTCAGGCAGCAAAAATATCTCCGTGGCTCGCGAACCCGCCATGCCCCACCTCAATCGATCCCTGCAGCGTACAGCCTAGACCTTCGGGATCATGATTACCTGACCCTCACCATGCTCTGCAAGCCACTGAGAATTCTCGATCTCACGATCCGTGAAGCTTCCATCCGGATTGACATCGGCGGTCTGGTAGTAAATCTTCTCGCCCATCTCGTTCTCGAAGATCAGGTCCGGCTGCTTGTACTTCTTCCGGTCCGCCGAGTAGACCCTCTTCTGCTTCTTGGTGCCACCTGCGATGTGCTTCCAGTCCGGGTTCGCATCCATGATGTCGAACTGAAGGCCGTAGTCCTGCGTTCGGGTCGCCCGGTCGCCACGGATACCACCCGTGTTACGCACGATCCGCGGGTTACCACCGGTGTCACATGTGCACTTCTTCGAGTGAGGCTGACCGCTGGGAGCGTTTTTCGAACCGCCACAGTTGTGCACGAGAACCTGCGATGAACCAGTACGCACGTAGTACGTGTGGATGTCGTTGACCGTGAGGTCGTCCATCCACTTGAGGCCGGTCCAGAGCTTGATCGCGGCAACCGTCTGGGTGGATTCGCCGTCGGCGTTGCGGAGCTTGTCGCCCGCCTTCAAGTCCTTGGCCTCGGTCCACTCGCCCGTCGTAGCGTTCCAGAACGGATGGTTCGCGGTCGACTCGACCGTGGTTGTCTTACCGGTCTTGTCGTCCCTGACCGTCACGTCGGCGAAGTCGGTGTCCTGGTGGTGGTGCAGGACGCTGACCGGCTTGCCCTCGGTGTCACCGGTCGCAGGGTCAGTAGCCAGGACCTTGTCGCCGAGTTCGACCTCAGCGATCGGCTTCGTCGTGCCATCGGCCATGACGACCTCGGTGGACGGGTCGAAGCTGTGACACTTGGCCGCGCCGCCGGTCACGGCGCCGATCAGCGCACCCGTTGCCGCGGCGTTGCGGGTCTGCTTCCAGTCGATGCTGCCCGTGGTGGCCAACTGCTCGGCCGCGTCGGCGAAACCATCGGAGACACCGCCACCGATGGCGCCGGAGACGGCCTTTCCGAGGAGGCCGGCGCCGAGCTTACAAGCGGCCATGCCGGCCAGCTTGCCGCCGATCGCGCCGCCCAAGCCGCCCGTTGCGGCGCCGAGGACGCCGGTGAAGGCGGCGCTCGCTAGGGAGCCGCCGAGGTCGGAGAGGTTGTGGATGTCGCCGGAAGCGGCGTCCTTGAGGACGCTGATCGCGATGCCGGCGACGATGCCGCCGACCGGGCCGAGGGTGGCCACCGCGACGACCGTGGCCACCGTGGCCGCGATCGCGATGATCTCCTTCTTGTGCTTCTTGACGAAGGCGACCGTCTTCTTCTTCGCGTCCTTGACGACCTTGACGGCCTTCTTCGCCGCGCGGACAACCCGCTGTTTCAGGGCGTGACCCTTACGCTGGGCCTCCTTATGCGCCTTGGTCGCGCGACGATGCTGTTCACGGGACTTCTTCGCGGCCTTCTTCCGGCCCGAGTCCGCCTTCTTCGCCAGGCTCTTCCAACCCACCCGCTTCGCGACGTGGGCGACCTTGCTCAGGACCTTCGCCTTGGCGCTGTAGTAGCTCGAGGAGACCGAGTGGTAGGCGTACGACGCGTAGCTGCTGGCGTACGACGTGGCCTGGGAAGCGTACGAGGAGACCGTGCTGGTCACCCGGGACACCGCGGAGGTGACCTTGCTCCACCAGCCGTGGCCGGACGGGTCGGTGACCGTCAGCGGGTTCGCGTCGCCGTACTGGTAGCGGTTGGCGCTGACCGAGTCCGGGATCGGGCTGTTCGACTGGGTGTCGCGGGAGTCGAACTGACCCGTGCCGGTGTTGTACCAGCGCGCGGCCATGTTGGTCCGGCCGGTGGAGGACTCGGTGTACTCGGACTGGTAACCGAGGCTGCCGAGCATGCCGCCGGTCGCCTTCACCGTACCCAGCGGGTCGTAGACCGTGGAGCCGGAGAGGGCGGTGCCGGTGGAGGTGAACTGGCCGACGATGTCGTCGTGCAGGTCGGTCCAGACCAGGCGGGTATTGCTGCCCGACGCCGTGCCGACCACATCGGCGCCCGGGTCACGCACGTAGGTCGCGCCCGAGTCGTCGGTGGCCAGGTCGTTGCCGGTACCCGTGTAGGAGAAACCGGTCTGCAGGGCACGGCCCAGCGCGTCGTAGCCGTACGTCTCGGTGCCCGAGCCGTACGACTGGGTGATCACCTCGTCGAAGGCATCCGACGTCGTCGTGTACGCCGCCGACGGGCCGACCACCGAAGTCAGCGTGCCCCGCGGGGTGTAGCTGTAGGAGACCCCGGCGGAGTCGGTGACCAGACGGTTCCGCTGGTCGTAGGTGTACGTGGTCGACCCGTTGCCGGTCCGGTTGCCGGACGCGTCGTACGTGTAGCCGATCGTCGTGGTCCCGTTGTTCCACGAGGTCAGACGGTCGGCGAGGTCGTACCCGTACGTGTTGGTGATCGTGGCGCTGCCGCCGAAGTTCGTGGTGGTCTTCGACGTCTCGTTGCTGTTCGCGTCCCAGGTGTACGCGACCTTCGCGACCGAGGCGCCGGCCGAGGTCTTCAGCTCGTCGGCGGTGACCCGGTGCAGCTTGTCGTAGGTGAAGGACCGGTAGTCACCGGAGCCGTAGGTGATCGTCGAGATCGCCGACGTGGTGTCGTACGCGTACGAGAGGTCGGTCCCGGCGGTGGTGTTCTTCAGCGTGGAGAGCCGGTCCGCGCCGTCGTACGTGTAGGCGGTGGTGCCCGCGCTGTCGGTCCGGGAGGCCATCAGGCCGTCGGAGGTGTAGCTGAACGACGAGTTCCCGGACGGGCCGCTGATCGCGGTCGGCAGGTTCCGGTCGTCGTAGGTGACCGTGTTGTCCCCGGACGGCGAGGAGAACGTGGTGACCCGGCCACCGAGGTCGTAGGAGAACGACCGGGTACTGGTGGCCGCGGCGGCGCCGGTGCCCGCCTGCGAGGTCAGCTGACCCATGTTGTCGTAGCTGTAGGTCTGCTCGACCCCGCCGGGTGAGGTCTGTTTCACCGCCTGCCCGGCCGCGTCGTACGTGATCGTGTAGCTGCGGTCGGCGGTCGACACGTACTGGCTGGTGACCGGCTCGATCGTCGACTCGGCCAGGTTCCAGGAGTTGTACGTGGTCCAGAACGCGTTGTTCCGGCCGTCGGTGAACCGGGTCTGGTTGCCGAGCAGGTCGTACCCGAACGAGGTGGTGATCGCCGCGCCCGAAGCGGTCGGCTGGCTCTCGGTGAGCGGCATGCCGGTCGGGTCGTAGGTGAACGACGTCGTCGTGCCCCGCCCGTCGGTGCTGGTCAGCACGTTCCCGGCGGAGTCGTACGTCTGCGACGAGGAGGTCAGCGCGGTGGTGCTGGTCTTCGACGCGTACGTCGCCGACGCGGTGGTCTGGCCCAGCATGTCGTACGTGGTGGTCGAGTACACGCTGTCCGGGGCGATCTGCCCGGTGGGCCGGCCCAGGCCGTCGTACTCGGTGGTGCTGGTCTGCCCGGCGCCGTCCTTGACGGTGACCTGCTCACCCACGCTGTTGTAGGTGTAGGACTCGGTCACCCCGGCCGGGGTCTTCATCGACGCGAGCAGCCCGGCGTCGTCGTAGCCGTACGTGGTGGTCAGCGACTGGCCGGTCTGCCGGACCGCCTCCGTCGAGGTGAGCTTGCGGCCCAGGTAGTCGTAGGTCATCGCGGTGACCGCACCGGTCGGGCCGGTCACCGTCAGCGGCTCACCCGCCAGGTCGTAGGTGACCGTCGTGGTGGCACCGTTCGGCGCGACCGTCTTCGCGAGGCGGCCCAGCTGGTCGTACGTGTAACCGGTGGTGTTGCCCCGTTCGTCCGTCGAGGAGACGGTCTGGCCGAGCGAGTCGAACGTGGTCGTCGACACCGGGTTGATCGTCGCACCGGCGGGCGTCGTGTAGGTCGCGCCGTGGGTCTCGTAGGCGCGGCCGGCCCGGTCGTACAGGTAGGTGCTCCTGTTGCCGTTGCCGTCGACGCTCTCGGTCTGGTCACCGAACGTGTCGTACCCGGCGTAGCTGACCGGGCGGGCGACGGTCTGACCCGTGAACGTCTCGGCGGTGACCGCCGGCGCCGTGGTGATCACCGGGCGCTCGGCCACATCGTACGTGACGTCGGTGGCGTTACCCAGCGCGTCGAAGGAGCGCGTGACCAGGCCGCCCTCGTCCAGGGTCGACGACGTGCGGGAGACCTTCGCGGCCGTCGGCTGGGTGTTGCCGTAGATCGCGGAGACCTGGGTCGCGGAGAGGGCCCGCTGGAAGAACTGCACGTCGGCGATGGAGCCGGTGAAGCCGCTGGCGCCGTACTGGTTGCCGATGTTGAGCTGGCCGGTGGCCTGGTTGTTGAAGGCGTTCACACCGACCGTGCTGGTCGCGACCAGCGCGTTGTTGACGTAGAGCTTGACCGTGCCGGCGGTCGGGTCGACCACCACGGCCAGGTGGGTCCAGGCGTTCAGGGCCGGGAGGCCGGCGGCGCTCGCCGCGGACCACCAGCCGGACGATCCGTCGGCGAGGCGGACGGTGCCCTCGGCCTGCCACTTGTCGGTCGAGGCGAGGTAGGCCAGCTTGAACGTCGAGTTGCCGTTCGCGCCGGGCTGAGCCAGCACGTAGCCGTCGGCGGCCTTGCTGGTCAGCTTGACCCAGGTGCTGGTGGTGTACGCCCGGGTGGTGTCCACCACCGGGCCGTCGGTGAGGACCTTCGAGGTGCCGCTGCCGGTGAAGGTGGCGCTGCCGGAGAGGCCGGTCGGCGCGGCGGTCGACCAGGTCACGTCGGAGGTGGTGCCGGGGCTGTTGCCCGCGCTGTCGGCCGCCCGGGTGCCGCTGGTCTCGTTCAGCTTCCAGCGTGCCACCGGGGTGGTCGCCGGGTCGCTGTTGTACGCGGTCTCCGCGGTGATCCGGCCCTCGGCGTCGTAGCGGTAGTCGGTGGCCGACAGGGTGCTGCCGGTGCCGACCGCCTGCGTCGTGGTGATCACGTTGTCGGTGACGTTGTAGACGTTCGTGGTCACCCGGTTGACCCCGGACGGGTCGACCGTCGTGGTGGTCTGGCGGCCCGCGGCGTCGTACGCGAAAACGGTCTTGGTCTTGCCGTTGTTGGTCAGCTGGGTGGTCAGATTGCCGTCGTAGTCGTAGGAGTTCTGCTCCTGGACGTACGTGCTGGTGCCGTCGGTGATCGTGACCTTCGCGGTCAGATCGTTGTCGGTGTACGTGTACGACGTGGTCCGGCCCATGGCGTCGGTGGTGCTGGCCAGACGGCCGTCCGGGTCGTAGACGTTGGTCTCGGTGACCAGATCGGAAGCGGTCGACGGGTTGTTCGGGTCGCCGGTCCAGCCCTTCATCGTCTCGGAGAGCACGTTGCCCTCGGCGTCGACGTCGTAGGCCGTGGAGCCGCCGTCCGAATCGGTCTCCAGGATCACCTGGCCGTACGCGTTGTAGGTGAAGTTCGTCGACTTGCCGACCGCGTCGGTCTGCGAGTCCTTCTGCCCGAGGGAGTTGAAGGTGACCGTCTGGGTGCGGGCGACGTCGCCGCCGGTGCTGTCCGCGGTGGTCTGCGACGTCATGTTGCCGTCGGCGTCGTACGTGTTGGTGGTGACCGCGGTGTGCACCGCGCCGGTGACCCGGTTGGTGACCGGCGGGTCGGTCTCGGTCAGGACCAAGCCCTGGGCGTCGTAGGTGAAGGTCGAGGTCCGGCCGCCCGGGAACGTCCCGGTGGTGATCGTCTCGGTGAGCTTCCGGCCGAGCTTGTCGTACGTGTAGACCGACACCTCGCCCGAGGGCGACATGGTCTTGGCCAGGTCACCGTTGGCGTAGTACGCGATGCCCTGCACGCCGCCACCGGCGTTGACGATCCGGTACGGCAGACCCGCCGGCGCATAACCCCCGTCGTAGCCCGCGATCGTGGTGCCGTCGGTGAAGAGCGTGCTCGTGGTCCGGCCCAGCGGGTCGGTGGTGCCGAGCGGGTTGCCCTTGGCGTCGTAGTTGTACGTCGTCAGGTACGTGGTGTCGGTCGCCGATGACGAACGGCCGTCCCGGCTGGTGATCATCACGTCGTTGCGCGGGTCGACCGGGCTGGCCGTGTTGAGGTAGTAGCCGAAGTACGTGCTGGCGCAGAGGTTCGCCGACTGGTCCTGACAGGTGATCTGCTGGATCGTGTTGCCGCGCTCGTCCTGCACGGTCTGCGTCCGCACGCCGTTCGGGTCGTACACCAGGCTGGAGTAGCCGCCGATGTCGTAGCCGTACTTCGTCACGTTGCCGAGCGCGTCGGTCTCCGCGACCTGACGGTTGTTCAGCAGGTCGTACGCGTACGAGATGGTCTTGCCGCCCGGGTCGGTGACCGTGACGTTCTTGACCGGCATGGTGATGGTCTTGACCGTGGTGTCGACCGTGGTCACCGCGACCGCGACGGTCTGCTTGCTCGCCTCGAGCTGGGCCGTCACCTGGTCGGCGGTGAGCTCGCTCGGGTAGAAGGCCGCCTCGGCGATCTTGCCGGAGAAGTACGAGGTGGTCGCGGCGGTCAGGCCGGACCAGCCGGTGCCGGTAAGGCCCGCGCCGAGGTACGCGTACGGCTGGGCGCCCGGCGCGAAGGCGACCGTGCCGGTGCTCGCGCTGGCCTTGACGCCGTCGATGTAGAGGGTCTGCGCGGTGCCCGACGAGGTCAGGATCGCGTTGTGCCACTTGCCGTCGTTGACCACGGCGGTCGAGGAGAGCGACAGCGTCCACTTCTGCGGGTTGCTGCTGTTGCAGGTGTAGAGCTGCAGCTGCGTGCCGTTGGTCGTGGTGCCGTTCGGCAGGTCCAGGCACTTGCCGGAGTTCGGGTTCCGGAAGCCGCCGTTGTACGGCTCCCAGAGCTGGGCCGCCGAGGCGTTACAGGTGTAGAGCTGGATCAGGGTGTTGTTCGCGGTGGCGGCGTTCGGCACGTCCAGGCACTTGCCGGAGACCTGGATCGAGCCGTTGGCCAGCAGCGTCATGTTCTGCGCGGCGCTGTTGTTGCAGTCGTAGATCCGGATCGGGTTGTTGTTGGTGGTGAGGTTGCTCGCGTTGTCGACACACTTTCCGGCGTACGCCGAGCGCAGCGGCCCGGTCGGGGTGGTCGACGGCGCCAGGGCGCGCAGCTTGCCGTCCGAGCTGACCCAGAGCGTCGGCAGGCCCGGCGCGGTGGTCTCGCCGAGCGCGCCGGCCTGCGAGCCGAGCAGCACCTTGCCGGTGGCGGTGGTGTTGAACCAGACGCTGACCGAGTTCGCCCCGGCCGGCGCCACCCCGCTGGGCAGCGCGACGTTGCCGGCGGTGCCGTCCAGGGTGATCGCGGTCGCGTCGCTGAACGGGCCGGTCGCGCCGAGCGTCACCCCGCTGTACGTCGCGGTGTCGCCGGCGACCTCGTTGACCGCGTCGGTGGTGTCGGTGTCGGTCTCGCCGAGCCGCCAGTAGTTGGTGGGCTTGGCGCCGAGCACCGAGGCGGCGTAGACGTCGCTGCTGCCGGCGATGGTCGGCGTGCCCATCGTCCAGACGCCGTTGTTCTCGTCGGTCACCGAGGTGACCTGGCCGGTGACGTTGCTGACCGCGACCTGGGACTGGATCCGCCCGGCCGGGGACTTGATGTACCGGATCGCCGAGCTGGAGTTCTTCGCGACCGAGTAGATCCCGCTGACGTCGGTGCTGGTCAGCGCCTTGGTGAAGAAACCGACGTCGGCGATCGAGCCGGTGAAGTAGGTGGCAACGGCGGGCGAGACGCCGGTGCTGGCGTGGTCCGGCCAGCTGTTGCCGACGAAGCCAGCGCCGACGTACTCGTAGGCGGAGCCGCCGGTCTGGTACAGCGAGATGGTGCCGGCGAGCGAGCCCTGCGCGGCGCCGTCCAGGTAGAGGGTCTGGGTGGCGCCGGCGCCGGAGAGCACCACGTGGTGCCAGGCGCCGTCGATCACCGTCGACTTCGACTTGATCGGGCTGGCCGAGCCCTGCCAGAACTCACCGCGCAGGTAGCCGTTCTTGTCGACGTAGAGCGCCGGGGTGTAGTTGCTGGCCGTGGTCCCCGCGGTGATCGCACCCGCGCTGTAGCTGAACAGCACGCCACCGGCGGTGCTGGTCTTGAACCACATGCTGACCGTCTGGTACGAGCCGTCGGCGACGAGCTTGCCGGGCAGTTGCACGTACGACGCGGAGCCGGTGAACGCGGCGGTGGTGGCGCCCGAGTCGGGCAGGCCGGAGGCCCCGCCGAGCGTGACGTTCTTGTAGGTGCCGTTGTCCGTGCCGGCGTTGGTCAGCACCGAGCTCACGGCGGAGGTGCCGGAGGCGTCGTTGAGCCGCCAGTACGAGTACGGGTTCAGGTTGAGCACCGCGTTGGCGTACTGGTTGTTCCAGTTGGCCCAGTTGTAGACGGTGCAGTCGGTGGTGGTTCCCGGCGGGCAGACCGTGGTCAGCCGGTCGTAGGTGCCGTACGCGTAGGTCCAGGTGTAGCCGGTCCCGCCCGCGGTCGGCGCGTCGGTGGTCACCGTCGCGACGTGCGTTCCGGTCCAGGTCAGAGTGAGGGTACGGCCGGACGCGTTGGTCATCGTCGCGATCAGGCCGGTCGTGGCGTCGTACGCGAAGGTCAGCGCCCGCCCGTTCGCGTCGATGATCTGGGTGACCTTGTAGACGCCGCCGGTCGCGTCCCGGCCGAAGACGTACTGGGTGGCGTCCTTGTCGGTCAGGGTGTAGCCGGTGGTCTGCTTGGTGAAGACGGCGTACCGGCCGGACGGCGCGGTGAACGTCCCGTCGGTGTTGCGGCCGAACGCGACCTCCGAACCGTTCGGGTAGGTGACCACGACGGTCTGCACGGCGCCGGTGGTGTCGTACCGCTCGGTGGCCTTGACGTCCAGGATGCTCGACCAGCCCTGACCGAAAGCACCGGTCCGCCGGGTGTCCAGGCTGTTGTAGCTCCGCGAGATCTCCAGCGCCGGGCCGACGCCGGTGACCTGGGCGTCGCTCGCCGAGGTGGTGTAGTTGCCGTTGTTCGGGTCGAAGCCGGCGCCCGGGTTCTGCGCCAGATCCGAGGTCAGCCGGGGTTGCGGCACCGGTGTGGTGAAGGCGTAGGCCCCCGACTCCGCGGTGGTGCCGACCTTGTCACCGATCTTGACGGTGTAGTAGTAGGTGCTGTTCCAGGCGAGCTTGCCCGCGGGCACCTGCCAGCCCTGCGTGGTCACCGCACCCGACGAGACCAACGCGGTGCCGGCGCTGTTGTAGACGGTGTAGTTATAGGTCAAACCCTTTGCGGGGTACGCGTCCGGGTCGTGCGCCCGGGTCGCCAGCTGCGGCGTCAGCGTCTCGACGATCGCGTTGTTCCCCGGGTACCGGGTGTCGACCTGCGGCAGCACGTTCGCGGTGTAGGTCAGGCTCAGCTGCGGCTTGTAGTCGCCGGAGGAGTAGTTCGCCGAGGTGAACCGCTTCCAGGCGTACGAGTCGGTGACCGAGGAGAGCAGCGCGAGGCCGAGGTTGGAGCCGCCGGACGACCAGTCGTTGAAGGTCGCCACGCTCAGCGGCACGGTGACCCACTTGCCGATGCTGCGGTCCGCGCCGGTGTTGGTGCAGGCGGTGCCCGGGTCGGTGACGGTCAGCGAGCCGATCGGGTCGGTGCTGACGTCCGCGCCCGGGTACGCCACGGTGCTCAGGTTCGCCACGGTCCACGACTCGGCGGCGGTGTGCACGTAGAACGCGCGGTCCACCGAGCAGGCGTACTGCCAGGTCAGGTAGAGCTTGAGGCTCGCCGCGGTGACCCGGCCGCCGGTCACCCCGGAGGTGCTGAAGTCGCCGAAGTGGATGAACGAGCGGGCCTTGGTGGTGCCGCTGTTGTACGTGCCGACCGGCAGGTTGTCGCCGTTCTGGTCGCTCGACGTGGTGTCCGAGTCGTTGTCCACGTAGACGTCGCCGGTGTCGCCGGTGGTCACCGTCGGGTCGACCCGGATCGGGTAGACGCGGGCCGGGTCGTCGAGCCAGGCGCGGTCGGCGACGACCTTCAGCGCGGGGGCGCCGTCCACCTGGATCAGCGACATCTCGACCTTCGACGAGTGCGTCATCTCGCCGGACTGCTCGTCGAACTTCGCGTCCTTCATCGAGCCGTGCGGGAAGGAGGCCTTCACCGCGCCGTCGGCGTCGACCAGCTCGACCGAGCCGTCCTTCGCCATCCGCGGGGTCAGCCCGGTCAGGCGCAGCGGGAACACCCACTCATTCCCCGCCGCAGGCGACGCCAGAACCAGGGTCTCCTTCACACCGTTGGTGAAGGTCTGCAGCTCCAGGTCGGTGCCGGGCAGGATTTTCGGGTACGTCGCAACGGTGCCGTCAACGGTGGGGGTGACCGTGGCGGCGCCTTGAAGGTCGTATCCGACCGAGCCGCCGGAGGGGATCGTCATCGAGACGAGCGGGTCCCGCAGCTCCTCCACCGGTGCCGACGGTGCGGCCGACGGGACGGTGACGGGCTCTTCCTCGACCGCGCCGAGGGAGACATCCAGGGAGTTCGCCTTCATCGACCAGCGCGACCCGGATTTCACCAGGGTCGTGTCGATCGGCTGCCAGGTGCCGTCGGTCGCCTTGTAGTTGGAGCGGCCCGCCGAGTAGACCTGGGTGAGCGAGCCGTCCGCGTTCGCGTACTGGCTCATGCCCGCCTTGGACTTGCCGGACTGCCGCTTGCTGGTCTTGGCGACGTAGCCCACCTGCGCGGGGTCGGTCTTCGTGGTCCCGTCGGAGGCGTCGTGCGGCAGGTAGCCGTCGAGGCCGCCCGGCGCGATCTCCTGCGCCTCGCCGTGCCCGCCGTTCGCGGTGGTCGCCGCCGCCGAGGTGTATCCACCATGGCCGGGGTCGCGCCGCTGCTGCACCGGCAGCCCGGTCACCGCGGCCCACGCCGTGCGCAGGGTGAACAGGTCGGTCAGCCAGCTCAGCGGGAAGCTCCCGCCGGGCTGCACCACCTGCGCGGGTACCGCTACCGAGAGGCCGAAGAGCAGAAGGGTGAAAACAGCACAGCGCCGCCACCAGGACATCGCGATCGACTCCCCCGTACGTGATGCGATAGGCACGGCGAGTATTTGCTGTGCTGATCATGGGAGTCAACAGTGAAGATCCTCGAAGTCTCATAACGATTTGGCATCCATGTCGGACGGTAGGGTTTAGACCAGGCGCGGACGGCGTTGACACGGTGGTTACGCTCTGCGCCGTGCTGGGTGGACAGGTAGACAAGCGACTCCGGGGTTCGATGCGCGGCCCACGGCAGCCGCTGAACCGGCGTACGCCGATCGAATGGACTCAACGCCGCAAGGCCACACTGGCCGGCGGCGTCGCCGCCCTGCTCGCGGTCGCCGGCCTGATCTGGGCGGCCCTGCCCGGCGACGAGACTGAGCCGCGCCCGCGCGAATACCGCGACGTCACCGCCTGCCTGCTCACCGACCAGGAGGGCGTCGCCGGTAAGAATGCCGCCCCACTCTGGGCAGCCATGCAGACCGCTTCGGCGCAGACCCTCGGCCAAGCGCGCTACCTCGAGGTCACCGGCGAGCAGACCGCCGCAAACGCCCAGACCTTCGCCGGCACCCTGATCCTCGGGCAATGCGCGGTGATCGTCGCGGCGCCGGGCATCGCCGACGAGGCGGTCCGGACGGTCGCGGCCCAGCAGACCCAGCAGAAGTTCCTGGTCATCGACGGCGCCGCCCCGGGCACGCCCAATGTGACTCGGGTGTCCGCCGCTGACCTGACCGGCACCGTGGCGAAGCTGCTGGGCTGAGAAGCCCGCGGGCCGCGGCCGCTGTCAGGCGAGGATGAAACGGACGGCGTCGGCCACGACGTTGCCGGTCGTGCCGGCAGTGCGGATCAGCACGCTGCCGGCCGCACCCTTGGCGAAGGTCCAGGTCCCGAGCGGCACGCACTCACCGCCGGATCTCCGCTGATCAACGGTACGGCGCGGTATGCATGCGGCGGGTTCACCAGGGTCGAGCGGTTACTCCCACGCGATGAACAGGCTCCGCCGGTCACCATCGGTGACGACTGTCGGGCACGGCATGCCCAGGGGTCGCTGCAGGAGCACGGTCTCGGTAAGTGATGCTGACATCAGCGGGTGCGGCCCTGTTCACGATCACGGTTGTCTTCGCGTTGATGGTGAACCGCGGCGGCTGTCAGCGTCTCCTGGCAAGCAACGCAGGGATCCCGGTCGACGATGATGTCGCGACCCTTCCTGCCGAGGGCTCCGCGCCCCTTTCCAGCACCGCCCGGTCTCGCCAACTTTCACCCGTTTCGCACCAATCAACACATTCGCGCTTCTGAGATCAGTTCAGCAGGCTGTTCCGCATTCAACTATTCGGCGAGGCCCCGCTCACGAAGCCATTGCAGGTCAACCAGTTGCTTTTCAAAATTTTTCGAACCTTGTGCGGCGACGGCCATCATCGAGTCGAACGGCGTGAGATCAAAGTCCCTGAAGTACGCCTTCACGAGATCCGGAGCATCCGGTAGCGACAATACAACTTCTCTATTGTGACGACGGATGAGGAAGTGCCTTTCCGGATTCCTCCGGATCAACTCACCCGGCACGGCCCGGATTGCGGCGTCCGAAAATACCGCATCGCTGATGTCCAATGCCCAGTCGACGTCACGGTAGAAGTCGACCAACGCCTCGGAAAATGCCTTGAACATCTCGGGAGGAAGCGACCTGACCGGGCCACCAAGGATGAGCTGACCGATTTTTCCCCGCAATGTCACATTCTCGAAGGCGCATCCAGTGACTGAACTCCTAGAAAACCTCGCCCCTTCGATAACAACATTGTCGAGTTTCACTCCCGCCATAACACATGCACTGAACGCGCAATTCCGGAGCGTGGAATCCCGCACGACAAGTCCGAACCCGGGGTCGTCATGCTGAGATAGCGTACAGCTGCTGAACTTAACGCTCCTCAAATCAAGCTCACTAAAGACCCGCCCGCTACCGTATTGACGGAGACGCTCAAACGAACATTTCTCTACGACATTCATCCTTGGCCGACTCCCCCAAAGATTTTTACAATATCGTCTGCACCTAGCGTGGGTAGGTCATTAGCTGATCAGCGTGTTTATAGTAGTCCCGATCCATATGCTGGTTAATTGATGTCCTACTTGCACCCGTCACATCGACATTGTAGCTACCGCCGATCACGAAGTCGGGTTCTGCCTGTCCGGGCTTGGATGCGCCGACATGAGCGATGTTGCCGTCCGCGACCACCCTGGGGTCTGCTGCCACAGCCTTCTCCAAAGCAGTACCGGCCCACATCCGCTGAATGTAGAACGGCACATCCGTGCGGCCAGCCTGATTCGGGCCTAGGTTATCCCGGATGGCAGCGTGGTCTCCGCGTGCCCTTCCTACAGCACCCTGCAACGTGTCGTAACTCTGCTGACCGGCTTGATCCAAGCTGGCACGTGACCCTGCCGCGACTTTGCAGGGATCGACGGCCGCTCGGCCGCGTCGTAACTGACGTCGGTGGCGTTGCCCAGCGCGTCGAAGGAGCGGGTAACCAGGCCACCCTCGTCCAGGACCGACGAGCTGCGGGCGACCTTCCCGGCCGACGGCTGGGCGTTGTTGACGTAGACCTTCACCGTGCCCGCGGTCGGGTCGACCACCACGGCCAGATGGGTCCAGGCGTTCAGGGCCGGCAGGCCGGCGGCGCTGGCCGCGCTCCACCAGCCGGACGTGCCGTCGGCGAGCCGGACGGTGCCCTCGGCCTGCCACTTGTCGACCGAGGCGAGGTAGGCGAGCTTGAACGCCGCGCTTCCGTTCAGCCTCCAGCGCGCCATCGGCGTGGTCGCCGGGTCGCTGTTGTGCGCGGTCTCCGCGGTGATCCGGCCCTCGGCGTCGTACCGGTAATCGGAGACCAAGAGCACGCTGCCCGACCCGACCGCCTGCGTCGTGGTGATCACGTTGTCGGCGGCGTTTGTTCGTGACCTGGGTGATCAGGTTGCCGTCGACGCCGTGATGGAGGAGTCGTTGTCCGCGTAGGCGTCGCCGGTGTCGACCGTGGTGATCGTCGGGTCGACCCGGACCGGGTAGACGCGGGCCGGATCGTCGAGCCAGGCGCGGTCGGCGACCACCTTCAGCGCCGGTTGACCGTCGACCTCGGTCAGCGACATCTCGACCGCCGACGAGTAGGCCATGTCGCCGGAACGGTCGTCGAACTTCGCGTCCTTCATCGAGCCGTGCGGGAACCAGGCCAGGACCGTCCCGCCCGCGTCGACCAGTTCCACGGAGCCGTCGTCGGTCATCCGTGGGGTGAGGCCGCCGAGTCGCAGCGGGAACACCCACTCGTTGCCCGCGTCGGGGGACGCCAGGACCAGGGTCTCCTTCACGCCCTCGGTGAAGGTCTGCAGCTCCAGGTCGGTGCCGGGCAGCACGTCCGGGTACGTGGCGACGGTGTCCGTGACGGTCGGGGTCACCGTCGCGGCGCCGGCCAGGTCGTATCCCAGCGACTCGCCCGAGGGCAGCGTCAGGGCGCGTAACCGCGCAGCACGAAGACGACCATGTCGGCGATGCTCTCGTCGATCTGCTCGGCGGTGAACCCGGCACTCACCGCCAGCCCGGTCAGCCCCTGGAGCGCGGCGAAGAGCGGCACCGCCAGCCGCTCGATCTCCCCCGCGCGGACCGCGCCCTGACGCTGGCCGTCGGCGAGGATGTCGGTGGCCAGGGTCAGTAGCCGCCGCGGCGCCGCGACCAGCTCCGCCGAGGCCTCCGGGTCGTGCTTGCGGCTGAACATCAGGTCGAGCAGGGCCGCGTTAGCGATCGCGAACGTCAGGTACGCCCTGGTCAACGCCCCGATACGCTCGGCGAACGAGTCGCCGGTCTCGGCCAGGAGCTTCGTCATCGCCGTGGTGACCCGGTCGAACCCCTCCAGCGCGAGAGCGTCCAGCAGCGCCTGCTTGGTCCGGAAGTGGCGGCTGGGCGCGGCCGGGCTGACCCCCGCCTCACGGGCCAGCTCGCGCAGGGACAGCTCACCGGGACCCCGGTCACGCAGCGTGGCCTCCGCGAGGGCGAGCAACGTGGCGCGCAGGTCGCCGTGGTGGTAGGGCCGGGCCTTCATGGCACCACCCTACCCCGATGTAGGCGTTGCCAACATTGTTATCACCGCCTACATTAGGGGCATGACACCGATTGCTCAGCTGGGTGGCAAGGCCGAAGGCGCCCGTCTCGCTCGGGTGGAGGCCTCGCCGCAGTTCGCCGACGGGAAGTTCCGCAACAACGTGCCCACCCGGTCCGGGCTCTCCCTGAGCGCCTTCCCCCGGGTCGCCGTCGCCGCGTTCACCGGCGGCGAGCAGCGCCGCCCGCACCAGCCGATCCCGGTGCTCGACCCGGGCACCGGCGACGCCGAGGGTCTGCACATCACCTGGTACGGCCACTCCACCGCGCTGATCGAGATCGAGGGACACCGGATCCTGCTCGACCCGGTCTGGAGCGAGCGCTGCTCCCCCACCCGGTTCGCCGGGCCGCGCCGGATGCACCGGGCGCCGGTCGAGCTCGCCGAACTGCCCGCCCTGGACGCCGTGGTGATCTCCCACGACCACTACGACCACCTCGACATGGAGACCGTCCAGACCCTGGCCACGCTGCAGGAGAACGTGGTCTTCGCGGTCCCGCTCGGGGTCGGCGCGCACCTGGAGCGCTGGGGCGTGCCCGCCGGCCGGATCGCCGAACTGGACTGGAACGAGAACACCCGGGTCGGCGCGATCGAGCTGATCGCCACCCCGGCACGGCACTTCTCCGGCCGCGGGCTCAGCCGCGACGAGACGCTCTGGGCCAGCTGGGTGATCAAGGGCCCGTCCCGCCGGGTCTTCTACTCCGGCGACACCGGCTACTTCCCCGGCTTCGCCGGGATCGGTGCCGAGCACGGCCCGTTCGACGCCACCCTCGTCCAGGTCGGCATGTACGGCGTGGAGTGGCCCGACATCCACATGTTCCCCGAGGACGGCGTCGCCACCCACGTCGACGTGCGCGGCGGCGTGATGATCCCGGTGCACTGGGGCACCTTCGAGCTGGCCCCGCACCGCTGGTCCGAGCCGGTCGACCGGGCCTGGCGCGAGGCGAAGGCCCGCGACGTCCGGCTGGTCGTCCCCCGCCCGGGCGAGCGGATCGACATCGACTGCCCGCCGGAGATCGACCCGTGGTGGCAGCAGATCGCCTGACCATGATCCGGACCGTCGTCCCGGTCGCGGCGCACCGGCCGGGACGTAGTGTGGCCGGGTGAAGCAGGAACTGACCGTCGCGGTCGCCCAGCCCCGCTGCACGGCGCACGACGTCGCCGGGAACGCCGTCGCGCACGCCGCGGCGGTCCGGGCCGCGCGCTCCCGGGTCGTCGTCTTCCCCGAGATGTCGCTCACCGGTTATGAACTGGACGCCGCGGTCGTCGAGCCGGACGACGAACGCCTCGCACCGATCCGGGAGGCCTGCGCCGAGACCGGCACCCTGGCGCTGGTGGGCGCCCCGGTCCCCGGCCCGATGATCGGCGTCCTCGCGATCGACGCGGCCGGGGTCCGGATCGCGTACGGGAAGGTCTGTCTGCACGGCAGCGAGAGCGTGCGCTTCGTGCCGGGCGAGCCGGTCGTGCTCGACGTGGACGGCTGGCGGCTCGGGCTCGCGGTCTGCCGGGACACCGGCATCCCGGAGCACGCCGAGCGGACCGCCGCGCTCGGCATCGACGGCTACCTCGCCGGCGTCGTCCACCACGATCACGAGGCGCAGGTGCACGGCGAACGCGCCCGCAGGGTCGCCGCGGAGCACGGCGTCTGGGTCGCCACGGCGGCCTTCGCCGGTCCCACGGGTGGCGGGTTCGCCCGGACGTCCGGCCGATCCGGGATCTGGGCCGCCGACGGCGCCCTGCTCGCCGAGGCCGGTCCGGCACCGGACGAGGTCGCGCGGGCGACCTTCTCACCCGGATCGAACTCACCCGGATCGAACTCACCTGAATCGAAATGGGTTGCGCCGTCGTTCGGGGAGTGCTGAGGTTCCCCGGTGGATCAGGTAGAAGTTCTCGCACTCCTCGACCGTCAGCTGCGCCGTGAGGCCGAGCGGGACGGTGGCACCACCCGGATCGAGCGTGACGACCGCGTCGTCCGCAACGTCGGCACGAACGCGCACGACTGGAACGCCGTCCTCTGGTCCGATCTCGACGAGTCCACCGCGGACGCCGTCATCGCCGAGCAGGTCGCCTACTTCCGGTCGCTCGGGCTCGGCTTCGAGTGGAAGCACTACAGCCACGATGCCCCCGCCGACCTGGGCGACCGGCTGACGGCCGCCGGCCTGGTGGCCGACGAGCCGGAGACCGTGATGGTCGCGGCCGTCGCCGACCTGCCCACCGAGGTGATCCTTCCGGACGGCGTACGCCTGGAGCCCGTCACCGACGAACACGGGGTGGACCTGCTGATCCGGGCGGCCGAGGAGGCCTTCGGCGAGTCCCGGTCCTGGCTCCGGGAACGCCTGATCGACCAGCTCGCCGACGCCCCGGACCGCACCCGCATCGTGGTCGCGATGGCCGGCGACCGCCCGGTCTGCGGCGCGCGCATCGACTTCGTCCCGGGCACCGCCTTCGCGGGCCTGTGGGGCGGCGGCACCGTCCACGAGTGGCGCGGCAGGGGCGTCTACCGGGCGACGGTCGCGTACCGCACCCGGATCGCGGCCGAGCTCGGCTACGAGTACCTGCAGGTGGACGCCTCCGACGAGAGCCGCCCGATCCTCGCCCGCCTCGGCTTCACCGCCCTGACCACGACCACCCCGTACGAGCTCCCGCCGCCCCCTCGCTGAGCCGGGCGCGCCTGCGCCGACGGCCGCCGCCCGCTCGCTGAGCCCGGCCCGTCTCAGCCGACGGCCGCCGCCCGCTCCAGCAGCTCGGCGGTGGCCGCCCACAACCGGCTCTCCCGGTCGCGGTCCCGCGCGACCGGGAACACCTCGCGCACCTCGTCGCGGACCACGAACGCGCCGTCGCGCAGGTGCGCCCACTCCGCGTCGAGGGCCATCGCGGCCAGCACCGGCCCGGACCGCTCCGGCGTGGCCACCCCGGGGATCCGGGCGATCCCGCGCATGACCGCCTGGGCGGCCGGCGGGGCTCCCCGGCCCAGCGCGGTGCCGGGCATCCAGCCGGGCTCGAAGACCGACACGCGCACGTCGTCCCCGGCGTGCCGCTGCAGCTCGTGGGCGTAGTAGAGGATCGCCAGCTTGGCGTTGGAGTACGCGATCCCGCCCGCGCCCATCCCGGGGTTGACGTCCCCGGTGTCCGGGCGGGCGATCGCGATCGGGTCCGCCCAGCGCGCCTCGGGTACGTGCAGGAGACGACGCCAGACGTTCGCGCGGTACGTGTTCGACCCCAGCAGCACGATCCGGGCCGGGCCGGTCAGCGTGCCGAGCAGGTCGCCGATCAGCTGCGCGTGGGCCAGGTAGTTGACGGCGAAGGTCAGCTCGTAGCCGTCCGCGGAGGCCAGCCGGGTGTCGGTCGTCATCGTGCCGGCGTTGGCGACCAGGGCCCGCATCTCCCGGACCTGACCGGTCGCGATCAGGTTGCGTACGGTAGAGGCCGCGGCCCGGACGTCGGCCAGATGCGCAAGGTCGCACCCGATCTCGTGAACCACCGCCCCGCGAGCGCGAGCCTCGGCGGCGACCTCGGCCATCGCGGCGCCGGAGCGACCGACCAGCAGCAGATCGGGACGCTCGCCGGCCGGCCGGGCGGCCATCGCGAGGACCGCGGCCCGGCCCAGCCCCCGGGTCGGCCCGGTGATCAGAACACTTCCAGTGATGGTCGTCATGGTTCCCAGATTCGGGCAACCCCGGCCGGGCAGGCAGACGTCTGGATGTCGTAGGACTGCCAGGGCCAGGACAACCATCGTGGGCACGAGCAGAATTGCCGGGTGGAGACGTGGGAGTTCGGGCGGATGTTGCGGCGATGCCGGGATCGGGTGACCCCGGAGGCGGTCGGTGTGCCGGTCGGCCGGCGGCGGCGGGCCACCGGGCTGCGCCGCGAGGAACTGGCCGGGCTAGCCGGGATCTCCGCCGACTACCTGACCCGGCTCGAGCAGGGCCGCGCGACCGCGCCCTCGGCCCAGGTGGTGGAGGCCCTCGCGCGGGCGCTACGGCTCGCGGAGAACGAGCGTGACCTGCTGTTCCGGCTGGCCGGGCACGCGGCGCCGGGGTACGGCGTGGTGCCGTCCCGGGTCACCGCGAGCGTGCAGCGGCTGCTCGACCGGCTGGCGAACACCCCGGTGGTGGTCTACGACGCGACCTGGACGCTGGTGACCGCGAACGCGCCGTACGACGCGCTGATGGGCGACACCACCGGCTGGACCGGCATCGAGCGGAACGCGATCTGGCGCAACCTGCTCGGCCCGCGTTCCCGGGTGGTGCACACCGCGCGGGAGCAGGCCGAGCACGAGGCCCGGCTCGTCGCCGACCTGCGGCTGACCGCCTCCCGGTACCCGGCCGACCGCGGGCTGCGGCGGCTGATCGGCGAGCTGACCGCGGCCAGTCCGCGCTTCGCCGAGCTGTGGGAGTCGGACGCGGCCCCGCCGGCGCCGGAGCCCGGGAAGCGGAAGGTCGTCGACCACCCCGCGGTCGGCCGGATCACCCTCGACTGCGACACGCTCGTGGTCACCATGGACGACCTGCGGATCACCGTCTACACCGCCGAGCCGGGCACCGAGGACGCCGAACGGCTCACGCTCGCGGTCGTCCTGGGCACGCAGAACATCCACGAAACGGACTCCGCACAGAGAATGCGCTGAATCCACAGTGAACATCCGAATACGGCCGTCCGTCATACACCGTGGCAACGAGAACAGGCAACACATTCGCAGGAAAGGGTGTCACCGATGCCAACTCTCGAAACCGGCAACGTCCCGGGACTGACGGACGAGCAGAAACAGACCATCGACGCCCAGACCGCCGTGTGGCGGAACGCGTTCGACCGGGCTCCGGAGAACAACGACGCGTACATCCGGTGGCAGATCTCCGTACGCCAGCAGCTGTGGATCAACGGCGGCGAGGCCGGGAAGGCCGCGGTGCGCAACGCGGAACGCCAGGAGATGCAGGAGGGCATCGCCGCGGCCCAGCGGGGCGACCCGTACCTTGCCCGGGACAACGCCGCCATGGCCGTGAGCGAGCGGATGGAGGCC
Organism: Actinoplanes sp. NPDC051851; assembly: GCF_040681165.1. NCBI lineage: Bacteria > Bacillati > Actinomycetota > Actinomycetes > Micromonosporales > Micromonosporaceae > Actinoplanes > Actinoplanes sp. NPDC051851. The sequence continues at coordinate 32,865 of NZ_JBFAYF010000016.1, read as the reverse complement.
GCCGCGAACAACACGTACCACGGGACTCCCGACACCCGGTGGGGCCCGAACGGCACGCAGGTGGTCAACTACGCCATGGAGTCCTCCCGGCGGGACTTCGCCATCCGGCAGCAGCATCAGCAGATGAATCCGTACGATCCCCCGCCGTTCAGCTACCACAACCCTGCTCCCGGCGTGCAGCACATGCTGCAGCCGCCGCCCGGCTACGGCCCGCCGCCACAGCAGCAGCAGTACGGGCGAGGCGGCTACTACGGCGGCGGCCACGCGGCGGCGAGCGCCCTGCAGTCCGCGTACGTGCCGCGGCCGAACGAGGGCCGTTCGATGGCACCGCAGCCGCCGCAGCCGAACCCGTACGGCCAGGGCCAGAACTACGGCCCCGGCCCGGGCCAGGGCGGCGGCGGGTACGGTCCCGGCCAGTGACCCGGCCTGACGGTCCTCGCCGGTGACCCGGCCTAACGGTCCTGGCGGGCGATCGCCTCGGGACTGACCGGCGTGAAGAGGTTGATCAGGGTGCCGTCCGGATCGCGGAAGAGCAGCGACCGGTTCCCCCACGGCATCGTGGTCGGCCCCTGGACCGGCTCGCCGATCACCTCGCGCAACCGGTCGAACTCCGCGTCGACGTCCTCGACCCGGAGTTCGAGGATGGCGGCCGATCCCTTTCGCGCGAAGCCGGCCGTCGCGACGCTACCGATCGCGAGCACCGCCCCGGAGGTCATCACCTCGGCGAAGTCCGGCGTGTAGCGCCGCGCCTCGACCCCGGTGACCTGCTCGTAGAAGTCGGTGAGACGGCCGACCTGGTCGGTGATGAGACGAACCGACGCGAACTTCATGATCTCTTCTCCCTCGTGCCGTGTACCACTGTCCCGGCACACGCTACGAGGGATACCGGACAGGATCCGCCCGGTTTCCGCGGCAGAATTCCGGGCATGACCCGGCCCACCGCCCGCGTGCTGACCCTGCTGGAGATCCTGCAGAACGGCGGCACCCACACCGCGCCCGACCTGGCCGAACGCCTGGGACTGGACGAGCGCACCGTCCGCCGTTACGTCGGCCACCTGCTCGACCTGGAGATCCCGGTCGAGTCGGTGCGCGGCCGCCACGGCGGGTACCGGCTCTCCCCCGGATTCCGGATGCCGCCGCTGATGCTCACCGGCGAGGAGGCCCTGGCCGTCCTGCTCGGCCTGGCCGGTACGTCGGGTTCGCGGGAGGCCGCCGGCACCGCGACCGCCAAGATCCGCCGGGTCCTGCCCAAGCCTCTCGCGGCCCGCCTCGACGCGCTGCTCACCACGGCCGAGTTCACCGCGACCGTCCGCGAGTCACCGCCCACCGACGCCGCGATCCTGCTCCTGCTGGCCGAGGCGACCCTGCACCGGCGTCCCGCGGTGATCGCCTACACCTCCCGCGAGGGCCGGGAGAGCGAGCGCACCGTGCACCCGTACGGCATCGTCGCCCACAACGGACGCTGGTACCTCGCCGCCCTCGACGAGAGCTCCGCCGAGACCCGCACCTTCCGGCTCGACCGCGTCCTGCGCGTCCGGCCGGCCGACGGTACGTTCACACCCCCCGAGGACTTCCGGCCCGCCGCGACGGTGCTGGCCGGCCTGGCCGCGACCCCGTGGCGGCACGAGGTGGTCGTCTCGGTTCAAGGTCCTGTCTCCCGGGTACGCCGAAAGCTGCCCACCGGCCTGGCGGAGGTGACGGAGGAATCCCCGGACCGGGTCGTGGTCCGGCTGCGAGCGGAGAAGCTCGACTGGCTCCCCGCCCTCCTCGCGGGCCTGGACCTGCCCTTCGTCATCCACCGGCCCGCCGAACTCCGCACCGTCGTCCGCGAATGGGCCGGGCGGATCGCGGGCTACGCGACCGATACCCCCTAGGGGTATATTCGGGTCGAGGAGGCCACCATGACACCCGACCACGACCACCACCACGAACACGACCACCACGAACACGACCACCAGGCCCGGCCCACCGCGACCTGGTCGGCCGCCGCCGCGGCGACGCTGCACTGCCTGACCGGCTGCGCCATCGGCGAGGTGCTCGGCATGGTCATCGGCACCGCGGCCGGCCTGCCCAGCACCGCCACGGTCCTGCTCTCGATCGCCCTGGCCTTCGTCTTCGGCTACGGCCTGACCGCCCGCGGCGTGCTGCGCGCCGGCGTCGGCCCGCGGGACGCTCTCAAGGTCGCACTCGCCGCCGACACCGTGTCGATCGCGCTGATGGAGCTGCTCGACAACGCGTTCGTGCTCGCCGTCCCCGGCGCGATGAACGCCGGCCTGACCAGCCCCCTCTTCTGGATCTCCCTGGCCGGTTCCCTGGCCGTCGCCTTCGCGCTCACCACCCCGGTCAACCGGTGGATGATCGCCCGCGGCCGGGGCCACGCCGTGGTACACCAGTACCACCACGCCCACTGACCACCCGCCCCTCACCACCCGGCGCCACCCGCTCCCCGCCTTTCTCGCCGTCCGGCGTCATCCGGGCGGCCAGGCGGGTGCGGAGGTCGCCTCGCCGGGCGATCTCCGCGTCCAGGGCCGCGACCCGGCGGTCCGTCGCGTAGGGGCCACCGGAACCCCGGACCAGGGCCGGTCGCCCCTGCCCCGGTCACGTCTGCCCCGGGAGAGTGGACGGGAGAGAGGTGGGTGCGGGCATGCGGCGAGCCATCGGTACGGGTATCGGCGGGGCGGGCAGCTGGCTGGCGCTGGGCTGGGCCGCCGAGGAGGCCGAGACGACCGGGAACCGGCTCGTGCTCGTGCACGTCTGTGCGCCCGGGTCGCCCCTCGAGCGGGTCTCCAGCGAGCCCGTGCCCGCCGAGCTCGAACTGATCGATCCCGGACTCGCGCGAGCCGTCACCTCCAACCGGAACCGGCTCGGCGCGCGGCGGGTCACGCTCGCGGTCCGGGCCGGCGAGGCGGAGAGCAGGCTCGTCGACGTCTCCGCGCGGGTCGAGGTACTGGTGATCGGGGCCGGGGAGGGTGGCCGTACGGTGCGACGGGTGATCCGGAACGCGCACTGCCCGGTCGTGGTGGTGCGGCGGCCGGCGCCCTTCGCCGGGCACGTCGTGGTCGGCGTGGACGGGAGCGCGGCGGGGCGGACCGCGGCGGAGTTCGCCTTCGGGTACGCGGCGGCGCACGGCTTCCCGGTGGCCGCCGTCCACGTGTCGGCGGCCGAGGCTTCCGGGCGGCGCTCCCTTCTGACCGGCGAGATCGCGCCGTGGCGGCGGAGGTACCCGGACGTCCCGGTCAGCGTCGAGTACCGGCACGGTGCGGTCGCCGAGGAGCTGATCCGGGCCGGAGCACGGGCCCGCCTGCTCGTCGTCGGGGACAAGCGCCGCGGGGTGATCGGGCGGGTGCGTACCGGAGACGTCCCGATGGCCGTCGCGATGCGGGCACCGTGCCCGGTCGCGGTGGTGCCGGTGGACCGGCGCGAAGAGGCACCTCTGTAAGGCCCCGGTAAAAGAGTGTCGACACTCCACTGCGGGAGGACCTTCGGCTCTACCGCTACGTATCCCTTTCGTTACACGATGGAGCCGTGCGCAGAATTCTGGTGAGCCAGGACGACTCCGTCGAAGCGGCCCGGGCGGCACGCTGGGCGCTCGACGAGGCCGGCCGGGTCGGCGGCACGGTGGAGTACTGCCGGTCCGGCACCGCGGTGGCCGGGTCGTCCGGGGCCAGCATGCTGGTGGTCGGCCTGCACGGCGGTCCGGAGGAGGCGTCCGGCGTGGTGGCGCACGCCCGCTGCCCGGTCGTCGTGGTCCGCGGCACCAGCGCCCCGCGCGGACCGGTCGTGGTCGGCATCGACGACACCCCGACCACGGAACGGGCTCTGGCGTTCGCCTTCGGACACGCGGCCGCTCACGGTGCACCGGCGCTGGCCGTTCAGGCCCAGGATCCCGACGAGCCGGCGATGGCGGTGATCGCCAGCACCATGTGCCGCCTCGACACCTGGCACGGCCGTTACCCCGCGATTCCGGTACGCCTCGACCTCTCGGCCGCCCGCCCGGCGGAGGCACTGGTGGAGGCGAGCCACGACGCGCGCCTCGTCGTCATCGGCGTGGAGGACCGCCGTCGCTGGCCGGTGCCGTCCCTCGGCCCGGTCGTACGCCACCTGCTCCGCAACGCGGCCTGCCCGGTCGCCGTCATCCACCGCCGCACCTGACCGGCACCCTCCGCACAGCGCGCGTTCACGGACGGCCCGAGAGGGGACGCTGGGGCCACACGAACGGCACGAGCAGGGCCGCGGGCGCACACGAACGGCGCGGGAGGGGCGCTCGGCGCACACGATCAACCGTGAGCAGGGGCAGTAGGTGCCTACGATCCGCGACCGTGTGCCCGCGCAGCCGCCATAGGGGCGCTACGACGACGCGATCAGCGATCGGGGATTCTCACCGCCCCAGCCGGCCATGATCGTGAACGCGGACCGCCCGCAGCGCCCTACCTATCGGCCAGAGATCAACGTGTCGGTGACGTCCCGGCGCGGGGTGGCACCGACCGGCTGGCCGTAGCCGACGCGCAGGACCATCTGCGGGTAGCCCCCGCCGAGCCGCGCCCGGATCTCCGGGATCTCGATCGGCTGGCTGATCGGGGCGGTCGCCAGGTCGAGCCAGGTGGCGGTGAGCAGCACCCGCTGCAGCGCCTGCCCTGCCCGAACCTGATCAGCCGGGGTATCGCCCTCAGTGGACAGCACCAGGATCGTGGGGTGCGGCTCGAACGACCGGCTCAGTCGCGCCCCACCCTCACCGGCCGAGCCCGCCGGGCATGGAGGGCCCGCCGGGCGTGGCGGGTCTGCCGGGCGTGGCGGGCCGAAGTCGCGGGTCGGCATGATGCCGAGGGCGTCGGCCGGGCCGCGGGCAGCGGGTGGGATACGCCAGTGGGACAGCTCTTCGGCGTAGCCCGGCCGCTCGTGCAGCATCGACTCGGCGAGCTGGGCGAGGCCGAGGATCGCGTCGCGTTCGGTAGCGCCGGCCACCCGCAGCCGTACGCCCTCCCAGCCGGCCGCGGAGATCAGCTGTTCCAGGGCGTCGGCGGGTACCGCGAGGTTCGCGAACGGCCACCGGTTCGTGTGCCGGTGCGGGATGGCGGCGGCGAGGGCCTCGCACGCGGCGGTCGGCGCGGCATGGTGCACGGCGTAGATCCGGGCCACCAGGTCGGGACGCCGGGGCTCCGGGAAGAGCGTGGAGAGCGTCATCACCCCGTGCTCCCGCAACGCTACACGCAGGGTGAACACGGCCGCGCCGACGCTGATCAGCAGCTCCCGGCCGGCCGGGTCGAGCACGGAGAGGCGGCGTTCCGGGTCGGCGTACACCTCGATGGTGTTCGCCACGATCCGAAACCGCCACGGCTGGCTGTTGTGCAACGACGGCGCCATGGCGGCCGCCCGCACCCCGTCCATCAGAATCATCGGCTTTCCCCTCCCGCGGTCGCTACCGGATGCTCATGCCGCGCCGGCCAGGTGGACCGCAGTCACGCCCGGTACCGTGCGGGCCAGAACGGTCAGCACCGCCCGCTCGGTGTCGTTGCCGATCGCGCCGTGCACGGTGACGACGCCGTCGGTGACCGTGGCGTTCCAGCGCCCTTCGCCGTCGCCGTACTCGTCGAACCGGTGTTGCACCTCGGTCGCCAGCGCCCCGTCGCTGCGGATCACCGCGCGCAGGATGTCCCGGCGGCTGACGATCCCGACGACCGCTCCCTCCTCGATCACCGGCAGGCTGCGCACGTCGTGCCGCAGCATGGCCTCCGCCACGTCGGCCACGTCCGCTCCCGGCCAGGTGGTGAGCGGGCTCCCGGTCATCACTTCCGCGATCGATTCCGGTCGCTTCGCGATTTCGGGGTACGCCCTGGGCAGGATGTGCGCCGTCGGGTCCTCGGGCACGCGATGGCGCAACAGGTCGCCTTCGCTGACCATCCCGATCAGCCGCCCCGCTTCGTCCACGACGGGCAGCGCGGTGATCCCGTGCTCGGTGACCGTCTCCGCCGCGGCCGCCACCGGCGCTCCGGGCGCAACGGTGAACACCGGGCTGCTCATGATGTCCCTGACTCGCATCGTGGATCCCTCCCAGCCCCGATCCGACACCTCAAGCCTCCGCCCGTCACTCCCCCACGGTCAGGGCCGAAGGTCCCCTCACGCTCTGCCGCTCACCCCTGCCCCTCGCCCCTGCCCCTCACGCAGTGCCCCTCACGCAGTGCCCCTCACGCAGTGCCCTCTTCTCGGTGACATTTCCGATTCGATCGCGGAAATCCTGATATACCAGCACGATGTTGGCTGCGTTTCTCACCGCTCTGGCACTGTCCGCCGCCTCCGTGTCCGCCGTGTCCGCGCCTGTCGTAACCGCGCCGACGCCGGTGCCGAACGGTCATATCGACGCCGCCACGCTGCGGAACGCGACGCTCGACATTCCGGCGTGGCCGGCCGATAACGTTCAGGGGCCGTCGGGGGCGCTGCGGTTCCGGGACGGCGAGGTGGTGCTCGACGAGCAGCAGGTACCGAGCGGTCAACCTCCGCACGCAGCGGTGATCCTCATCCTGTCGGTCACCTACGGTGATGTCGACGGGGACGGCAGCGACGAGACCATCGCCGTGGTCGGGTGCCTCATCGAGGGCGGCGCGAAGCAGGTGATCGCGTTCGACCGGGACGCTTCTGGGAAGATCGTCACGCTCGGGCGGATCACCGGCACGACCGGGACCGTCCGGGACATCCGGGATGACAGCCCACGGGTCGCCCGGGACGGGCTCGTCACGGTCCGCGTGGGCGACTACCAGCGGTGTTGCGCCGACCGTACGCCGCAGATCTGGCAGAAGCGCGGGTACCGGTGGCGGAACGGGGCGTTCGAACAGGTCAGCGGGCCGACCCGGATGCCGGCCGGCACGCACGTGACCGAGACCCGCCTGACCACCTCCGGGGTGAAGCTCACGACCGGCGACGACGGGTACCGGTACGGGACGCTCAGCGTGCAGGTCGAACACCTCTGGGGCGCCCACCCGGAGAAGCTCGCGCTCAGCTTCGGCCTGCCGGCCGGCGTGGAGCGCAGCGGGTCGGGCTGGCCGGCGGTCACCAAGGCCGGAGATGGCTTCACGGTCACCGTCGACGGGCCGCCGGCGGGCGCGACCGCGACCTACCGCTTCGCCTTCCGGCAACGGAACGTCACGACGCCCGGCGAACTGACCGTCGACGAGAGCGCCAGCCCGCTGATCTCCGAGGCGATTCCGTGGAACAACACCGTGACGGCGAAGTTCTAGCCCGCTGGCCGCCCGGCGGGGTCAGGTGACGGCGGTGCCGGCCAGGGCGGCGGGTGTGGTCAGGTGACGGCGGTGCCGACCAGGGCGCCGATGCCGAAGGTCACCGCCATCGCGAGGGCGCCGCCGGTCACCAGGCGGGTCACCGCGCGGGCCGGGCGGGCGCCGCCGAGACGGGCGCTCAGGTAGCCCGTCGCCGCGAGGGCCGCGATCACCACCAGGAAGGCCACCGGAACGCGGGCGCCCGCCGGGGGCAGCAGGATCGCGGCGAGCGGGAGCAGGGAGCCCGTGGTGAACGCGACCGCCGACGCGCCGGCCGCCTGCCACGGGTCGGTCAGCTCGTCCGGGTCGAGGTGCAACTCCACGTCGGCGTGCGCGGCGAAGGCGTCCTTCTCGGTCAGCTCGCGCGCGACGAGCCAGGCGGTACGGCTGCTCAGGCCCTTCGCCTCGTAGAGCGCGGCCAGTTCCTCCAGCTCCTCGTCGGGGAAGTCGGCCAGTTCGCCGCGCTCCTTGTCCAGCAGGGCGCGTTCGGTGTCCCGCTGGCTGCTGACCGAGACGTACTCCCCCAGCGCCATCGAGACGGCGCCCGCGACGAGGCCGGCGATCCCTGCGGTCAGAATCGGTCCGGTCGAGGTGGTCGCCCCGGCCACCCCGACGACCAGCCCGGCCGTCGAGACGATCCCGTCGTTGGCGCCGAGAACACCGGCACGGAGCCAGTTCAGCCGACCGGAAACACCGGCGTCGTGCGGCTCACCGGGATGCATGACCACGCCCCCTCCCACCTGTGGTGATCGATCCACCGGGGGTAGCCTGCCACGCGCCCGTCGAGCACTGTCGATAAGGACAGCCTCAGGCGGCCCGCGAAAGCTCAGGACGAGCGGCGCGCGGCGCGTCACACCCTGTTGCGCCTCGAGTCGGTCACGCCGGCGTCGCCGGTCCCTGTCCGTTCTTGATTCCTCCCGTACGGGCCACGTACCCGGCGATGATCTCGGCGCAGTCGCGGGAGGTGGCGTGTGTCGTGTCCACCTCGACGTCGTACACGACACCCTGGTGCACGGCCGTCGCCTGCCGGACCGCCATCCCCGGCACCCGGTCGAACCGGGCGAGTTCCCGGGCCTCGGCGACCTCCGGCGCACAGTGCACGCCGGCCCAGAGCACTCGCAGCCCGTCGAGGTGACCCCGGAGACGCTCCTGATCGGCCCCGCCACCGAGGAAGTTGTCGTCGATGACGATCCGCGCACCCGCCCGGGCCATCGCCGCGACGCCCGTCGTCCACGCCGTCTCCAGCGTGCGCCACCCGTCGCCGACCAGCACCTCGCCATCCGGCCCGAAGGAGATCCCGGCGGCGGTGCCGAGGAGCACGGACGGCAGTCGGTCGAACAGGTCGCCCACGCCCAAGTTGATCCACGGGTCGGGCAGGATCTCCTTCAGGGACTCGACGATCCCCGACTTCCCGGAACTCGACCCGCCGTTCAGCACGATCACGTCGATCGGCACGATCACCTCCTCGATCGGGACGAACCCTATCAGCACTTGCGCCGATAGGTTGGCGATGGAAACCTGTTGGCATGACTTCAGAACCGATACCCGCCGACGGCGATCCGCGACGGCTGCTCGCCGACGTCCGCGCCCTGGCCCGCCGGGCACGCCTCGACCGGCGGATGACCTGGGCGGCACTCCTGGTGCTGGCCGTCACGACCCTCGTGGCGATCCCGGTCGACTGGGCCGGCATGGTGGTGACCTGCCAGGTCGACGGCAGCTGCTCGTTCGCGCGCCGGGGCATGCTGCTCTACTGGATTCCGGCTCTTCCTCTGGCGTACGCGATAATCGCCGCCACCTATCTGCGGGCCGCCCGGGACCGGGGCCTGAGTGCCCGGGTGCTGCCCTACGCGATCACCGGCACCGTGACGACGGCGGTGTTCCCGATCGCGTGGTTCGCCTGGAGCCGCTACCTGGAGAGTCACCCGGTGCCCGCCGGCCCGCTCCCCTACTGGTGGTTCGTGCTGGACCGGCTGGTCATGCCGTGGGCCATGATCGGGCTCGCGCTGCTGGTGCTGGCCTGGCTGGAACGCAACGGCGCGCTGCTCACGTTCACGGTCGGCTACCTGGCGCTGGTGGTGCTGGTACTGCCTCTGAACGAGGGCTGGGGCCCGCTGCACTGGGGCGTCCGGGCGCACTTCGTGGTGCCGCAGGTCGCCGGCGCCGCGGTGCTCCTGCTGGGCGCGGCCGGGTTCGCGACGGTCCGCCGGCGGCAGCGGTGACCACGACGACCGGCACCCCGCAACCGGACGCCGGGAAGGCCGCGTACCCGGGCCCCGGGCCGGACGACGCCGCGCACCCCGCCCCCGGGCCGGACGACGCCGCGCACCCCGCCCCCGCGCCGCACGACGCCGCACACCCCGTCCTCGGGCTGGATGACGTGGTGCACCAGCGGGTCCGGCTGGGCGTGCTCACCATCGCGCACGAGGCGCGGCGGGTGGAGTTCGGGTACCTGCGCACCCAGCTGGATCTGACCGCGGGCAACCTCTCCAAGCATCTCAGCGTCCTCGAGGCGGCCGGGCTGATCGAGGTGGAGAAGGGGTACGAGGGCCGCCGCGGCCGCACCTGGGTCACCCTGACGACGGCCGGCACCGCGGCGCTCGCCGAGGAGATCAAGCGGTTGAAGCTGCTGATCGCCCGCGTGGAGGAATCCGGGAGGTGAGGAGAGACCGGCCCCCGGGTCGGCGGCCACGCCCCAGGAGACGCGGGAGCAGGCGGGACGTTGAACCTGGCCGGGACGGCACAACGGCACCATCGTTCACTCCGGCACGGATAATGCGCGGATGACACCGACGCAGGGCGCCTCGCTGTGGGCACCGACCCGGGACGGCCGCCGATTGCACGCGACGACGCTGGGGGCGGGCAGCCCGACGGTGGTGTTCGAGGGCGGGTCGGCGGCGTCCCGGCTGAGCTGGAGTCTGGTGCAGCCGCGGGTGGCCGATTTCGCCCGGGCCGTCGCGTACGACCGGTCCGGGCTGGGCCGCAGCGCCTCCGACCCGGCCGGGCGGACCCTGGACCGGATGGCCGACGACCTCAACGATCTGCTCGACGGGCTGGGCGAGGGGCCGTTCGTCCTGGCCGGGCACAGCGCGGGCGGTCCGATCGTCCGGCTGGCCGCCGCGCGCCGTCCGGAACGGATCACCGGTCTGGTGCTGGTCGAACCGGTCGACGAGACCGCCGACGTGCTCTTCGGCGAGGACTTCCGCCGTGGCGAGCGCCGGGCGTTGCGTGCCGGGGCCGTCCTCGCCCGCCTCGGCGTGCTCCACCTGTTGTTCCGGGCTCAGCTGGCCGTGGTCCCCGCCGACGTACGGGCACAGATGCGGCGGGAGGCGTTCACTCCGGGCGTGATGCGTACCGCGGGTGTGCAGGCCGGTTCGTTCTTCGACGAGCTCGCCGCCTGGCGGGCGGACCCGCCGCCACTCGGATCGATCCCGGTCACGGTGATCTCCGGGACCCGGACCGGCGACGGGCTGGACGCGGCCGCCCGCGCCGCCGCGAACGCCTCCCACGCGCACCGGGCGGCCACCTCGCCGTCCGGCCGCCACGTCCTCGCCGCGCACTCGGCCCACGACGTCCCGTTCACCGACCCGGCCCTCATCGCCGAGGAGATCCGCCGCCTCGCCCGGCCGTGACGGTGCCGGGTTCCGGCTGGTGTTCACCGGTGCGCCGCGCGAAACGACACACCCGTGACCACCGGCAGGAGCCCTCAGGCACCGAGGTACGGCGTCTCCACCGGCAGGACGGTGCGGACCCGCAGCTGGGAGCTGATCGCGAGTACCTGGACGGTCACCGCGCTGCCGTTCGCCGCGCCGGTGAACTCCCACTGGAGGGCGTCGAGGTAGCCCTGCTGGTTCTCCACGACCCAGGCCCACCGGCAGCCCTTGCCCAGCGCGCCCGCCCACGGCGTCAGCGTCGAGGCGTCCGCGGTGTGCAGGTCGCTCAGCCCGTCGGCGGTGGTCACGCCGACGGCGATCGTGTCGTCGTCCGGGTCCACGGAGACGAGCCAGTCGCCGCCGTCGAAGCCCAGCCGGATCGCGATGATCTCCCGGGGGAGCTCGGGGTCGTACAGGTAGGTGACCGCGCGCAGCGGGCCGCCCTGCTCGGTCATCGCGGTGAACGTTTCCTGGATCGTCACGTCGGTCTCTTTCGCCTGCCGGTGATGCGCCGTCTCAGTGTCCGCCCCGTCCGTACTTGGCGGCCTTCGACGACGCCTGCTTGATGATCTTCATGGCGGTCTCGGCCGCGGCGTCGCCCTTGGCCGCCCGGTTGGCGATCTCGGCGACGGTCATCTCCTGGTACCGCGGGTCCAGCATGGAGACCTGGGCGGCACCACCGCCCCGCTTCCTGATCGCGTCCCGGGCCTGGTCGCCCGCGTACTCACCGAGATTACCGAGCTTCCGGCGGCCGCCGGCCGTCAGCCGGGACGGGTCGCCGTCGGCGGAGCCGCCGGTCTCCCCGTCCTGGCCGTCCTGGCGGCCGTCCCGGGTGGCGCCGCCGTCCTCGTCCGCGTCGCCGCGCCGGTTACGCCGCCGCTTGCCCCGGTGCTCGAGGGCGTCCTCGACGATCTCCTCGACCTCTTTGGCGAGCTTCGTCTCGGCCTTCGCCGCCGCGCCGGACTGCTTCCGCCGCTTAACCACCGATGATCTCCATGGTGACCTGCTGGATCAGCCCTTCGACCACGGTACGGGTGATCTGCTGGAAGATCGGGATCTCCAGCAGGGAGGCGCCGAAGGTGGCGACGGCGGTGGCGATCGCCTCGATCACCTCGATGGTGAGGACGACGAGCTGCACGATAAAGTTGATCTTCAGGGCCAGGATGATCGCGGCATACACGATCAGGCCGCAGCCCACCACCATGGCGGCGTCACCGGCCGGGTTCAGCGAGGACGGCGCGCCGTCCGCAGTCCAGTACTTCTGGAACGCGGCGACCGCGGGACCGGAGTTGCCCTGCCACACCGCGCTCGCGGCCGCCCCGGCGTCCGCGCCGACCTGCTGGATCTGCGGCGCCAGCGCCAGCCACTGCTGCCCGAGCCGGAACAGCTGCTCCTCGTCCGCGGTAGGCCAGTCCAGGCCGATCCAGCCGAGCGCCTCGACGAGCTCACCCGGCAACTCCAGGCCCACGCTCAGACCACCAGCCGTCGGCTCAGGTCGGTCATCAGGCCCGTGTTCGTCTCCTCGTTACCGGCGTACGCCGTCGCCATGGTCGTCAGGTCGTCGGCGTCGTCCTGCAGGTCGGCCGCGGTGGCGTCGAGCAGGTCGAAGAACATCCCGGCGCACGCCTCGCCGGTCGTGGCGAGCAGCATGCCGATGTCGTCCCCGCCGCAGGCCTCGGCATAGTCGGAGAGCGCGGCACGATACCGGTCCGAGAGGTCGGAGAGCCGGTCGGCGGCCTGACCGAGCAGTTGCCCGGACTGCGCCAGCGAATCCGGGTCGACGTGCACGACGCCGCCTGCCCCGTCTGTCATGTCGCCCCCCGCGGCTCCGAATCGGACGACACGAAGCTACCTCATGATCGCCAGGCGGGGTTCACCACGTCGGGGCCCGGCCCGGCCCGCGCGGCTCAGCCCCGGCTCGGCTTCCACGCCGCGTGCTGGACGAGCAGGGTCAGGACGCCGCCCGCCAGGATCGCGGCGAGGTTGACGACGAGCTGGAGGGCGGAGCCGACGGCCTCGTCGTGGGCGCCGAAGGTGAGGGCGACCGCGGCGTTCGCGGCGGCCGGCACCGTGGTGACCGAGATCAGCACGCCGACCAGGGTGCCCGCCTTGGCCGACGTGAGCGAGAGGATGCCGGCGATGCCGCCGAGGAAGCCGATCACCCAGGAGAGCGCGTCGGGCTTCCAGATGAAGTCGGTCAGCGGGCGGTCGGCCAGCAGCATCGACTCGTCGACCAGGCCGGCGGCCTTCAGCAGCAGGACGGCACCGACGGTGAGGAGCATGCCGAACGGGAAGCCGATACCGAGGGCGAGCGCGGACCGGCGTACCAGAAGGAACTTGCGCTGGACCAGGCCGACGCAGAGGGCGGCGAGCGGACCGAACTCCGGGCCCACCACCATCGACCCGACGATGAGGATGGGCTGGTCGAGCAGCACGCCCACCGCGGCGATGATGGTGGCGACGGCCATGAACGCCAGGAACGACGCGGAGAGCTCGGTCTCCTCGCCGGTCTGGTGCTCGATCTCGTGCCAGACGACCGCGTCGGCGCCGAGGCCGGGTACCCGGCGCGCGGCCCGGTCCGCCGCCGCGGACATGGTCGCGTCGATGCGCTCGACGACGATCGCGCCGTCCCGGTCGAGGCCGAGCTTGCGCAGCCGGTCCAGTACCGCGCTGGCACCCTCGCGGACGACGTCGAACTCGACGACGTCGCCGGCCGGGGCCAGGGCGGCACCGGGCAGCAGCACCAGATGGGTGATCGCGGCGTCGCCCGTCAGGGCGTCCCGGACCTGGGCGGTGATCGGCTGTGGTGCGATCACCCGGACGTGCAGCATGTGTGTGGCCCCTCGCTGTCGGCTCACCGGAGTGTAGGGCCGGCCGAGGGGGCGGGCCCGGCCGTACGGCACGACCGGGCCCACGTTCCGTTCCGTTCCGCGGAGCCGCCGGGACCCCGGATCAGGACGGACGGATCAGGACGGGAGGATCAGGACGGGAGGATCAGGACGGGAGGATCAGGACGGGAGGATCAGGATCTGGCCCGGGATGATGCGGTCCGGGTTGGTGATGATGTCGCGGTTCAGGGCGAAGATGTCCGGCCAGCGGTTGCCGTTGCCCAGTTCGGCCTGGGCGATCCGGAAGAGGCTGTCGCCGCGCTTGACGGTGTAGAGCTTCGGGATCCGGCCGACCGGCTGCCGGGGCGGCAGCAGGAAGACCTGGCCGGGGATGATCCGGTTGGGGTTGCGGATCGACGCGCGGTTGAGCACGTAGATCTGCGGCCAGCGCTTGCCGTCGCCGAGCTGCGACTGGGCGATACCGGTCAGGGTGTCGCCCTTCTTGACCTTGTACGTGTCCGGGTCCTTGCGGCCCTCGAGCACGCCCGCCAGGCGCAGCAGGTCGGGGAGTTCGAAGACGCCGGGCTTCTCCGACGGCAGGGACGGCTTCCAGCCCGGCGCCGCCAGGATCGAGTCCTCGCTGCGGCGGACCAGTCCGATCAGGACCTCGGCGACCAGGGTGCTGCCGAGCGGGCCGAGCCGGTCGCCCTTGTGGTGGTGCTGGGCCTCGGCGAGCACGTAGTACCAGAGCGGCGTCCGCGACTCGAACCCGCCGGCCTGCAACGCGTTGACCTGGTCGGGGCTGCCCGCGGCCGCCAGCAGCTCGTCCTTGCCGAGCACCGGCAGCCCGAGGTGCTGCGCCAGGGCCTGCCCGGTGGGCAGCCGCATCCGGTAGCCGCGCAGCAGGTTGCGGACCGAGAGCCGGGCACCGTCCGGCGGGGTGACGGTCTTCCCGTCGACGGTCTGCAGGTTGAAGAGCGCCCGGTTACGGGTGGCCGCCACCCGGGTGTCGAGCTTGCGGGCCTTGAGCGGGTTCTTGCCGCCGATGATGCGCTCCCACTGGATGATCCAGTTCTCCGGGAGGGTCTTGTTCTGCGGGCCGCCGAGCTGGCCGCTGAGCGCGGTGAAGGTGAAGAGGAAATCCAGCGTACCCTTGATCGGGACGGAGTCGAGGGTGAAGTTGAGGTTGAAGTCGTAAACGGCGCGGACCATGGTGTGGCCGAACCGGTACGCCGCGAAGGAGAACTCCAGCGGCATGAAGAACGGCTTGTCCAGACCGTCGTACCAGTGGTTGCCGTGCGTGACGATGTCGTCCACGATCGACTTCTCGGCGACCTTCTTCAGGAAGTCGTGCACGACGATGTGCTGGTAGTGCTGTCGTAGCGTCCGCCGTGCCGACTCGAAGGACATGCCCCGGTCGACCAGGGCGTTGTGCGCCTTGAGGAACGCCACGTGCAGCTGCGAGATGATCAGGTTCTCGTCGTTGCGCGCATCGCCGATCTTGGCGGCGCGGTCGTGCTCCAGGTCCTCCGGCGTGGTCCCGGTCCGGGGCGGTTCCCGGGGCAGGTCGTTGTCGTTGCCCTTGCCGGGCGGCCGCTGGGTCGGCGAGGAGGGCGGATTGGTCTGCGGCACCGGGCTGACGTCGCCGATCAGCATCCGGTTCTGGTCGTGCGGGTCACGCACCGCGGGCGGGACGTAGAGGCTGTCCAGGTCCAGGGTCCCGGTCCGGCGGTTGACCAGGGCGTTGCGCACCTGGGCCAGCGGCAGCGGGGTCATGTCGGGGTCGAGCAGTTGCTCGAGCGTTCCGGAGCCGTCGCCCTCCCGCTGGGTCTCCAGGGTGATGTCGTGGTCGACGAACTGCCCGAAGTAGGTGTACGCCGCCGGAATCGGGCTGTCCGCGCCGGGCGTGTCGTCGTCGGTCATCGTCGCGCCGAGGCGTTTCAGCAGCTCCGGTGTGTTCGCGGCCTCGGGAAGCAGGTTGGCCTCATCGTCCTGCAGTCCTGGGAAGAGCAGGTCGAAGCGGTGTGTGTCGACCGGTTTGGTCAGTGCGAAGGAGACCGGCGAACGGGCCGCGCCCTCCGCGAGGTCCTTCTGGGCGGCGGCGATGTCGTCCTTGGTGATCGGCTTTCCATGTCCGAGACGAGGCATGGTTGATTCCTCCGTCAATCCTGCGCATGAATGATCAGCGTGCGGCGGCGGAGGGCCCCGGACAGCGATCTACAGTGGCGATCCGCCGCTGGCACGCCCGTCACCATAAGCACTCACGGATGCACGGAGAGTCGGCTGATTGACGCGCGGCGAGGCCGTCTCTGGCAAATGGCGCCACCAGTGACGATGCGAAAACTCAGACAACTGCGAGCAGTCCGCATCGGGTGGGTGCCGCGAGGAGTTCGAGTCTACGCAGCGTGATGGCGCCGTGGACGGCGGCGAAGGCGCCACGGCGGGCGGGCTGGATCGCCAGGGGGCCACGCAGGTTACCGCACCCGAGCCACTCCAGTGTCGGCTGCGGGAGCCGCGACAGCTCGTCCACGAACGACGCCAGATATCCGCCGAGGACGATCAGCTCTGGTTCGTACAGGAAGATGGTGTTGTCGAGGAGCATGCGGAACCATCGCATGGCCTCGGTGACGGCGGCGCTCGCCACCTCCTCGCCGGCGCGAGCGCGCCGGATCAGCTCCTCGAGCGCGGCGGGCAGGCCCTTCCGGTCGCGGAAGTCGCTCAGACCGGCATTGCGGAGTACGACCTCGGGGTCGGCGACCGTGGCGAGGCACCCGTTCCGGCCGCAGGCGCAGAGCAGGCCGTCGGGGACGACGATCACGTGACCGGGTGCGTAGAGCGTGCCGTGCGAGCCGGTGAGCAGCCGGCCGTCCATGATGACCGCGCCGCCGATGCCGGTCGCCGACTTGAGGTAGTACATGTTGGTCAGCCCCGCCAGCCCGGGCTCCTCGCGCAGCGCGGTGAACTCGGCGTATCCCGCGAGCGGAGCATCCCCGCCGAGATGCACGCCGGCCGGGAACGCGGGCACCCGGGAGGCGACCAACTCCCGGAAGGGGACGCCGATCCAGCCCAGGTCCAGGGCGTACTTGACGGTCTCGCCGTCGGTGACCATGCCGGGCACGACCAGGTCGAGGCTGATCGGGGTGATCGAGCGCGCGGTCAGGTCGGCGAGGCAGGCGGTGACCCGCTCGGCGATCAGCGTGGCGATCGCCTCGGCGTCGCCGTGCGCGGTCCGCACCTGCAGCGCCTCGCGGTAGAGCACCCGGCCGCCCAGGTCGTGCGCGAGCACCAGTGCCTCGTCCACCTCCAGCTGAGCGCCGACCACCGCGAGGTGCCGTCCGTCGAGTTCGAGGCGCTCGATACGGCGGCCGATCCGGGCCACCGGCTGCTCCTCGGCGGGACGCAGCAGACGGCTCTCCAGCAGCACGGCGGAGAGGTTCGACATCGCGCTGCGGGCCAGCCCGGTCTCCAGCGCGATCTCGGCCCGGGCGGCACCGCCGAGGCGATCGACGGTGGTCAGCACCAGCCCGAGGTTGTGGTCGCGGACGTCGCTGCTGACCAGGTGGGCACGGGAGTCGGTCGACACCGGCACATCTTCGCATCACCGCGATTGTTCAACCGATGAACCCATGATTCAAGGGTTGAACTAACTCGTAATCCCTGCTTAACATGCCGCCACCACATGACGTAGGTCACGTGCCCGGCTCGAGGAGGAGCAGCGTGAGCACTGAGGTTATTTCCGAAAAGTCCGCAGATATACGGCACCGCTCTGTCCTGATGACGTCGCTGCTCGTCAGCAACCTCGTCCTCTTCGCGACGTACGCCGGCGTCATCGCCGTCCTGCTCCCCCAGCACGTCGCCGACATCGACCCGGACGACAAGGTCGGCAACCTGGCCCTGGTCACCTCGGCGTCCGCGCTCGCCACGCTCTTCGTCCAGCCGATCGTCGGTGCCCTCTCCGACCGCACCCGCTCCCGCCTGGGCCGCCGCTCGCCGTGGATCGTCTTCGGCGGCGTCGGCGGCGGCCTCTGCGTCATCGCCCTGCAGTTCAGTACGAGCGCCGGAGTGCTCACCACGGTCTGGGTACTCGCCCAGGTGCTGCTCAACGCGCTGCAGGGCCCGACCACCGCGATCATCGCGGACCGGGTCGACGTGAACGGGCGGGGCATCGCCTCGGCGCTCTCCGGCGTCGGCGTGGCGATCGGCGCGGCCGCCGGCATCACCTTCGCCGGCCGGCAGCTCACCCACCTCGGCGTCGGGTACACCACCTTCGGCGTCGCGATGATCGCCATGTCGGTGCTGTTCGTGCTCCTCAACCCGGACACGTCCAGCGCCACTGACGAGCACCCACCGTTCCGGTGGGGCGCCTTCCTGCGCGGCTTCTGGGTCAGCCCGCGGCGGCACCCGGACTACGCGTGGGCGTTCGGCGGGCGGTTCTTCATGGTCCTCGGCTACCAGGCGGTGCAGAACTACACCCTCTACATCCTCACCGACCACCTCGGCATGAGCACCGCCGACGCGGGCAGCCTCTACGGCGTCACCTCGATGATCAGCTCGGTCACCATGGTCGCCGGCACGGTCGTCTTCGGGAAGCTCTCCGACCGGCTCGGCCGCCGCAAGATCTTCGTCTTCGTCGCCACCATCGTGATGGCCGGTGCCATCGCCGTGCCGCTCGCCGTGCCCTCCCCCACCGCGATGATCGTGTACGCCGCGATCTGCGGCATCGGCTACGGCGCGTACATGGCCGTCGACCTGGCCCTGATGATCGACGTGCTCCCGTCCCAGGGCGACATGGGCCGTGACCTGGGCGTCCTCAACGTCGCGTCGAACATCCCGCAGGCGCTCACCCCGGTCGTCGCGGCCGGGCTGCTCGGGGTCTTCGCCGGGAACTACGCCTCGATCTTCGTCTGGGCGATCGTCGCGGTGGTCGCCTCGTCGCTCTTCGTCCTGCCCATCAAGTCCGTACGGTAAGGAAGCTCGTCATGCTCGTCACCACCCGTGCCGGAAAAGTGCGCGGCCTGCAGCGCCCCGGATCCCTCGCGTTCCTCGGCATCCCCTACGCCGCCGCACCCGTCGGGGAGCACCGCTTCCAGGCACCCGCGCCGGTCGCACCCTGGGCCGAGGAGCTCGACGCAACCGCCTATGGCCCCACCCCGCAACGGCGACCGTTCGGGCCGGTCACCACGATCCCGGAGCCGAGTATCCCCGGCGACGCGACGCTCAATCTGAACGTCTTCACCCCGTCCGTCGACGAAAAACTGCCGGTCCTGGTCTGGATCCACGGTGGCGGCTACTTCGCCGGATCGGCCGCCAGCCCCTGGTACGACGGCCGTGCCTTCAACCGCGACGGTGTGGTCACGGTGACCGTCTCCTACCGTCTCGGCTTCGACGGCTTCGGGGTCATCGAGGGCGCGCCGAACAATCGCGGCGTGCTCGACCAGATCGCCGCGCTGCAGTGGGTGCAGGAGAACATCGCCCAGTTCGGCGGCGATCCGGGCCGGGTGACCATCGCCGGTCAGTCCGCCGGTGGCGGCAGCGTCCTCACGCTGATGTGCTCGCCGCTCGCCCGCGGCCTGTTCCACGGCGCGATCTCCCAGTCCGGCGCGATGAGCCGCCTGACCGTTTCCGCCGCCCGCGCCAACACGGCACGGCTGGCGGAGGCCGCCGGTGTCGACGGCAGTCTCTCGTCGTGGCTGGCGGTCAGCGAGGAGACCGTTCTCGATCACCAGTTCCCGATGCAGATGGCCGGGATGGTCGGCGAGCCCGAGCCGGTCTCCTCACTGGTCGCGAGACTCCGGGACACTGATCAGGAGATCGGCCTGGCCTTCGCGCCGGTCGTCGACGGGGTGACGGTGCTCCCCTTCGAGGAGGCCCCGCATCGCTCGATCCCGCTGCTGCTCGGCACCACGCTCCACGAGTTCCCGATCCCGTCGCCTTTGCTGGACCCGGCCGAGGTGACGGCCGCCTTGACCGGAGCAGGTGCTACTTCCTCCTCGGTACGGTCGTTCATGGCCGAAACCGATCAGATCGGGCCGGGCTTTCTCCGCAGTCAGCTGTTGGCGCGCGCGATGTTCCGGCTCCCGGCCGTGCACGCCGCGTCCGTCCGGGGCGCCGAGCGCACCTGGCTCTACGACTTCCGCCGCACGGCGCAGGGGATCGCCGCGCACTGCATGGAGATCCCCTTCGCCTTCGACCTGCTGGACGCTTCGGGGGTCGAAACCGTGCTCGGCGCGAACCCGCCGCAGTCCCTCGCCGACGCGGTGCACGCCGACTGGGTGCACTTCGTCTCCCGGGGCGTCTGCGCCTGGCCCGGCGGGGTGGGCGCGCAGGTCTACACCGAGGCCGGTGCCGCCTACGACCCGGAGGGGTACCGGCTGGAGCGGGAGCTGCTCGCCGCCGCCTGATCGGTGCCGTGCCCGATGTAGGCGACGATCCGGCCGTCCGCGTCCACCTCCCCGTACTCGGCGGTGTGGTGGACACGGACGGCTCCGGTCTCCCGGTCCCGGACGCGCCAGCGCAGCTCGTGGAAGAAGAACCAGTCGTCGGTGTGCCGCTGCACCACGTCGAGGGAGAGCACCTCGAACCGGCCGGTGAACGCGGCGAGGTGCTCGCGCAGCCCGTCGGCGGTGTGCAGGGCGGCGAGGGTGCCGGTCTCCCGTACGTAGTCCCGGAGTCCGGTCTGGATCTCCGGGTGGGCGAGCGCGACCGCGGCCGGCACGTCGCCCTCGCGCAGCGCGCCGATCAGCCGCTGCTGCACCCGGCCGACCGCGAACCGGGCGGCGAGCGGTCCCTCGGCCGGGTCGCCGGGCATCGTGTCGCGCCGGGTCCGGCCCCAGAAGAGCTCACCGGTGATGCCGCCGGAGCCCATCGTCGGGAAGAGCACGATGGTCGGCCGTTCGCTCTCCGCGCCGGTGTTCTTGTCCCGGCCCCGGCCGACCCCGGAGATGAACGTGTACCACGAGCCGCCGATCTCGGTCATCGGCCGGATCTCGACGACCGCGGCGAACCGGTGCATGTCGCGGTAGGTGGCGGCGATCTCGTCGTAGGTGGTGACGATCCGCTGGGTCGGGACCTGGCGGCCCTCCTCCAGGCGCGGGCTGATCGTGTACGCGTACGGGCCGCTCGGTGCGAGGGTAGCCAGGATGTCGTCGACGACGTCCACGTACTCGGCGTGCACGTGCCGCCAGGCGGTCCGCCCGGCGCCGACCTGCAGCTCGGCGGTGCTCAGCAGCTCCTCGACGGGAACCCTGTCCTGCATGCGTGCCTCCTCGGGTCGATCTGAGTCAATCCTCCCGCATTTCGTAAGTCAAGTGATTGAAAAGTACTCACAGCGAAGATCGTGGATATTTCGCCCGGGACCGCGTAATCTCCGCCCTTAACGTCGGCGTAACACATGCCGGGATCCCGCCCTCCCCTGCCCCGGCACCGATGCACCCCTTGTTGTTAACGCTAACAAACGTCTTTTGAGGGAGTTCGTCCATGCTCCGCTCGCATCACCGGCGCCGGTTGCTGGCCGCCGTTCAACCCCTGTTGCTGGTCGCCGCGGCCGCCCTCGTGGCCCTCGGCGCCGGCCAGGCACCCGCCCTGGTGCCGGCCGCCGTCACCACCAACCAGGTCGCCGTCGCCCCGCCCGTCCTCGGCTGGGCCAGCTGGAACGCCTTCTTCGGCGAGATCGACTACGACGTGATCAAGGCGCAGGCCGACGCCATGGTCTCCAGCGGTCTGGCCGCCGCCGGCTACGACTACATCAACATCGACGAGGGCTGGTGGAAGGGCGCCCGGGACAGCTCCGGGAACATCACCGTCGACACCGACCAGTGGCCCGGCGGCATGAAGGCCATCGCCGACTACATCCACAGCAAGGGCCTCAAGGCCGGGATCTACACCGACGCCGGCCACGACGGCTGCGGCTACTACTACCCGACGCCGTCCACCGTGCCCGCCTACGCCGGCACCGGTAGCGAGGACCACTACGACCAGGACATGCTCCTGTTCGAACAGTGGGGGTACGACATGGTCAAGGTGGACTGGTGCGGCGGCTACGTCGAGGGCCTCGACGCGCAGACCCAGTACACCCAGATCAGCGACGCGATCGCCGCGGCCACCGCGCAGACCGGCCACCAGATGGTGCTCTCGGTCTGCGAGTGGGGATACAACCGGCCGTGGACCTGGGGCACCGGCATCGCCCCGATGTGGCGGACCAGCACCGACATCATCTACTACGGCGAGAGCCCGACGATGTCCCGCGTCTTCGCCAACTTCGACCAGGCGCAGCACCCGACGTTCCAGCACACCGGCTACGTCAACGACCCGGACATGCTGATGGTCGGCATGACCGGGCTGACCGCCGCGCAGAACCGCACCCACCTGAGCCTCTGGGCGATCTCCGGCGCGCCGCTGCTGGCCGGGAACAACCTGGCCACCATGTCCAGCTCCACCGCCGCGCTGCTCGGCAACGCCGAGATGCTCGCCGTCGACCAGGACCCGCTCGGCGCCCAGGCGGTCAAGGTCGCCGAGGACACCACCGGGCGGCAGACGTACGCCAAGGTGCTCACCGGCAGCGGCAAGCGCGCCGTGGTCCTGCTCAACCGCACCACCTCGGCCGCGACGATGACCGTGCGCTGGGCCGACCTCGGCCTGACCACCGCGTCGGCGACCGTCCGCGACGTCTGGGCCGGCTCCTCCACCACGGCGGCGACCAGCTACAGCACCAGCGTCCCGGCCGGCGAGGCGGTCCTGCTCACCGTCGCCGGCACCGAGTCCGCGAGCACCACGTACGAGGCCGAGGCGGGCACCCTCGCGGGCGGCGCCGCCACGGCGAGCTGCACCGCCTGCTCCGGCGGCACCCTCGTCGGGGGCGTCGGCAACGGCGGCACGCTCACCCTGACCGGCGTGACCGGCGCGGCGACCGGCCCGGCGACCGCCACCATCGCGTACGTCAACGGCGACAGCACCGCCCGTACCGCGACCGTCCGGGTCAACGGCGCGACGCCGACCGTGGTCGCCTTCCCGCCGACCGGCTCCTGGTCCACCCCCGGCACCGTGACGGTGGTGGTCTCGCTGCGCAAGGCGACCACCAACACCATCACGGTCAGCAACGCGTCGGCCTGGGCGCCCGACCTGGACGCCGTCGCCGTCCGCCCGCTGCCCGGCGCCGCCGGCACCGAGATCAAGGGCAACGGCTCCGGCCGGTGCCTCGACATCAACCAGGACTCGATCAGCAACGGCGTCCAGGCCCAGCTCTGGGACTGCTCCGGCGCCGAGAACCAGACCTGGGTCGCGTACTCCGACAAGCGCCTGGTGGTGAACGAGTCCAAGTGCCTGGACGCCTACGGCGCGGGCACCACCAACGGCACCACGGTCGTCATCTGGGACTGCAACGGCGGCACCAACCAGCAGTGGACCCTCAACAGCGACGGCTCGATCGTCGGCGTCGCGTCCGGCAAGTGCCTGGACGCCTACAACGCCGGCACCACCAACGGCACCAAACTGGTCCTCTGGACGTGCTCCTCCGCGACCAACCAGCTCTGGACCCGCAACTAGGGCTCCGTGATCAATGGCAGGCGGGAGGCGCTCTCCGCGTACTTGACGAGCAGACGGGCGAGCTCCAGCCGCTCACCCGCCGGCCAGTCCGCGGTGACGAACTCGAAGGCCTGCCGGTACTGCTGACGGAACCGGTCGAGCAGCGCACGGCCGTCCTCGGTCAAGAGGACGACCGTGCGCCGGCCGTCGTGCTGGGACGCGGCCCGGACGAGATAGCGGTTGGCGATGCAGTCGGTGACCATCCGGCTGGCCACCGAGGGGTCGACCATCAGATGGTC
Organism: Actinoplanes sp. NPDC051851; assembly: GCF_040681165.1. Taxonomy (NCBI): domain Bacteria; kingdom Bacillati; phylum Actinomycetota; class Actinomycetes; order Micromonosporales; family Micromonosporaceae; genus Actinoplanes; species Actinoplanes sp. NPDC051851. The sequence continues at coordinate 9,301 of NZ_JBFAYF010000016.1, read as the reverse complement.
GGCGAGGCCGCCGACGGTCATCTCCCGGCCGTCCGCCTCCGCCTCCTCGACGAGGTTGAGCACCAGGTTGCGGGTCAGGTCCTTGCGGCCGGGCGGCGGGTTGACCGGGGCCTGCATCGTCCGCCGGCGCATCCGGGCGAAGGCGCCGCCCACCGCGTCCAACAATTCCCGTTCGCCCACACTCTCGCTGGTCACCCCGCTACCCTAGCGCATAGCGTGCCGCAGCACACATACATGCAAAGTTGCATGCATCTGCACCGTGTCATTAATGTTCGAGATGACACGGACGGCACCATCGGATCGAGGTAGCACCATGACCACCGCCATCACCAACGTGCGCGTCTTCGACGGCGAGAAGGCGCTCGACGCCACCACGGTCGTCATCGACGGCACCCGGATCGCGGCGGTCGGCGGGACACCACCCGCCGGCGCCGAGATCATCGACGGCACGGGCGCGACCCTGCTGCCGGGCCTGATCGACGCGCACACGCACAGCTCCGACGGCACCCTCGCGACCGCCCTGCGGTTCGGCGTCACGACCGAGCTCGAGATGCAGGGCACGAACACCCGGGACAACCGCTCCCACATCACCGGCGACGACACGCTCGCCGACGTCCGCTCGGCCGGCTTCGGCATCACCCCACCCGGCGGGCACCCCAGCGAGCTGATCCCCGACGACTTCGAGTTCGGCGGCCCCGCACCGGACGGCCCCATGCCCCTGATGCCGTTCTCCACCACCCCCGAGGAGGCCGCCGGTTTCGTACCGAGGCTGGTCGAGGCGGGTTCGGACTACATCAAGTTCATGGTCGACGACGGCTCCGTCGAGGGCCACCCCGGCATCCCCATGCTCGACCAGGCCACCCTCGACGCCGGCGTGGCCGAGGCGCACCGGCTCGGCATGCTCACCGTCGCGCACACCCTCACCGTCGACGCGACCCGGATGGCCGTCGACGCCGGGATCGGCGGCCTCGCCCACCTCTTCATGGACCGCCCGCACACCGCCGACATCATCGCCGCGATCGCCGCGTCCGGCGCCTTCGTCACCCCGTGCGTCGTCCTGAACGCCTCCATGATGGGCATCACCGCGGCGGACCTGGCCGACGACCCCCGGGTCGGCCCTCGCCTCGGCGAGGCGTGGACCACCCTGCTGCGCGGCAGCTACGACCGCTACCCCCAGGGCCGCCTGGCCGACGTGCTCGCCTCGGTCAAGGCCCTGCACGACGCCGGCGTCGACCTGCTCGTCGGCACCGACGCCGCCCCGTTCCCGCTGCCGTTCATGGCCGGGGTGGCGCACGGCGCGAGCGTCCACCACGAGCTGCGCTACCTGGTCCGGGCCGGCCTCACCCCGGCCGAGGCCCTCCGCGCGGCGACCGCCACCCCGGCCCGCCGCTTCGGCCTCACCGACCGCGGCCGCATCGCCCCCGGCCTCCGCGCCGACCTGCTGCTCGTCGACGGCGACCCCACCACCCGCATCGACGACACCCTGAACCTGTGCACCGTCTGGCGGCGCGGCACCCCGCTCACGATCGGCTGAACACGACCCCGGCCAGTTCCGAGGAGGCGTCCCACAGACGGCTCGCCTCCTCGAGATCACGCGCGCCGCGGTAGAGCTTCTCCTCGACCGGCGCCCCGGTCAGGTGCCCGAGCCCGCGCGGCCCATAGAACCGCCCACCCTCGGCATCGGGGCTGGTCGCGGCGTAGAGTGCGGGCCGCAGACCCCCTTCGACCCGCTGCACCGGCCAGCCGAGCGGCGCGAGAATCCGGAACGGCACATCGAACGGCGACCCGTTCTGCAGATTGGTCCGGGCGAAGCCGGGATGGGCCACGTTGCTGACGATCCCCCACCCGTTCGCCCGGCTCCGCCGGTCCAGCTCCAGCCCGAACATCATCGCCGCGAGCTTCGACTGCCCGTAGGAGGGCCAGGCCCGGTACCCGCGCTCGAACTGGAGATCCCCCCAGTTCATCCCCTTCACCATGGCCGCCGCCAGCGCGGTCTGGGTGGTGACGCGGGCCTTCCCGGCGATCAGCAGCGGCAGGATCCGCGCCACCAGCGCGAAATGCCCCAGATAGTTCGTCCCGAACTGCAGCTCGAACCCGTCCACCGTGCTCCGCCGCTTCGGCGGCGTCATCACCGCGGCGTTGTTGATCAGAATGTCGATCGGCCGCCCCTCGGCGTTCAGCCGCTCCCCCAGCGCCGCCACCGACTCCAGCGAGGCCAGATCGAGCGTCCGCAACGACGCGCCGGGCCCGATCCGCTCCAGCGCCGCCGCCCCTTTCACCGCGTCACGCACCGGAAGGATCACCTCGGCCCCGGCGCCCACCAGCCTCCGCGCCAGCCCGAGCCCGATCCCATCACTGCCCCCGGTGACGACGGCAAGCTTCCCCCGCAGATCCATCTCATCCATGCCCCGATCCTGCGCGCCCCGCCCGCCCTGATGAACGCCCAGCTCATCCAGGGACAACCGGTCCCCGCCTGCGCGACGACAGAGACGGGTAGTAGGGGCCCGCGCCGCCGAAATCGCCCGGGCCGCCGTGCCCGATCGTCGTGATGAAGCCGCGGTAGACAGCCGCCGTGACCGGCATCGATGGCTGCGCATGGCGGGTTCGCATCCTGTGGGCGCCGCGCTGGCGTGCCCTGGCCCGGCGATTCGGCGGCTGGCGGGCCAAACGCAGCGGCGGCTCAGTCGACGGGGCAGTCCAGATCGGCGGCGACGTGTCGACATCGGACAGCGGGTGCGGCGGCCACAGCTGGCCGGGCGACCACGCCCTGGTCGTGTGAGACCAGCAGGATGATCAGGTTTCGCTCGGCGCCGAGCGAGGTGAGCGGTTCGACGATGCGCACGCGTGTCAGGGCAGGCGGGGCACGCTTTCCAAGAGCTTTTTCGTGTACGGATGGGAAGGAGCGCCGAGCACCTGACCCGTCTCGCCCTGCTCTACCAGGCGGCCGTGTTCCAGGACCGCGGTCTCCTGGCAGAGCTCGGCGACCACGCCCAGGTCGTGCGAGACCAGCAGGATGGTCAGGTCGCGGTCGGCGCAGAGGGAAGCGAGCAGGTCGACGATGCGGACGCGGGTGGTCAGGTCGAGGGCGCTGACCGGCTCGTCGGCGAGGATCAGGCGCGGGTGGCAGACGATGGCGCGGGCGATCGCGATGCGCTGCCGCTGGCCGCCGGAGAACTCGTGCGGGTACCGCGATCCCGCGTCGGCGGGCAGGCCGACCGCGTCGAGGGCCTCGGCCACCCGGGCCGGGTCGGCGCCGAGGCCGAGGCCCCGCAGCGGCTCGGCCACGATCCGGGCGATCCGCTGTCGCGGGTCCAGCGACGAGTACGGGTCCTGGAAGACGGCCTGCACGGCGCGGCGGTAGTCCCGCAGGCCTGACCGGTTCAGCACGGTGCCGGAGAAGCGGATCTCGCCGCTGGTCGGGCGGGCCAGGCCGAGCAGCAGGCGCAGCAGCGTGGTCTTGCCCGCGCCGGACTCGCCCACCAGGGCGACGTTGCGGCCGGGATGCACCGCGAGGGAGACGTCGGTCAGCGCCGCCGCGCCGCCCCGGTAGGCGAATCCCACCCGGTCGGCCTCGAGGATCGGATGGTCACTCACGGCGGGTGTTCTCCAAAGCGGCATCGAATCGCCGGGCGGCCTCGACGAGCGTCCGGGTGTACTCGTGTTCGGGATCGGACAGGAGGCCGGCGACGGGTCCGGATTCGACGATCCGGCCGTGGCGCATCACGTGGGTTCCGTGGATCACCCGGGCCGCCACCGGAAGGTCGTGCGTGATGAAGAGCAGGGCGGTGCCCCGTTCGGTGACCAGGCGGTCCAGCAGCTCCAGGATCTCGGCCTGGACCGTGACGTCGAGCGCGGTGGTCGGCTCGTCGGCGATCAGCAGGCGGGGGTGGCAAACCAGCGCCATCGCGATCGCCACGCGCTGCCGCTGGCCGCCGGAGAGCTGGTGCGGGTAGGAGCGCGCGATCCGATCGGTGTCGGTCAGGCGTACCTCGGAAAGGGCCTCGCGCACGGCCGCCTTCGCCGCGTCGCCCCGCAGGCCCTGCCAGCGGCGCAGCGGGCCGCCGATCTGGCGGCCGACCGTCATCAGCGGGTCGAGCGCGGTCAGCGGTTCCTGGAAGACGACCGTGGCGACGTCGCCGCGGCCGCGTGGGGCGCGGATCATGTCGGCGCCGTCCAGCAGGACCGTTCCGGTGGCCGTGATAGCGGGTGGGAGCAGGCCCATCACGGCGAGCGCGGTCAGCGACTTGCCGGAGCCGGACTCGCCGATCAGGCCGGTCCGGTCGCCGGGCGACACGGTGAAGGAGACGTCGTCGACCAGCGTCGTTCCGGCGGTGTTGCGGAGGGTGAGGCCCTCCACGGCGAGCAGGGTCATCGCGTCCTCCGCCGGGTCGGGTCGGTCAGGTCGCGCAGGCCGTCCGCGGTCAGGTTGACGCCGACCACCAGGGCGACCAGCGCGATGCCGGGGGCGAGCGCGGCCACCGGCGAGGTCAGGACGGTGGCCTGGGCCTCGTAGAGCATCCGGCCCCAGGAGGCGTTCGGGGGTGGGGTGCCCAGGCCCAGGTAGGAGAGGCTGGCCTCGGCGAGGACGGCCAGTCCGGCCTGGAGGGCCAGGTTGACGAGGACGACCGGGGCGATGTTCGGGAGCACGTGGCTGAGCACGATCCGCGGCCAGGAGACCCCGGCGATCCGGGCGGCTGTGATGTAGTCCCGGGACAGCACCTGCTTGACCAGGACCCGGGTGAGGCGGGCCACCACGGCGGCCATGGCCAGGCCGATCGCCAGGATCGCGGTGCCGAGGGACGCGCCGGTGCCGGCCACGATCAGCATGGCGAGCAGCAGGGTGGGGAAGGCGATCAGAATGTCCAGGGTGACCGCGGCGGCGTCGTCGAGCCAGCGGGTGGCGAAGCCGGCGAGCAGGCCGAAGGTCACACCGAGCACGCCGCCGACGGCGACCGCGCCGAGGCCGGTGCCGAGCGCGATGCGGCCGCCGATCAGCAGCTGGGTGAAGAGGTCCCGGCCCAGCTTGTCGGTGCCGAGCAGGTGGTCGCCACCCGGCGGGGCGAGCCGCCCGCCGGAGGTGTCGTCCGGCGCGAACGGCAACCAGAGGTAGGAGACGACGACCGCGCCCGCGATGATCAGCACCAGCGTGAGCCCGATGATCAGATGAAGCGAACGCTTCTTCAAAAGAATCATGAGGCACGCAGCCGCGGGTCGATCAGGCGCTGCGTGACGTCGCCCAGGAAGCCGACGAACAGCACCGTCGCGGTGCTGACCAGCATGACGCCCTGGACGATCGGGTAGTCGTGCTGGCTGATGCCGCGGACCAGCAGGCTGCCGAGGCCGGGCAGGGCGAAGACGCTCTCCACCACGACCGCGCCGAGGAACGTGGTGGCCAGCTCCATGGCGAGCACGGCGACGACCGGCACGGCCGCGTTGCGCAGACCGTGGCGCCACATCGCCTGGCGCGGCGAGGAGCCCAGCGCGCGGGCGGTACGCAGATAGTCCGCCCCGAGCACTTCGAGGGTGGCCGTCCGTACGTACCGGATGAGGGAAGCGGACATGACCAGCGCGACCGTGACGACCGGAAGGACCAGCGACTGGCTGGCATTGACCGGATCGGACCACCCATCGGTGGGGAAGCCACCGGCCGGCAGGACCTGGAGGTTGAGCGCGAAGACGGTGATCAGGAGCAGACCGACCCAGAAGGCCGGTACGGCGATGCCGAGCTGCGCGATCGCGTTGATCACCGGGCCGTACCAGCGATCGGCGCGCGCCGCGGCGAGCACGCCGACCGGGACCGCGACCAGTACCGCCAGCACGAAAGCGGCCAGCGTGAGCGGGACGGTGACCGGCAGCCGGGCGATGATCTCCGGGCCCACCGGCAGCGTGCTGATCAGCGACTTCCCCAGGTTCAGCGAGAAGACGTCGCCGAGCCAGGAGAGGAACTGCGACCAGAGCGGCCCGTCCGTGCCCAGGTCCCGCCGGGCGGCCTCGATCTGCTCGGCGGTCGCACCGACCGAGAGCAGGGCGTTGGCCGGATCCCCGGGCAGGAGCCGGAGCAGCACGAACAGTGCCACGGCAGCGAGGAACAGCGACCCGATCAGGATCGCTGTCCGCCGCACGAGGTAGTGGAGCATCAGGCCTTGGTGATTCCGTACGCGAAGAATTGGGCGTTGAGGCCGTTGACGGGGTAGCCGGAGAGCTTGGACGAGGCGACCACGATCTGCGGGTAGAGGTAGAGCCAGTCGCTGGCCGCCTCGGTCGCGATGATCTTGTTGGCCTGCTTGAGCAGCGTAGCCTGCTCGTCGGTGGTCTTCGCCTGCTCGGCCTGATCGATCAGCGAGGTGACCTGCTTATTGTCGTAGCCCCAGTAGAAGGTGGGGTCGGCATACCAGACCACGTCCCGGTCGTTGACGTGCTCCTGCAGCGTCGCCGCGAAGTCGTGCTTCTGGTACACCTTCGTGTACCACTCGTCGGCGGTGATGGTGTTGATGTTCACCGTGATGCCGACCTTGGCCAGCTCCGACTTGATGAACGTGGCGGCCGTCGGGTGCGGGTCGTAACTCGGGGTGTCCAGCGTGAAGGTGAACCCGTTCGGGAAGCCGGCCTTGGTCAGCAGCGCCTTCGCGTTCTCCACGTTGTACGCGTTGACCGAGGTCAGGTCCTCGTACCACGGGTCGCTCGGCGGGACCATCGAGCCGATCAGCGTGCCGTAGTCGCCCCAGATCGAGTTCAGCAGCTTCGCGTCGTCGATCGCCTGGCTGACCGCCTGGCGCACCTCGACCTTGTCGAAGGGCGCGACCTTGTCGTTGAACGCGAGCAGCAGCTTGGTGGTCGACTTGCCGTTGTTCACCGTGTACGACGAGTTGCCGCTGAACTGGGCGAGCGCGTCCGGGCTCTGCTCGCTGGTGACCACGTCGACCGCGTTGGTGAGCAGCGCGTTGTTGAGCGCGGTGGCGTCGGTGAAGTAGTGGAAGACCGCGCCGGCGTTCTTCGCGGCGGTGCCCCAGTAGCCGTCGAAGCGGTTCACGGCGAGCGTCGAGCCGCGCTTCCAGTCGCCGAGCTGGTAGGGCCCGGTGCCGTCCGCGGCGGTGGCGAAGTCGGTCGCCGCCGAGTTCAGCACCCAGATGTAGCTGAGGTTGTAGACGAACGAGATGGACCGCTGCTTGAGCGTGACCACGACGGTGGAGTCGTCCGGCGTGGTGATCTCCTTGATCGCCCCGGCGAAGTAGCTCTTGCGGGCCGCCTTGGAGTCGTCGCCGGTCACCTTCTCGATGCTGAACTTGACGTCCGCCGAGGTCAGCGCCTTGCCGGAGTGGAACTTCACGTTCGGCTGGAGGGTGAACGTGTAGGTGAGGCCGTCGTCGCTGACCTTCTGGTCCTTGGCGAGCAGCGGCTCGACGGCACCGGCGTCGGTGAGCACGAAGAGGCCCTCGTAGACGTTGCCGTTGAGCGCCTCGGTGACGCCCTGTCCGCCGCCGGCGGTGTTGTCCAGGTTCTGCGGCTCGTAGACCGAGCCGATCTGGATGATCGCGTCCTTGCTGTCGGCCGAGGAGCTGCCGCTGTCCTTGTCACCGCAGGCCGCGAGGACTCCGGCCAGGCTGCCTGCCACCAGAGTCTGAAGAAGGACCCGTCGCTTCATGGGGGATTTATCTCCGTTTTTCGGTAAGTTCAGGTTTTAGTGGTCGAACCCGGGTTGGAAGACCGGGCGCTTCTCCCCCGCGTGAACCGGGAGGGCGAGCCGGTTCTGGGGTGGCGGAAGCGGGCAGTTGTAGTGCGACGAGAACCCGCACGGCGGCACGAAGGCCCGGTTGAAGTCGAGGGTGACCGTCACCTGACCGGGCGCGCGCTCCACGAAGAGGAAGCGGCCGGAGCCGTAGGTGTCGACGCCGTTCGTGGGGTCGCCGAAGACCAGGAGCAGCGTGCCGTCGTCGTCGAAGGCGCTCAGCGTGTAATCCCGGCCACCCAGGCTGAGGTGCAGGTCACCGGGGACGGGAAGGTCGCGGGTGAAACCGGCGTCCTGGGCGTGCTGGAACGGCACCTTCCGCGCGTCGTCCACGTCGGTGTACCGCGCCTCGACCACCCAGGCCGGGTCGTAGTCGTACGTCTCGATCCGCTCGAAGTGCCGGATCGCCGGCGAGTCGGCATCCCAGAGCCGCACCCCGTGCTGATCGTTTCCGGTCATCGGGTCGCGGCGCTTCAGCGTGGTGGCGGTCACCGTGGACGGCTGCCCGTCGAGCGCGGCGGCCGGATCGACGGCACCCCAACGGGTCTCCACGAGGGCCAGGTTCCCGGTGGCCCCGGTCACCGCCCGGCGACGTTCCTGCTGCCAGACGGCGTGTTCCGCGTGCGACATGACACCCTCGCTGTTGATCTTGAACGCGACTCCTGTAACCCTACAATTTCAGTAGGGTTATCTGCCATGGTCACGGTGATCACAGCTGGTCGCCGAGGGCCGGCGGAATAATCAGGATCCGACAGCTACCGACGCCCCGCCCGGTCTGGCCATTCAAAGTCGACTTCCGCCGCCTCGCGCACGCCGTCCTGACCTTCGCCGTGCGCCGGCGCCGGGAGGGCGGCAGCGAGTGGGGTGAGGCGATCCTGGCCGAATTCCATCAGACCACCGGGAGCTGGGAGGCGGTGCGCTGGGCCGCCGGTGGTCTGCGCGCGGTCCGGCTCGAACGCCGCAACGCACTCCCCCGCGTCGTCCGGATCCGGCGGCGGGTCGCGCTCGTCGGGGTGCTCGGCGTCCTCGGCGGCGCGCTGGTCAACCAGTACGTGCTCACCGTCGACGTCGTCCTCTCCGGCAGCATGCAGCCCGGTTACGAGATCCTCGACCGCTACGTGGTCGACCGGGTCGCCTTCCGCGCCACCGGCGTCGACCACGGCGATGTCATCACGTTCACCTGGCCCGGGACCACGCGCACCCTGGTGAAGCGGGTCATCGGCCTCCCCGGCGACACCATCTCCTGCCAGGGCGGCCGGGTCTACCGCAACGGCGTCGCGCTGGACGAGCCCTACCTGTTCGCGCAGGCCGACGAGCCCGGAACCGAGTGCGCCACGGTCACCGTGCCCGCCGGCGACCTCTACCTGCTCGGCGACCACCGCTCGGTCTCCGAAGACTCCCGCCAGGAGGGTTTCGTCCCCACCTCGAACGTCACCGGCCGCGTCCTGACCGTCCTGGTCAGCGGCCGCACCCTCGACGCCCTCTGACCCCCCACGGCGTGGGGGGGGGGGGGTGGGGGTGGGGGGGCCCGGCGCACCACCGACCCACCCCGCGGGGGGTGGGGGGGGGGGTGGC